>NZ_JADEWY010000004.1 GCF_015207375.1 Coleofasciculus sp. LEGE 07092 | reverse complement strand
TCTCAATATCTCCCCCGTCTCCCCCTCTCAATATCTCTAGTTTTTGCTTTACTCCTTCTAGTCAGTTATTTAACAGGATGTAGCGACCGACCCACCGACGCTCAGTTAGAAGCTCTACGCCAAGAGGCAGTTGCTCTGAATGCCATGATGGTTGGCACCCAGGTGGCGACTAAGGATCAGACCGAGTGGGAACTAGTCATTGATGGGCAAACAGCTACTGGCAAATCCGTGCGCTTGAGTTGGTCAGAACTCGAAGCCTTAGCAACAACATTAGTTCAGACCAAAGACCCGAATAATACGAGTACACCCGATGGCGTTTTTAACTTTCGGGGTATTGCTGTCTCAAAATTGCTTGATCGCTTCGGAGTTGCTCCTGATGTTCAGGAGGTAACGTTTGTTGCCTACGACGGTTATCGCTCAACCGTTAGCCTTGCAGATCTGCGTCAATATCCAATTACTATTGCCCTAGAGCGCGATCGCCAAAAGATTTCCCGCAGCGAAGGCGGTCCCTTGTACTTAGTGTTTCCCAATACAGAATTTCCGCAACTCGAACCCAAATATCCCGATCGCTTCTGGGTGTTTTACGTCACCGATATGATAATTGGCACCGAACCAATCCAGCTAAAAGTCGGCGATCACTCTTTCGATGCTGCTACTCTCCAAAAACTACCACAAGTTAGTTTAGAAGAAAACGTCGGCTACCGAATCGGTTGGCCTGTTGGTGATGTCAAGCTTCATGGAGTACTGATGCAGGACGTTTTAGCGGCTGCCGGAGTCACAGTTCCCTCAAACGGTGCTGTCATCGTGCGCGGAAAGCCACCAATCTACCGCGATCCTACTAATCCTATTCGCTTAAAGGGATCTGATATCGAAAATTGCAATATTCTGCTAGCAACTCATTGGGGTGATGACAGGAAACCCATTCCAGCCAACATGGGTGGTCCTGTCACCTTAGCACTCTCTGACACCTGTGAGACTCATCTCGACGACCGACGCTGGATGACCTTTGTAGAAGAACTTGAAATTGCAAATTAATACCAAGTTGCTTTCAAAACGTAATGAGAAAAATTCCCACTCCCCACTCCAAAATTCCTAATTGAATGAAAGTCGTTTTATTTCGCTCTATCCGCACTCGGATTGTAACCGTCACCACTCTATTAATTGTGGCGATTGTTGGTGCCGTGGTGTGGAGTTGGGCGAAAAACGAGAGTCAAGTTTACCGCGACCAAAAGCGGCGGGAAGCTCAGACCCTAGCGGTAGCGCTATCCAATGCCTGGACGAACGAACTGATCGATCAGAATTGGAGTCAAATCCGCGTAGGTCTAAATTCCTTACTCCAAAATAACCCAGAATTTATCTACATTCTGGTTTCAGATACCCGTTTGTCCAATCAGATTGTCGCTGCCGTGCCTGATGATTTTCAGGAGCAGTACTTTCCCGACATAGTAGCCGTTAAAGATACAAAATCGGCGTTACAGATTTATAATGACACCCGGATTGCGGAAACATTTCTGCTGCGAGACATTGAATTTCCCAAAGGTAAACAGAGGGCACATCGTGGCGAACCCATCATTGAAGTGGCATCAGATATGCGCAATCTTGCCGATAAAAAAATGGGTACGCTGCGGATTGGCATTTCCATGCGGCAAGTCAACCATGCTGTGAGAAATGCCGTGCAAAAAGCTTTATTCGTGGGGACTCTGGGGCTTGGTTTTGGTGTGGTTGGTGCCTACATCCTGGCGCGACAGTTAAGCTATCCTTTACAGCGCTTACAGGAGAGTGCTACTAAAATTGCGGCTGGAGATTGGCACCATCGCGCTGATGTTAAGCTTGCCGACGAAATTGGAGCCTTAGCAACCGCTTTTAATGAGATGTCTGCCACCTTACAAGCATCCTTTAACCGACTTCAGAAAACCCTAGAATCTTTTGAACGTTTCGTACCGGAAAAATTTCTGAATGTTATTGCCTCAGACGGTATAGAGAATATTCAGGTGGGTGTCGCTTCTACTCGCCTAATGACTATTTTGTTTGCCGATATTCGTGGCTATACCTCGATGTCGGAACAGATGACGCCGTTAGAAACCTTTGCGCTGCTTAATGATTATTTGGCTTGTATGGGGCAAGTCATTAACAATTCAGGTGGCTTCATCGATAAATATATCGGCGATGCAATTATGGCACTATTCGATGACAAAATGACAGGCAATGCTCTGCACGCAGCACTTGCAATGCAACAGGCACTTAAAGAATTTAATGCAGAGCGTTTGAACCAAGGTCAACCGATTATCAAAATTGGCATCGGCATTCATCGCGGTGAGGTGGTTATGGGAACAATTGGTTTTACTTCTCGGATTGAGTCTACAGTAATTGGAGATGCTGTGAATGTTGCAGCACGAGTGGAAGGTCTGACTCGGAAGTACGATTGTGGTATTTTAGTTACGGCGTCCGTTGTCACCGCACTAGAATATCCCAGAGCTTTTGATCTGCGCTTGGTTGATGAGTTGGTCAAAGTTAAGGGCAAGAGTGAACCTGTAGCGATTTATCACTTGTTATAGCAAGAAGACAGGTAAGATGCCTGTCCTACGGGATAGGAGATAATTTATGTTTGATTAATCATAAAGCGCCCTCATGATTCAACGCGATCGCACTACATTATCGGCATCCAGCCCTCCAAAAATCCGTTTGTTTCTCGATACCGCCGACATAACCCAATGGCAAACTTGGCTGCCAACCAGTCTATTTTACGGGGTAACGACTAATCCACTTTTGTTAGAACGGGCGCAGGTGACTTGTTCCGTTGAGCAGTTGAAGGAGTTAGCCCGACAAGCGTTTAAGTTAGGGGCGAAAGAAGTTCAGCTTCAGACATGGGGAACCTCGGTTGATGCATTGGTAAGTACGGGCAAGCTGTTAGCGGCAATTAGCGATCGCATTGTTGTGAAGGTGCCAGTTACTCAACTTGGGACGGAAGCCGCTTCTCGGTTGATAAGTCAAGGGATTCGGATTACGCTCACAGGTGTCTACGCCATTCACCAAGTTCTGATTGCCGCTGCTTTAGGTGCAGATTACGCCGCTCCCTACCTGGGTAGAATTAGTGATTTGGGGCGCAATGGGCGTGAGGATTTAGTGGCTATGCAGCGAGCAATGACAGGTGTTGATAGTACTACTCGTATTTTAGTTGCTAGTATTCGTAGTGTGGATGATATTGCGTTTCTGACAACTCAAGGATTGAATACGTTTACATTTTCACCTGCGATCGCTTCCGCATTTTTTGAGGTGACTGCCACCAAGCAAGCGGCGACTGATTTTGAAGAAGCGGCGCGTCGGATGGGAGGATAAGGAGACAAAGAGATTTTTAAGGTGTTACTCATCTCCCCTGCACCCCCTGCTCCCCTATCTCACTTTGAACGAACTATGGCGCGAGGCGATCAAATTTACGCTTATCGAGAATTTCTCAACCTACAAGGGGTTTACGAGCATCATGGCATTGACTGTGGAGACGGCACAGTTATCCACTATCGCAAACCCAGTGAAACGATTGAGCGCACCTCCCTAGATACATTTGCCAGAGGGGGAAAAATTTATATCAAGCGTTTCCCAACCTCATTTATTCCCGATGTGGTAGTTCACCGCGCCGGGAGTCGATTGGGTGAACGGAAATACAACTTGCTTTACAATAACTGCGAACACTTTGCGACTTGGTGCAAAACTGGGGTTAATGAAAGCCAGCAAATTAGGAATTTTATTCCGCTGATCAGCCAGATGAATACTGATAACTTGTATAATCCGATTAAACAAGCGCTTCAGGAAACAGATCCGAACAAGGCAAACCAGTTATTGAGTAAAGCATTAGCTGATATTAAGGTTGTTTGGGATAACCTCCAACCCCAGTATAATCAGGATGTGCGTGAGATAAGTATTTGGCAAACAGTAGCGATTAAAGCACTGAAACAAAAGCGGGAAGACTTGGCGCGTGCCGCGTTGATGCGGAAGAAAAATTATGAGAAAACGGCGAAAGAAAAGAAAGAGAAGTTAGATCATTTAGCTAAGATGACTGAAACTCTCATTCAGAACCGGATGAATTTGAAATAAATTTTGCCAATCGAGATATTTTCAAAATTGCATGGGTACGACTTTTCAGATTTTAGGTAGGGTGGGCAAAATTTATAAAGCTGAAATGCTTATACTATTGTTAGTTATTTTGCCCACTTTACGATATCTTGAGGTTCATTGTCAGGGCTGCAAAGTTTAAGCTTAGTAAAAGGACACCACAACAGCTAGAGTACTGCTTCACCTCGACGGTACAGTTCGTTCGCAAAATCAGTCCACATCCCCTGTCCCCAATACCGGAAACAGCTTGTTTGCAGTAACAAATTATACAGCAAAGCTTGTTGATAGTCAGGTTGCTTCGTAACTGAGGGGTCTTGCTGCACTAATGGATCATACTTTAGGTGAAATGCGGCGCTGAGTTTCTTCATGGGACCCAAAACATTTTCGTAGCCTTTGACCCAACTTAAATCATTAGTCCAAGAAGCCCCGTCCATGTGGAAATTGTGGTCAGTTTCTTTTAATTGTGCGATCGCGTTTTCCACGGCTTCCGGTGTAGCATTATCTGGGTCAACTTGCTGCCAAATCTTATGTTGACCTACAGCTTGACAAGTGGGATAGTCGTCAGGATTAATCCCTGCGGCTTCAATCAGTTCTAAATATTCAGTGCCGTTCATTGGCACAATACCTGTCTTCCCCCCACCTTGTTCGCGGATTTCATTGTAAATGCGGAAGAAATCGCGGGGAAATTCATTCATCATCACACCGCCGTTTTCGCCATCGGCAATTTGAGTGACTACCGAGGGAACCGTTACATTCCCAATTTGTTGCTTCCCTCGCCCTTTTGCCTCAAAATAAGGCTGCATCTGCGCCACTAACTTCGTATCTGAACCCTGAGTTTTAATCAATGCGGTGATACTAATCGTTTCACCGTGGGAATTGCGGGCAACTAAACGGTTTGGGATATATTTCTGGTCGTGTTGCAGCCCTGAGCCATCCAGGTTTTCGACGGAATGTTCTTGCACCATTAACCAGCGATAGCCGCATTCTTTCAGGGCTTTGATGTATTCGTATAGGGTATCGGGGTGATTGGGCAGGTGCATTTCTGGGGGCGAAAAGCCTTTAACCCGCTTCAGGGCATCATAACCAAAAATGGCAGCAAAGTAATGTTGCCACGCTTGGATGTGGAGTTTAAGGTCGGGAATTGGGGTTGAAGGGACAACAGCATGACTCCACATCGTCCCCAGCCATTCTACATAGGGTTGATACTGAGGATCGCAGGTGATACGCTTGAGATTATTGAGGATATCCTCTCGCCCCATTTGCTGCAATCCCCAGAGTAAATTGCCGGAATAGTCCAGCATGATTCGAGGATTGCAACCTTCGGAAACTAATTGGGGAATAAACTCTCCCATGCGCGAATAGCACCAGGCAAAGGGTTCGGCATTGTGGTTATCCCCTTCCTGGGAATGCTCAAACATATACTGGAGATGGCTGATCGGTTCGCCATTCGCACCCGCCGGGACGGTGGGTTGATGCATATGGAGGGCACAGGCAAATCCGGCGGTGATGTCTTCTAGGCGGAGATTCGTTGTGGGCAAAAATACGGGTTCATTGTGGTTTACTACCGAACTAATTTCTGCTTCCCAACCGCAAATATTAGGCAAACCAGACTTAATTTCTTCTAATACAGATAGGTTGGCAGATGGGGCTTGTGCAGTCATAGGACTTTCCTTGTAAATTAGCGATCGCGCCTCAATCAGCAGGCGTTTTTACCCGAATATGCAGAAAGTAGGCGACAACCTGGACATCCTGTACAGTAGGACAGGCACGGGCAGTTTCATCTCTCCGCTAAGATTGCGAAAATAATCCCCCACTTCAATAGCATAGGTTAATCCGCTTGCATTTCGCAGATTTGGACGATAGGGAGTACCATAGTCGTGTGTTATAACCTTCTCCACACCCGATTATCTAAACCGACAAGTCCTTGCACCTCTGGCAGCTTAAAGTAAGGGAATATCACATACCCCAACGACTAACCTCTAGGTGCAATAATCTGGGGGTAAGGGATGTCAAAAAATAAGTAAAATGAAACGGATTAGCGTACTTGCTCTCTCCTTAAGTCTGTGGGGATGGGGATATGAAGTTGCGATAGCTGCCCAACCCAGTCTGGGTAGTTCTTTTAGAGAGTGGTGTCTCCAGCGAACCGACTTATCAGCTTCTTCAAGAAAAACAGTCGAGGTACTTTTAAAAAAAGCAGGTACAAGTAATTGTTCTCAAGCTGATGAAATTCTGTCGAGTCTGACTGAGCTTAACCTGAACTTTAACCAAATAACAGATGTTAGTCCTCTCTCATCTCTTTCCAATCTGACTGAGCTTAACCTGGGCGGTAACCAAATAACAGATGTCAGTCCTCTGTCTGGACTTACCAACCTGACTGAGCTTGAACTTAAAAACAATCCCATCGCACAGCCAACTTGCCCAGTCAGTCCTTCCAATGTTTGCTTTTTTTGAGGGAACGCTCTTTTAAAAAGCGTATTTACCGTCCTATCACAGCGTCTCAGATTTATGAGGCTATCCGTTAGCCCATGAAACTTTATACAACATGATGTGAGCGCCAGGGGCTGGTAAAAGCGATCGCGACGAAATTGCGTTTTTACTTCCGTCGTGTTCACGATTATAAATAGTCAAAATCAGAGTGCGATAAATAACAATCCCTGATAGGGATTATGGAGGATTGCGACTTCCGTACCTAACCAATTCCATTCCTGTTCCAGCACCAACTACCAACAAATTGGCAGTTTTGGGTAAGTGCGATCGCAAACAAGCTAATGCCATCTCATGCATGGCTTCATAACCCGGGAGAACCTTCCGTTTTTAAACGGGAGAGTCTCAGTTTAATGGTGTCTACCGACTAAGATCGATTGGATTTCCAGCGATCGCCTGCTCTCACTTCATCAAAACTTTACAAAAAGGGGGTTACACCCCTCACCCCTAAGCGCTATACTTGTGTTTAGTAGATGCACCCTGATGATCGGGAGAGTCGCCTCAAGTGGCTCTCTTCTTTATTTTTTGTAGTACGAGATAATCGGCTCACTCAGATTAGGATATTCACTAGGGGAATTAGCTCCTCTATGTCAATTCTGGTCGTGTACACGACCTGTCTTCCTTTAAGACCCTTTAAATCTTCATAATGTTTTTGAATTCCCGATACTCCAGTAGCCCTTAATGCGGCTAAAAAAGATTTATCGCTATAAACCTCATCAGAAAACGAAATTTCGTAGCTTCTCGATACGCTTTGAATGCGTGCTGCTTTATTGACTACTGAGCCAAAATAATCGAGACGATCATTGAGATTAACCAGCACAGCAGAGCCGCGATGTATTCCAAACTTGACCTGGATTTGTTCGGACTCCGGGCGATTTTTGTTGTAATTTCTAAACTCTAACAAAGCATCTGCCGCTGCTTCCATGGCTTGTGCATTGCTTAAAAAAGAAGCCATTACCGCATCACCAATGGTTTTGACTACAGTTCCCCCATGCTGTTCAATTGCCTGAAATAAAATTTCAAAATGGTCACGCACGATATTATAAGCTTTAGCATCTCCTAGGGTTTCATACATCCAAGTTGAACCCGTAATATCGGTAAACATAATAGTAACAGAGCGAACTTTCATTCGTTCTCGACTTGATAAAACTTGCTCACCAAATAGGCATTTATAATCGGGAAAATGAAGAAGTTGAAGACCGCTAAGACGGGGAGGAAGTTGCTCTAAGGTCAGCTCATCGGGTAACTCGTCAATATGCATAATCATGCCAGATAACGAGTGACCAATATTGGTGAGTTCAACTCTGACTTTGCCAGGACAGACAGTTAGCTGGCTTTTATCAAAGTGCTTGCCTTCCAATTGTTTGATGCAAAGTTCCTGAAGTTCCTCCGTCTCTTCCCCCTCTACCACCAAAATTCCTTTTGCACAGGTGAGAGGGCAGCAGTAGCGATATCTCCCTTTTTCCAAGATGACGGTAGCGGAGTCAGTTTCATTGAGCGGAGTAACTAGTTGAAATTTAGCTTTTAATATAGGCGGGGGAGCGCATACAGGAGAAATTTTTGGATCTTCAATTTCTTTATTGAGGGAGAACGTTACTTCAACACGCTCTAAGAAATCGATCTCAAAGCTACGGGCACACATCTGGCAAAATGAGAGTGCTGAGGCATTTCCTAAGTTATTAAATTCAGCGGTAATCATATTGCAATGAGGGCAGTGAACGTCCCAGTGCAAATCAAAGACTCCTGCCTTGACGCCATATAATAATTCTGAGATAATTTTTTCCACATTGCAATCGGAATCTTCTGCAATATAATAAGGATTTATTCGAAGTCTTTGGAGAAGAGTTGATTGAAATAACCACTTTTTAATGGCATCAATCGTGACGAGATTTGCACCAGTTCTTTTTTTCAAATCTTCGAGTCTTTGTCTTAACATTTTACTCGTCATTGGAATTTTAATTTATAACTTGATGCTATGGAATTTCTCCTATCTGTTTTATAACCCGTATCAGATATTGCCGCGCGGCAACTTGGAATTTATAGCTGAGTTAGATGTCCCTGAATTTTATCAACTAATGTAACAAGCCGTTTAGAGTAAGAAATCAGCTATTTGGAGTATTCCCCTAGAGTAACTCCGAGTTGGAAGATGTCGGGAAGTGGCGGAAAGCCGTCAAGGGAAGGGCGGAGCTTGAAACCCATCGATTTCGGTCATTTCGGACAGATCTAGGAATTCATCAAGCGATCGCTCCTACTTTATTTTCCAAGGTATATCCCTATTCTGTCACTTTCCGGATATTCTGAATAAAGGAAGAAAAAAAGAAAACCCTGAAAGGTAAGTAGAGCAATGGATGTAGAATTACAAATCCGGAAACATTTGGCAAGAGATGATCAGCCAACAGTTGCGATCATGGCATAGGATTCATTCCAGAAAACTCTAGATTCTTTACCTGTCTTGGGATTGGCGGTTGGTCGATATAAAGTGAGAGTGTAGCGTATCGTGAAGAGTACCGTTGATAGTGGGGATGGATGTCGCCTCACTTAAAACCGCTCTGGGAATTTCTAAGAGAAGCCAGCGCTGTACCTCCTAGAAGTCAGCGTCTGGAGTGCATCACAAGGGTTTATTGATCCTGATGAGCGGTTAATCATTAGTTAAACTGCCTCATCAACAATTAAGCCAGCCGTCTGAAATAGTTTTGGTAAGTCCAGAATACCCATCTTTTTTTTATCATAGGATGCTGCCCCTTGTATATATTTATCCTTCATTAAATAGGTAGCCGTGGGTACTGCCTTTATCTCTAGGGAATTTAGTAAAAACATCGCATCCCGAATCGTTTCTACCATTACCCCAGCCACTATACCCTCAATCTCGACAACCATCGCCTTAGAACTAGCAGTCATGGCTGTTACTGGTAAATTCAATAAACCGCGAATATCAACTAGGGTAAGAATCTCGCCTCGTAAGTTCATGTTTCCGATGATGTGGGGTGGACAGCAAGGAATAGGCGTCACTTGACGGATATCGGTAAACTCTCGCACCACGGCTAAATCAATACCCAATAAATTATCATTTAAAATAATTACTGCGAGAGGTTTTAAACTCAAATCTTGGCTATCTACCGAGAGCTTTAGGTTATCAGAGCGTTGTTGAAAAATTACTTGTTCTTCGAGAGTGAAGTTAGAAAAATATACAGGGTTTTGGTCTAAAGATATAAATTGTTGTGTTTCTATCGTCGGCAGCCAATTCTCTGGACTACTGAAGATTAAAATATCTCCGGCGCGTCGGGTAAACTGAGCGATATGTTTATTGTCCTCAACTCCTGCTAAATTTAGATTAGTAGAAAGCTCGGGAGTACTATCTTCTGAATCTATAATTTTTACTTCGTAAACTTCATTCACGATAATACCAACTCGAAATTGTTCTCCCCTTAAAACTATAACACTATCGGTTAAGCGATAGTCAGATACTTGATTGCCAAAGGTGAGGTTTAGATCTACAACAGGAACTCTATCTCCCCGAAGATTAACAGCACCA
Source organism: Coleofasciculus sp. LEGE 07092 (assembly GCF_015207375.1). GTDB lineage: Bacteria > Cyanobacteriota > Cyanobacteriia > Cyanobacteriales > Coleofasciculaceae > LEGE-07092. The sequence goes on along the minus strand of NZ_JADEWY010000004.1, from coordinate 77,980 downwards.
ACGATTTCAGGCGGAGCTTCGGGACAATGTATCAGCTCTGGGAGCAAAAAAATTTCTTCAACGTAAGCTGGTTGGATACCATAAAGGTAGGTATTTAAGCCGAATACTAGATAGGAATTATCTTTCATAGGGAGTCAGGGTTAATTGCGTTTAAAGAAGATTCCAGTTGCAAAATGAGTTCAGCCGCCGTCAGATTACCCAGTTTCGGTAGTTTAGTATCTGCAGGTAATTGCTTAAGGAGATTAAGGGCAGATTGCTGCATTTTAAGATTGTTTTTTTCTAGGTCACGTTCGAGAGTAGTACGATTCATATCTAGGGATAAGTTTTCTTCTAGATAACCTGTGAGATTATTGGGGAAAGAAACCTGATACGGATAACCTAAACTATCTTCCCGACGTTGATAAACTAGTGATTCTGGAAAAACATTTGTCTGAAACTGGTTTAATGTTTGACCATAAAGTTCAGAATGACCTGTTAGCAGATATCCTAAAGGTTGCAGGGCGTGGTAAAATTTATCTAAAACTTGGGCTATAGCTGGGGGTTCAAAGTAGATAAAAACGTTACGGCAAAGAATTAAGTCAAAATCTTGCAAGTCAGAGCTAGGATGGGGAAATGGATCGTTGACTAAATTTAAAATTTGAAATTTAACAAATGGCTTAATTTGTGGAGCAATGTGATAGTAGTCATTGATGATTTGAAAATATCGCTGCTTTATTAATTTATCAACATTCCTAAATGACCAAGCTCTATAAGTTCCAATCTTCGCTTTTTGTAATGCTTCTTTATTGATATCTAGACCTAAAACTAATAAATTCCATTGTTCTAGATTGGGTAGTATTTCCTTGAGGAGAATAGCGAGAGAGTAGGGTTCTTCTCCAGTCGAGCATCCTGCGCTACAGATACGGATAGTTTTGTTGGCTTGTTTGCGTTCAATTATATCAGGTAATATTTTAGATTGTAGTAGATAGAATTGCTCTTTATCTCGGAAAAAGTAACTTTCGAGATTGGTAAGCAGAACAACTAATTTTTGCCATTCTTGTTGGCTATCTAGGGTTTTGGAGTTCAACAACTGATAGTAATCTTCAGGAAATGCTACTTGAAGCGCTTTCATTCTTAAAAAAATGTTTTCGCTTAAAGCATCTCGATCGCGCTCCCTAATTTTTATGCCTGTCTGTTTGGCAATTAACTGAATAAATGCCTGTTTGAGTCCTGTACTTAAATCATCTATATTTGCCACGTTATAATACCCTTACTAATTTAAAGGGTCAGAAACTGTTTTTGTAATAGCTCCAGCAGCATTGGCGCGATCGCACTAATGGGTAACACCTCTTTGGCAGCTCCCAAATCAATCGCTTCTTTCGGCATTCCAAAGATTACTGATGTAGCTTCGTCTTGAGCGATAGTCACTCCACCCGCTTGAGCGATCGCTTGCATTCCTTGCGCTCCATCTCTACCCATACCCGTCAACAATATTCCCACGGTTGCTTTGCCATAAAACTGGGCAACAGACTCAAAGGTGACAGTAACAGAAGGGCGATGTCCGTCTAGGGGTTCTGAATCCGAGCAGACAAATCGCCCTTTCCCATCAACTTCTAAATGTCGGTGTTCCGGTGGAAAGTAAATTATTCCTGGTTTGGGCATCTCTCCGGGTTGAGCAATCTGAATAGGTAATTGGCAACTCGTCATTAGCCAATCTATTAATGCTTGTAAAAAACCCAGACAAATATGTTGTACACAAATCACGGGTATGGGAAAATCCAATGGAAGTTGAGAGAATAACTCTTGTAGAGCTATAGGTCCCCCTGTTGATGCGCCAACAACTATAATTTTGGGTTTTGGGTAGAACTTAGTCGTTACATTAAACCTATTTTTAGTCTTAGCTGGGGAAGAAATTTTACGGGTTTTCTTAAATACCTTTACCCCAGATAGAATTATAATTTTATCAATTAACTCTCGCTTAAATACTTCATTATCCGTTGTGAGTCCAGCAAGGGGTTTAGGACAAACCTCCACTGCACCCGCTTCTAAAACCTCAAAAACATGATGAGTATCCTCTTGCTGCACTGAAACACTCAGCACTAGAATCGGTCGAGGATAGTGTGTCATCACTTCAGAGGTAAACTCCAAACCATCCATCTGAGGCATATGTAAGTCTGTACAAATGACATCGGGCTGAATTTTGGGAATGAGTGTCAGTGCTTCTAAACCTGTATGAGCTTCTCCCACCACTTCGATTTGGGGGGATGAGTCGAGAATTCTTCTTAGAATTACTAGAGAAATTTTTGAATCTTCAACTAATAGGACTCGAATTGGCATAGATTATTGCTGGTAAGAGATTTTGTAACGGATGATTGAGTTGTTGGTGGTGGAGTTAAGGGTAATTAAACAAATCTCCCTAAAGTTTCTAAGAGAAAATCTTGATTAAATTTACCTTTAATGATATGAGCATCGGCTCCGGCTACGGCACTTCTTTGTTTATCTTCATCGGAATTGAGGGTAGTGACTAGAATAATAGGTAAATCCTGATAATCTGGATGTTGGCGAATTTTTGCAGTCATTGATAACCCGTCTAGATGGGGCATTTCGACATCAGAAATCACGGCATCAAAGTTACGGGTTTGGAGTTTGTTATAGCCATCTAATCCGTTAATGGCTATCACCACTTCATACCCTGCTTTTTCTAATAGTCGTTTTTCTTGGGTGCGAACAGGGAGGGAGTCTTCGACTAAGAGAATCAGAGGTTTGTGCTGAATCGTTACGATGGGTTTGACGGAAATAGTTGTGGGGGTTTGCTTTTGTAAGGATTTGATTAAATCAGGAGGGTTGAGGATGGTGCAAACGTCTCCGGTGGGTAGAATTGTTGCTCCCATGACATTCCGTACCCGCTTTAATAATTGACTTTGAGGTTTGAGCGCTAGCTCTTGCGTATCGAAGAGACGATCAACCAATAATCCGGCATAGTCTTCTCCTACCTTGAGCAGGATACAAGGTCGCCAATCGCTCGTTTGTGGCTCTATTTTAGCGGTAAAAGCATAAGCAGGGGAGTTGGAAAGTTCTAGCAAATCGACTAAATTTGATAGTGGAACAGCTTTACCATCCCAATCAATACTCTCTCGACCGTCAATGGTAAAAATTTGCTCTGGGGAAACTAGTAAGCTCGTTTCTACAAATTCAATGGGTAGAGCCTGGATAATACCTTCAACTTCTAGCATTAGTGCATTAATAGTTGCTAAGGTGGTACGGAGTTGGATGCGGAAACTACTTCCTTGATTGGGAGTGGAGGCGATTGTAATCGTGCCTTTGAGTCGTTCGATGTGAGTGCGTACCACATCCAAGCCAATCCCTCTACCAGAAATTTCAGTAATAAAGCTTCGAGTTGAAAACCCAGGAGCAAAGATTAGCTCGTAAATCTGGCTGGGTGTCATAGCGTCTAGCTCTTCTTTTTGGTAAAGCTTGCGCCGGATAGCTGTTTGTTTTATCTTTTCTACGTCTAATCCCCGTCCATCATCTGCCACTTCAATGACAATAGTATTGCCACTTTGATAGCCCCTTAACCAAATCGTGGCGGTGGCAGGTTTGCCCCGTTGTTCTCGCTCATCGGGAGTCTCAATACCATGATCGATCGCATTGCGAATCAGATGCATCAAGGAATCTTTGATTTCTTCAAGAATGCGTTTGTCAGCGGCTGTTTCTCCACCTTCAATAACGAATTCCACTTGTTTAGATTGCTGTCTGGCTAAATCCCGCACCATTCGGGGGAAAAACTGAAACACCGTGGAGAGGGGTAGCAGCCGCAGGGTGCGAATTTTGTCTCGCAAGTCTCCAGCAATCAGATCGAGATTACTGCTATTTTCTTGGGCTGCACTTCTCAGGGCGTTGATTATTTCGTCGAGACGCTCTTGGTGTGGATTAATGCCTACTGACGAAGGAGCACGGGATTTCCGTTTCTCAAACCCTTTCCACTCTTGCCATAAACTGACGAGTTCCTCAATTTCAGTAGTAGCGTGAGTAATATGAATTTTAGTAACGTTTAACTCCTCAGCTTGTGCCATTAACGCATCCAAATCGCGGGTTTGAACGCGAATGGTGTCAATGTGATAAGGTTCACCCGATATGTCTGGAGTGGCGGTGATAGGACTTTCTGTCGGCGAAACGGGTAAAGCCTCTGGAGTAGCTGGTGCAACAACAATTTCCATCAACTGTTCCACCACCCCAGGCGTATCCACTCCAACGAGTTGACCCGTTACGGCTTCTTGGATTAGTTTGGCAGTAGCATCTAATCCTTGATAAAGGCGATCGCTTACCTCTGGGGTTAAAACCGTCTGTTGGTGTTGGATGTTACCCAGAATTTCTTCAATTTGATGGATGATGGTTTCTACGTCGTCTACCCCTGCACTGCGAGAATCTCCCTTCAGGCTATGAGCTTCGCGCAGCAACTCCTCTAAGGTAGTTATATCTCCGGAATGCTTTTCTAAATGCAGTAAACCTGCTTCGAGTTTCTGTAACCGTTCTTCACTAGAAAGATGATAAACTTCTCGCAGTTCATCATCTTCGATATAGCTGGGTGCGAGTTGGGATGGGGCGTTTGGCTGTGGCGGGTTTGACGCCCAAAGTGCTTCCATCAATTGCTCGATTACCCCAGCAATATCTACCTGACTCGGTTCACCCGTAACGGCTTCTCGAACCAAAAGAGCGATCGCTTCCAATCCGTAATCGAGGCTTTCACTCACCAGGGGGGTAAAAGTAGCCTCTTGGGTTCTAATGTTCTCTAAAATCTCTTCAATCCCATGGGCGAGAGTTTCTACATCGTCTATCCCAACACTGCTAGAATCTCCTTTGAGTCCATGAACTTCTCGCCGCAACTCGTCTAAGGTTGTTTCATCATTGGGATACTGTTGCAGATGGCGTAAACCGATTTCCAGTTTCTGCAATCGTTCTTCACTAGAAAATTGATACAGAGTCCGGAGTTCTTCATCATCGATATACGTTGATGCAAGTTGAGACGTATTATCATTAATTTGGGCAATCGCAGTAGCTGTAGTAGATAGATTGCCATTATCAATAAAACGTTGGAAGGCAAACTCTTCCTTTGATTCGCCTTCAAGTTTTTGCTGTTCTGATTCGGAGACAGCATTTGTTAAGCGATCGAGTATTTCAACCGTATCCACCCCACTCGGTTCACCCGTCACGGCTTCCTGTACCAAACGGCTAATCGCATCTAAACCGTGATAGAGAAATTCGTTCACTTGCGGGGTATAAGCAGTTTGTTTGCGTTTGATGCATCCTAGAATCTCTTCGATTCGATAAGTCAGAACTTCTACAGTGTCTACACCTAAACTTCTGGAATCTCCTTTCAGACTATGGGCTTCTCGCAGCAACTGTTCTAAAGTTGCTTCCTCATCCGGGTATTCTTGGAAATGCCGCAAACCCATATCCAGTTTCTGCAAGCGTTCTTCGGCAGAAATTTTATACAGAGTCCGGAGTTCTTCGTCTTCTATCATCATGATTAGTTATTAGTCATTCATCATTAGTCATTCGTCATTAGTCATTAGTTATTGGCTTTCCAATTACAACCGAAGACTAAGGACTAAAACCGACAGACAAGAAACGAAGTAATAGGTGCATCCTGATGAGGTTAAAATTTATGATCCGTAGGGGGGCACCGACGTGCGCCCAACACCGATTACACCATCTGCTTGAGATCCAGAGCACTTTCGTTCAGTTGCTGAGTACCCACTTTGGTTTGATTGATACCATTTGCCGTTTCTTTTGCGCCCTTGTTAATGGTATCCATCGCTTGAACCACTTGTTGAATTGCATCCACTTGCTGCTTAAGGTTCAGGGAGATTTGTTGATTGTTTAACACCACTTTGTCAACGGCATCCGCCACCCCAGCGAAGGCTTCATTCGTTTTTTGAGCAACCTTAACCCCGGCTGTGACTGTTTTGGTTCCTTCATCTGTCACCATCACCGTTGAATTAATCGCACTCTGAATTTCAGAAACTAAAAGACCAATTTTGTCAGCCGATTGTTGACTTTGATCCGCTAATTTACGAATCTCATTAGCAACCACGGAAAAGCCTTTACCATGTTCTCCAGCACGAACCGCTTCAACGGATGAATTGAGCGCCAGCATATTCGTTTTATTTGCTAAGTCAGAAACGAGTTGGGAAATGCTGCCAATTTGATTAGCTTGCTCAGAAAGACGTACAATCTGTTCTGCGATCGCTCCTACTTTATCTTCCAAGGTATACATTCCATCCAAGGTTTCTCCCACCGCTTCGGTTCCACCTTCTGTAAGCTTCAGTGCTCGCTGTGCAGCGGTGACAGCCGCTTTAGCCTGTTCCGCCGACTGTCGGGAGGAGGCTTCTAATTCATCCATTGTGGTAGTGATTTCATTCACCGAGGTAGCTTGCTGACTGGCTACCCGTTCTTGCTCTTCTAAAGTTGTAGAAATCTCGCTTGAAGACGAGGCAAGGATATTGACTGTCTTCTTCAGCCTCAATTTAATATTTTGAGAGAGTTTCCAAATTGCAGCCAGGACAACCAGATTGGCGAAGAAAAGAATGATAGCTAGGTTTTTTGAGTTTTGTACGTGGCGTTTTGCAAAATCTTCTGCAGAAGATACCGTTGCATTGGTTAAATCCCAGTAATCTTCACTTTGTTTTATAATGCGCTCTTGATTTTGGTCGCTGGGGTTACTTCTCAAGTCTTTCAATGTAAGTTTTATTTTATCCCAGTCTTGTTCAATTTTTTGCATATTTGACTGGAAGTCTCGGTCTCTAACATTGACTAACTTAAGTTCTTCATCCCCATCAATTAATCCTTTAATGATTTGGTCTAATTCGGAAATTATACTGCCTGTATCTTGACTTGAGAGTTCTAGCTTCATTAATCGTTGAGTCTTGCCCCTAACAATTCCGGCATAATTTACAATCCTACTATCGCTACTCATACTGTCGATTTGGCGATAGATTGCAACTAAATTAAAAATAGCGAATACAGCCAGCATGATGATCGCAAGGCGCAATTGATTAATGACATTGTTCATTGCCAATACTTCTCCAATTTAGGTGCGTGATTTTACCTGTTGTAGCGATGAATCCCAGAAATCAATTCCATTTAGGATTATTCTTTCTCTGCCCCCCCTTCTCCTCCTGTTTTCTAAAAAAAGGGGGTAGTAGACGCGAATTTGATATCCAAAATAGTGTCCGTTAATCAAAACCCCGCCTGAGATTTCTTCTCCCCATTTAGGGAGACATCGAGAAAACCTAAGCGGAATTCAGAACGGATGAATATTGAAACTAAAAAAATAGATACCCTGGTGTATTCAATCCACAGGATGGCTGAACCAAGAGGACTGCCATTGCCAGTTTGCTTCTGTCCTCTTGCAAAACCTTTTAATGTGTCATATTTGTGTATGACAAGTATTACACCTTGTGTAAATGTTATTTCAATTGCTCGATATACGCAACAAATTCAAGCAAACTTTATCAATTATTTATAATTCTGTGCATAAAAAAATAAAATAGGCTTTAGAAACAGGAATTTCCCCTATCAAAAAGCCTTTCACGGGGCAGGCTTTCCGGTCTACCCCGCAATAACAATCTTTATAGTATGGATTTTGGGTTTGAAATAAAACGTCAGTTCCAGGAATTATCGCCCCCGGAATGGACTAACTTCCAAAACACCGTCTGGCTTAAACACAACTTGAAAATGAGCGAGGGGTTTAGTGGGAACAAAGCCACTTTCCTCACTGCCAATACCCGCCGCCTCCGGCTTGAGTAATTTCTCAAGAGGGGTTTCTTCAACATAATCCCAAGCCGGTTGATTCTGGGGTGCGTAGTCAGCAATGACCCCATCTTCCGTGACACCAACTCGGTAAACTAAAGGTCTTGGAGATAGGGGAGTTCCCTCCCAGCGATCGCTCAGTTCATCATAGATCTGAGCATTCAACTCTCTGATCGTAGCCGAATCAGTGATTTCTGGACCCAAACCCGGTTGTGCCGTATAACCCTGCCAAGGGCTGATTTGCAGAACACCGCCTCGGGTAAACACAACTCGAAACTGAGCAAGGGGTTCTCGACTAGCAGTACCCCCCTCAGCCGGAATATAGAGCAAGTCAGGTAGGGGCGTTCTCTGGGATTCCTCCATGGGCGTGTCATCGACGGACTTGTAGCCTACAACGGTTCCATCTCTAGCGACTCCAACCTGATACTCTAAGTTTTGGTTCACCTGCCCCCGGTTTTCCCAACCTTGACTGAGCTTTCTGTACAGGTTGCGTTTCAAATAATCCAATTCCGTTGGATCAGTGATTTCCTGAGCCGATGCTAGAGTCTTCTCCAATTCAGAGGCTGAGGGGGGTGTAGTTCTGGTTGTTGGACTTTCACCTTCGGAAGTCTGAGAATTCGTTTCCCTGCTATTGGGTTGGGGTTGGCGTACTTCTGGGATAGGTACAAGGAAAAATGCGATCGCGGCTAGTACCAAACTCGTCGTACCCAATGCTGCTGGTGCTGCCCGTTTGGTTACAGGTTGGTCGGCTTTGCGGTAGCGTCTAGAAACGGGTTGCAACCGCAAATTCAGATCAGGTAGAGTTCGCTGATCAGCCAGCAATTGGTCTATTGCCTCCACCAAGTCAAAGAGCTGGACTGTGGTTAAATCAATCTGTAGGGGTTTTCCTGGCTCTACCCCAGCCCGATACCCATCTGCTACCATCTCGCCACTAGCCCCCATCGGCAGCAACCCTTCCGCCGTCGGCAGCAGCGTCAATCGGTGCAAATTTTTATCTGGCATGGGGTGCAACTGCACGACTGAAGGCTTATCCCCCGCTGGTTTTGGGTGATGCACCTGACTTAAAAATTCTTGAGCATAGCGACTTACAACCTGCACTAAGCCTTCCAAAAAGTCACGTCCGCCGCTGAGGGGTTGCTTTTGACCTGCCAAATGGCACTCAGCGTTAACTAGAATGGTCATTAAAGGTCGAGTATCTATCTGAGAACCAACGGCTCCGGTTGCTTCACTCAAACCTTCTAAAATCAGCGTGCAGTTGGGCAGACTATACTGGCGTCGAATCGTCATTAGGTTACTTCTCCATCAAACAAGCTAGTCCAAAATCGCTGCATTCCACCTGTTCCCGTACAGAACAGCAGTTGACTCAATAGCGAGAGGGCTAGCTCATTTAACTTTTCGTCGGTGTTGTAAATAGAAACTTTTGCCCGTCGTGGGTTCATTCGGCTGCGGAAATGGGTACGGAACCGCTCTAGGTACTCAGACAAGCGAAAATGTTGTTCTACGGGGATCTGCTTCTCGCTAAGTTGTTCGTAAGCCAAAAGCAACTGCCGGATTAAAACGGTCATTCGTCGCGCCAGATAACTGGCAATCACCACTAACGCCTTGGCTTCCTCTAAGTGTAAAGGACGGCGCGTATGAGAGCGTCGTAAGGGATTGGTGCAGCGCAAACGCCACAGGACGACCCGATTTTTAATGATATCCTGGAGTTCCAATTCCTTAGCCATGTACAGCATCGCCTCAGAACCTCCTAGTTCCAAGGCTTCAATGGCAAGTAAAATCAGGTCAATCTGCTGCCGACTTCGTGACGGACACCCCCGATCTAAGATATCCAGGTCGGGTAAACTCTCTAAAATCATTGGTGTTGACTGGTTAGCAGGGGGACTGTTGGTCGGCATTACACTCACAGCAAGATTCATTCCAACGAGTAAGTTAGGGTAAACACATTTTTAAATAACAATTTCAAACAGGGTGATACCTATAGACTAGAGGACTTTTGACAATTGACATTTGTGCCAGGTTTGCGTCTATCTGAGTTCTATAAGGGTCTGTCATACTTTGTCAGAGCATATCACTGTAGTTCAGGATTTTTGGGAGTTTTACTGGCTCCCTTTTTGGCGTTGCTCCAGTTGTCTGAGGGGTGGGCGTTCCGAAACCCTGCCCCCATGCCTCATCTGCTTGGGGCGGGAAGGAATTGCGAATGGATTGACTTGACACTAGCATCCGGCGATCGCTGCCTGCCCTAATTTTTACAACTGTGACCTGTACCAGAATAATAAAAATAATCACCTTTGCTCTCCAGCCACAAGTCAGATCTCAATCAGTTCTCACCCCAATTGATCGAGAAGCCTCCATCTTTCTAGTGTACGATTTTGCTGGCAGCCGGTGGCAAGTCCGCTATGCCACAAGTATCTGCCTAACTACTCATCAATGAATTATAGAGTTTACCTACCGATGGATTTAAAGTCTCTGATCCGCGATATCCCAGACTTTCCCAAACCTGGAATTACATTCCGGGATATCACTACGCTCCTGCGCCATCCAGAGGGACTGCGCTACACAATCGATACCCTAGCTCAAAAATGCCAAGACGCTGGACTATCCATCGATTACGTCGTCGGCATAGAGTCTCGTGGCTTTATTTTCGGACCTAGTTTAGCTTACAAACTCGGAGCTGGATTTATCCCCGTTCGCAAACCCGGTAAACTGCCAGCCGCTGTACACAGCATTGAGTACGAACTGGAGTATGGCATGGATCAGCTAGAGATTCATCAAGATGCCCTCAATCCTGGTTGTCGGGTTTTTATTGTCGATGATTTAATCGCTACGGGGGGAACTGCTGTTGCTACGGCGAAGCTCGTACAGCAAATTAGCTGCGAACTGGTAGGATTTGCCTTTATCATCGAGCTAACGGCTCTTGGTGGGCGTCAGAAACTGCCTGATGTACCCGTTGTGACGTTAATTGAGTATTAGTCATTGGTTTTTTATAAAGGACAAAGAATGAATGACTGCTTCAACTAGGGATTCTGCTATTCGGAATGGATTTAGTGCTGCTGTCGGTTGGTTTAAACAGCTAGTCACAAGCGAAACATTTCTTTACGTGGTGAAACGGCTATTGCAGGCACTGTTGACTTTACTTTTAGCCTCGGCTCTAAGTTTTGCGATTATTCAGCTCGCACCAGGAGATTATTTAGATACCCTCAGACAAAATCCCAAAATTTCGCCAGAACGGATTGAGGAACTGCGGCAGCAATTTGGTTTAGATCAACCTGCCTGGGTGCAGTATTGGCGCTGGTTGGTGCGGGTGGTGACGAAAGGGGACTTTGGTGAAAGTTTTGTCTATTTTCGCTCGGTGTCCTCTTTACTATGGGAGCGGATTCCAGCAACGCTACTGTTAGCGATCGCGTCTATCATTGTTACCTGGGCGATCGCTATTCCCCTAGGAATTATTGCCGCAGTCAATCAATCCCGCTTTGGTGATCGAGTCCTGCAAGTCATGAGCTACACCGGTCAGGGCTTTCCCAGCTTCATCACCGCTTTGTTACTACTCATTTTGGCGCAGTACACCTCCCCCCTATTTCCTGTCGGTGGCATGACGAGTATCAATCACGCCGATTTATCCCCCATCGGCAAAGTCTTAGATATCGGTTGGCACATGATTTTGCCAACCATTGCCCTCTCGATTACCAGCTTTGCCGGTTTACAGCGAATTACCCGAGGAGAAATGCTGGATGTTTTGCGCCAAGACTACATCCAGACGGCTCGTGCCAAGGGGCTTCCTGAAAATCGGGTTATTTACGTCCACGCCCTGCGCAACGCCGTCAATCCTCTAATCACGCTCCTCGGCTTTGAATTTGCTAGTTTGTTAAGTGGTGCCTTTATTGCCGAATTTTTCTTCAACTGGCCCGGATTGGGACGTTTGATTTTGCAGGCAGTGACTGCTCAAGATATCTACTTGGTCATGGCAAGCTTGATGATGGGCGCAATGATGCTGATTGTCGGCAATTTGCTGGCAGATTTACTGCTCAAAGGTGTCGATCCTCGGATTCGCCTAGAAAACTTGAAATAAACTCGCGATGAGAATCAAAGGACTAAGGCAGATCAAAATGTTCACCCAAATCTATTACCTGATTCTTTCTAGAGTAGATGGGCGCTATTTGGTTGCCCAACCCAACGCGGGTACTAGCGAGGTGGGAGCAGGATACTTGTTGATGTTCCGTGAACGATTTGATGCTCTCAGTTATCTCAATACCCACGGCAGTGACGTTGCTGATCGATTTTCCGTTGAGTCAGTCCCCTCGACTCAATTAAAAGGCTTGCTCCAACGGTGGGGGTTTACTGGTGTAGGTATTGTTCAAGACCCGTTAGTGCCTCAAATTGAATTTTTATCCTATGGTTAAGTGTTTTTTCTCGCTTCTGCTTAAGCATTTTGGGTAGTGAATGAAAAAAATATTAAACTTTATTGACATGATTTTAAATCTTCTTACCCCTTTGAATCGTGGCTTTTGATGCCAGAGTCTCTTGAATTAGGTACGCTTTTGAGTTGAGGTTGAATCGAGAATCGACCCATTGCTAGGTGGGAGATGCCGCGATAGGTCAGTCTGAAGAGGGAATGGGGGATGAAAATCACGTTTCGATGTCTAAATCTCAAATTCACACCGCGATATTTGCCAACCCTTTCACTCGCCGTCGTTTCAATAGTATGGGATTGAGAGTGATAAGGAACTCCGCGATAAGTTAGTTGCATGGAGAAAATTTCCGAATTGGATATTGCTTTTGTTGCTCGTATTTACTTCATCTCGATAGCAGAATCTTCCGGACTCTTCATCAAAACAACATCATTAATAAATTTCGGAAAATTTTAGTACTAATACCAATAAATCGGAGCAAAATGAAGGAATGGCAACGAAAAAAAAACAAGACTTAATCGGAATTTGTCCCTACCCTAGACGGTTCAATAGGATTTCAGACGGGCTTGGTTTATTTCTGAAATTCAATAGCACATAGCAGCATCTTTGTAAAGAGATTATCCCGTTGATAGCTGAAGATGTATGGGAAACTTGTACAGCTTCCAACGGGTCGCTTGGATTAAGGTTTAAACATATAGCTCCATTCACATGGTTGTGAAATCAATCCCTATGAAGTTTCGGCTCAACTGGTTTGGTACCCGGGTATTTCAGCATTCTCATTGTAGAAAGCGGGTTAATTCCAGAGGTAAAATTCAGGGAATAGGACGACCCGCTTTGTTTGCGATTACTCTGACTTTATGCTGGGGAATTGCAACACCTCTGAGAGCTGCTGAACGAGTAACCCTGCGCTTGGGACCCTTTAAGCAATCGGTCAACATCACTGACTTAGAACAGTTTGCCGAGACAGGGGAAGTGTCACCTGCCCTTAAACCCTACAGTTCGCTGCTGACTCCCCAAGTGCGGCAGTTGCTGAGTAAACGTCTTCACCTTGACCCCAACCTGACTGAGAAATTTATCGATGACCTACTCAGCTCTTCTGACGGTGCTCGCTTACTCGATCAAATCGGATTGGCGCTTCCTAGCAGCAGCCTGGAGGAGTTAAAAGCCGCGTTGTTTTTGGCAGCAAGGCAAGCCGACGGTCTTTCGGCGCTAAGTTTCTTGAGAGCTTATCCAGACGAGGAAGTGACACTCGATGCCTCTTCAGCGATCGCCATTGTCCTCAAGCTCAACACCTCTTACTTGCAGAGCTTAACGGTTGGTCCTATTCTAGAGCAAGAACTGGCAGTTCCTGATGTAGCAACCTTCCGCCCCAGCCTTGACCCGACAGCCACGGGCTATCAGTATGTACAGGAGCGTACTCTGAGGCTACGAGACCGAGAACGGCAACGGACTATTTTGGTAGACCTCTATTGGGCACGTAAGACTTCCGGTCCCCTGGTCATTCTTTCCCACGGCTTTGGTTCTGACCGCAAATTCTTAACCTACTTAGCCCGCCATCTAGCTTCCCACGGCATCACCGTCGCCTCCCTAGAACACCCAGGTAGTAACTTGACTTGGCTCAACGGCGTCTCCCTGGGCAGCAACTTAGGAGAGTTGTTACCTGCATCGGAGTTTATAGACCGCCCCAGGGATGTCAGTTTCGTACTCGACCGTTTAGCACAAATCAATCAGGGATACGGTCGCCTGCGTGACAAACTCAATACTCAACAAGTCAGCATTATCGGTCATTCTCTAGGCGGCTACACTGCCTTGGCTTTAGCTGGAGGACAATTAGATTTAGCCGGACTGCAAGAGTTTTGTAAAAATCGTAGTCCCCTAGAACGTTCACCAGCCGATTGGTTTCAGTGTTCTGCTACTGAATTGAAGGAAAACAACCTACAACTAAGCGATCGGCGTATCGTTCAAGCCATGGCTCTCAACGCCGTGACTGGACGACTGTTTGGCAAAGACGGTTTGACTCAGGTCAGCATTCCCACTTTAATCTTGACTGGGACAGACGATGCGATTACTCCATCCTTAGACCACCAGTTACGGTCTTTTGCTCAGTTGAGGGGTTCCAAATATCTAATCGCCGCGATTGGAGGCACTCACTTGAGTGTGACAGACCGCGCCAATCTTAATGATGCCTTGGCTCAAAGTACTTTCGTTAAAGAACTGACGGGTAAAGAAGCAGAACCTCTGCGGCAGTTGTTTCGAGGGGTGAGTTTGGCGTTTATCAAACAGCTAACCCCCGAAGCGAAAACCTATGAACCATTTTTGACCCCTGCTTATGCCCAATCTCTCTCTACGCCAACCTTATCTCTGCGCCTCAGCACAACATTACCGCCAACCATGGCAACTTGGTTACAAGTTTTAGCCGTTGGCAATCAGGAGATTGCGCTGCGCTTGCCTGACGTGAACCAATGGTCTATCGGTATGATTAAAGGGTTCTTTTTTAAGGAAGCCAAAGCAATCACACAGGCAAATGGTTACAGCGGGCAGCTTAATCAGATTTTTACAAACATTATCAACCATTCCCAGCAACGGTTGACTGGCATCAGTTAGCGTCGGTGTTGCGGATTTTGAGATGTCAGAGACGTATACAACGTCTCTAGGAGGTTTCAAGAAAAAAAGGGGGATTAATGAACGCAGTTTGTGCTAAATTGGACTGTCTGGATTTATACAGCCTATTATTCTGGATACTGTGTCGGTAAAACTTTATTGAGCCTGACTGATGGTAAGATTAACTAGATATCCAAAATGAAATCACTTGGAATTTTTGCTTGACAAGACCTACTTAACCTTGCTATCATAGGTAGTCGCTGAGAAAATATGCCGGGATAGCTCAGTTGGTAGAGCAGAGGACTGAAAATCCTCGTGTCGGCGGTTCGAGCCCGCCTCCTGGCATAATCTTAGCATTTGGAACCCGCTACGCAACTTGATCGTGGCGGGTTCTAGTATTTGTGTACCACTCCCTAAGTCCAAGTGGTTTTGGTGGCTTTTTGGTCAAAAAGGATATAAAAAGGATATCTTTTGTACTAGTGGTCACGGCTCTGGGACGGGTAGAGCGCTGACGATTCCAGCGTAAGAAGTCCAAATTGTACGGGGGGAATTGCCCACCCACTGGGCAATCAGTGCCACAGGAACCCCTTCTTCTAGGCACAGAGTAATGAAAGTATGTCGGGTCGCATATTGCTTTCGGTACTGGATAGTGGGAAAGCTTCCAAGCACTGATCGCCACGCTCGGTTTAGAAAATTATGGGAGTCGATAGCCAGCTCGGTCTTAGACAAAAACACGAGCGCGTCTGGACTAAAACTTTCTGGTCGAATAGTCAGCAGCAACTCTCCAAGCGCTTGATTCACTGGAAAACGTCTAGACTGGTGAGTTTTGGTATCTTTCCTCTGACCCTGTACTAGAGCTTCAGAGAAAGTGATGAATTGAAATTCTTGATCAAGGTCTTTCCACCTCAGACCTATCGCCTCACTGGTTCTCGCTCCAGTCCAGAAGAGGAATTTTACAAACGGGGCATAGTAACTGTAGTGCTGATGGGTTTCAAAGCCGCTAATAATTTTGTCTCGTTCCGCTCTGGTAAAAGGCTGGGGTTTTGGCTTTAACTGTTTGCCCTTACGGGGGAGATCAGAGAAAGGGTTGCTTTGTATCAACCCTTCCTGTAGCGCCCAATTACAAGCAGCTCGAAGCTGTACTAGCACCCGTCTACTGCCCCCCGGTGAGTAGTGCTTGCCCAGCCAGTTCTTGAACTGGTCGGATTCGGACAGGTCTACTGGAAAACTTTGTATCCGCTGGCGAACCCTCCGAAAATCGATATTCAGGGTCGTGATGCTGACCTCCGATTTCCGAGCATCTACATAAGCGTCCCAAACTGTTAGCAGCGGCATTTTTTCGGTCGGGCGCTGGTAAGGCGATCTGTATCGTTCCAAGGTAGGGTCAAAGCGCTCATAAAGGATGTCAGCTTCAATTTGAGCTGCCTTGAGAGAAGCAATTTTTCGGTTGCGTGGAGTATCGGCTAATCCAAGTGAAAGGTATCGCTTTGGGCAAAATTTGGGTAAGCGAAGTCTGAGCCGTCCTTTAAGAGTTTCAACGACTACAGACCCCTTGGGGTTTCGGGTCATTTTTGTTTAATTGAGTGGATCTGTCAGTGGATGTGTCATACAATCACCTCGAATTCTGAGGGTGAAAGCGGTTCACTGGGGGGTAAGCTTAAGCTTTTTTTGTGATTTTCCCACCTCACTAGCCAGCGCCCGGTAGCGGATATCTTTGCAGATAGTTCCCCGTACCACTTCTTGAATCGAATCTTCATGCCTGGTTGGAGACAAGAGCTGTGGAGTTTGGCGAACTCCAGATAACAGGTGAGTAATTGGTTACCTCCATCGAGCCTCAACTCTGCAACAGGAACCCCGTTTAGGAGATTCTTCTGAAGTACGGTTCCTACGCGGTTTGTAAAATTGCCGTGATAGGGGTGCTTGCCTACCTTCAGCTTGCAGCCCTCAACAATTTGATCATAGAGATTGAATGCCAAGAATTTAGGGTCTTCGGCTTCTGGCAACGACTCAAACCAACTCTCATCGACCATCCTGCTCTCGGACGGTGAGGTGTCGTAGGTCACACACAGGCAGTCATTTGCTGCCGTAACGGTAGCTGTTCCACCGCCATTGATAGACCGAACACGATCGCCCACTTTCAACTCGGTAATCTTAATTGGCGTCTTTTCTAGATCTAGATTCTGAATCCGCTGCTGCTCTTCTGGCGGGAGCTTGGAAAAGGCTTCAGATACAGATTGGAAGCCATATCCACTGACCAGCGCCTGCAAATCTTTCTTTGTCTCAATCAGGGGGAACACTGAAAGAAGTTCCGCTTGATTTCCTGGGTCTGGCTCAGATGCGATCGCTAAGTGTTTAGCCTCAAAGGAGCGCTTTATTTCTCTTCCGTCGCTATTTTTTCCTTTGATGATAATTAGCTCTATCTCTCCCTCTTTCAATGAGGGACATGACATGAACTCCTCAACAACCCACTCAGAATTCCTGATTGATTCTGGAGCTTCTGCCTTTGTGACCCTTACCCGATCTCCGATGCGAAAAGTAGAGTATGTCTCCTGACCACCAGTCTCACCAGTGGAGAGAGGGGGGGGTACAGCCAAGCGATCGCATTTTTCACTCAAACCCTCACCACTTCGGTCTAAATTAGTGCGATCGCACGATCGCATTTTGATCAAAGTGCGATCGTCTTTTTCCAAAATGCGATCGTTCATTTGTACTAGTCCTGGGTCGGAATCCACCGTCGCTAACGAGGTGACAGTGGTTTCGGATACTGGGTGCTGTTCGGGGGGGCGATCGCATTTTCCCGGAATACGATCGCAAATGCGATCGCTTTGCGATCGTGCGATCGTATTCGTTAACGCCTCATCCTCAGAAGGTTTCATAGCTTTTTCGATCAAAAGTGCGATCGCTTCTGGGGGGGGTGGGGGTAAGGCAATTAATTTCTTCCCTTCCAGCTTCACTCGCTGGGGTCGAGCTAGGGCGATCGTTCGGAAGAGTTCGACGACCTCTGCTGACCGGATAGGTTTACCGTCTTCCCCCTTCTGTCGTCGGAACTTATTTACCACCTGTGAGGGGGTGAGCTCCCCCTGGTCTAGAGCGAAATTCAGGATTTTCATCATGAACTCACTCATGCCCTGCTCTGGGTGCTTACTGAACTGAACCTGCATCAGTCGGAACTGACCCAGGTAATAATCGGCAGCGGCAATCGCCTTGGTCAGGGTCGATAGCTCTAGTTGGTAGAAGTTCTCTGTGGGCGAGTAAACAAATTCTAGACAGTGAAGGACAAGAGCTAACCGCATCAGATTGGAACACATCTTCCCCTGAAAGTAAGCGTAAGCGGGGTTTGAGTTGAGGTGCTGCCTGAATCCCTTCCTGTAAAGGGTCCATTGGCGCTGCCACGCTTGAGCCGCCTGGGGGCTGAGAGAAACCAACCCTTTAGGCAAATTCTGGATTTTTGAGTACAAGTCAGCCAGTAAACCGTTAACGTCGCATAGGACATCTGACCAAACCTCAAAATCTTCACGGAGTCCAGGGACGGCTGGCAGTATCCGGCTCTGTAACCCATCGGCATCAACAGACCGCCCATCGGCATCGAAAAACTCACTAGCCGGCTCAATTTGTATCCCACCGCACAAGTTGAGACACTGCCCCTGGAAGCGGAAGCTCTCCTTTTCGTTAACCCGATCCACGTAACCCGTCAGTGGACCGGACCAGGCTTTCAATAGAAACTGGCGACCATTACCCTTGTTAGAACCCTTGTACTGGTCTAGTCCTCGGAATAATCCCAGTAGCTCGTCAGCACTCCAGGTTATTCCTGCTGCTGGTGGCTGTTCAGCAATGCGCCGCTTAATGGCTTCAATCTCCCCCTCATCGAGGAGGAACTTACGGCAACTGCCAATTTCCTGCCGACGAACAGATGGATCTTGCTCGGTGCCTCTGAGTTTCTGCTTTTCCTCTGAGGAGTACGATCGCCAATCTTCCTCTAATTCCTCAAGATGGTTCTTGGCATTTTCGTATTCGGTAATTTGTCGATCTTGTAGCTCTCGGATGGGTCGGAAGATGGCTCGATCGGCGTCAGATTTCCCGGTTGAAGGGGGCGCGATTACGGCTGTCCAGATGATAGGAGGTTCAATCCAGTGGTCTTTCTCTGTCGCACCCTTCTTACAAATTAAGCCGACGTTTGCACCGATTAGTCCCCCTATTGCTGGGAACAAATTTTGGATAAGATACATAGGGTCGATTCGGCTGGAATCAGCTTTGGTTTTCAACGCACGGAACACAGGCTCTGGCAGCACTCCCCCCCAGTCAAACGCTTGACTTTCCATCTGCTGCCGGAGTAGTTTTTCTAAATCCGGCAACCCTTCACCCAACTCCTGCTGACGGTCTGATTCTTGAAGTTTCGATAGATAGAGGGTCTTGAGTTCCTGGGTAGTCCAGCCGATCTGCTCCGATAGCTCCCTGAGAATGATCTGAAGTTCAGAATCTGGAAGGTTTCGGTCTACCAGATTCTGAATTTTTTTCAGAAGCTCAGTAGAGAGGGATGGTGAAGTTTTTAAAAACTCAGGAAGTTCGCTAGAGACCGCCGCTAAAACTGCTGCCTTATTCAACTTGAAATCCAAAATCCAGTCAGCGATATCAACCCCTTGTGATGTCGGTAGATTGCGCCATGAGAGGGATTCAGGAAACGGGAAACACCAAGCGACCTTCTCTGGTGGCAGTGCGGCAGCGATGTCCTGCATGTGCTTCAGACCGGGCTTATCCCGATCTGGACAGAGTACCACTTTGACAGCAGCCGCTATATCTTGTGTATCCGACTCTCTCCACTTGCCGGAACCACCAATGTTAGTGGTTGCTGGGATTCCTAAATCCCAGAGCGCATCGGCACAGGGTTCGCCTTCAACAATCCAGATGGTTTTTTCGTGAGCGATCGCTTTCTGGATTTCCTGGTATCGGTACACTGGGATATCCTGCCGATTAACAGAGATTTCTTTCTGCCAACCAGCGCCGTCCCATTCTTCTTGCCAGCGCTTGGGTTTGCCGCCTTTGCCATCATCTATCCGGCAAACCTGGATGAGCCGCTGTCCGGATCGGGATAAATACAGCCAATTCCGCCGTTGTGCGGGGCGAATTGGTTTTTGCTGAAGCTCAACACGAGCATAGTAGGGAGTGCCATCGGAATCGGACTTACTGGTTTGGTGCCAACCTTGAGCGGGTTGGGCTTGACGTTTACAGCAGTCGAGGGAACCAATCCGGTAACACCAGTCAGATTTGCCGCAGTGAAGACAGGGTTCAGTCTTGCTGACTCGTTCTAGGTTCTTTATTTGCATTATCTGTCCCCCTTTCCCTGAAACGCCCACTGAAACGCAGAACCGATCGCAAAACTCACGAAGATTCCGTGAAGTCTTGCGATCGATCGCCAATTCTTGACACCACATAGGGCAAGATTGTATTTGAACATTTAGTTTGTGGGTCGGATCGTTTATTGGACGTCCGACCATTTCTTCAACCTACAGAGAATTTTAGTTGGTCGCGACCGTAATGCTACGGATTTAGCGGTATACCGATTCGTCAAAAATTGTTTCAAACGACCCATCCGGTATAAACCGCGACAGAATTCGCTTGTGTTCATCGGCATCTTGACGATTCACGTACCGAGCTACCTCTATGTTTTGAGTCGGCAGCAACCGGAACACGACCCATGGCTTGGGGTCGATTAAGCTGCCGATAAAGCGAACTGGAGCGGTTCTCTGTCTGCCCCATCTTGGTAATGCGCACCTATTCATCGTCTTTGACCTCAACTTCGATCTAAAGAGTTCGTCTGCGAGAGCTACCGCCAGCGCCACCAAGGCAGTCTTTCCGGTGGGGCTGGCAAAGGCTTGGAGCAGTGCAAGAGATAGTAGTTCTCTTCTTTTGGTTCTGAATCGCATAAGTAAGAGGAAAGGGCAGGAATTGAGGAAACCTGCCCGGTAACTGTAGGTCAAACTTAAGTTGTTGGCTCTTCTGGCTCTGGCTCCATCAACGCCAGGCGCTCTAGTACAATGCCAGCCACTTCAGCGGCGTAGTCTGTGTACATGGCGATTTGACGCTTCATGGATTTGGGCGGGAGCCAGTGTGCAAGGAAAAAGGCTGTCAGGTATTCTTTCTTGGTCAGTTCCATACGATCCTCACGTTAGTGTAAATCCGTCCAAGCTGTTTCGGTAGGCTTAATCCCTCATGTAACGCCCCGTCACTTTTCCTGATACACTGAATGGCAACTAAAGGGCAGGCTTAGACCACAAATCGTCCCCACCCTTCAGTTGTTGACCCACTCAGGTGACTTGGCGTCACAATTAGCAATGGTAGACCACAGCAGGGAAGAAAGCAACTACAAAGTGAGAAGCTTAAAAGAACTTCGTGAAAGACTTGGCTTAACTCAAGCAGAACTAGCCGAGAAGCTAGGCATGGCTAGGGAAACAGTAACTCGGCATGAAAACGGAGTTCGTATGCGGTTGTCGCTTAACCAAGTCCAACGCCTGGATCAACTCCTAAAGGATGCAGGGTTGGACATCCAGGACTTATCCGACGACCTCGACTGAGTATGTTTTTGACATACACCTATTCAAACTCTTTAAGCCCCGCCAGCTCGTGACGGGGCTTTGTCGTGGGTGATAGCTGTAAAAGATTTCAGGGAATACTAAAGAGGAACCCCTCCGGCAACTGGGAGGGGTAGTAAATCCAATACAAGTGTACCCATGAAAATTCAAAAAATTGCGATCGCACTTCTGATCATCGGTTGTTTTGCCCCCGGCGTTAAAGCTCAAACCACACGAACCCGTGTCAACGTAGTCCCAGCTCCAGCCACTATTGGGCATCGCTCCATCCGCGCCCCCGGCTGGGAGTTCCGAGTAACCGACGTTCGCTCGGTCGGGCAAATTTTCAACGGGCAGTACATGACCTATGAAGCCGCCGACACCTGGATAGCCGTTTCCGTGACCATCCGAAACACCAGCGGCAAACGGCAGTCAACCGAAGACATACCCTTCAGTAACTTCGTTAGTACGCTGGTTGATTTTCGGGGTAACACCTACAATTCCTTCCAGCGAGAACTCAAATACGACACCGATCGGTTGTTCAAACCGCTCACACCGGGAGAGACCCGCTCGGAGGTGTGGCTCTTTGATGTCCCCCGTGGCACTCAAGCCCAGGAATTGATGATGGATCTTTTCTCAATTCAGCAGGGGACAGTTAGCGTGAGACTGTAACCTGAAGATAGAGTTAAACTACCCTTGAAAGTAAGCCGCCGTTGGGTGGCTTTTTGTTAACCAGTTTCGCAAGAGGTGCGGTGGTGATAAACAATCCCAAATCTTCCAACCCAACTCCCGACCCAGCCTGGGACTACGCTCAATGTTGGCAAATTGGGAACGAGTTAAAGACCGAAGTAGAGCGGTTTTTGGAGACAGTAAACGGGTTTGAGACTGCGACAGAGGAAAGTAATAAGCAACTCCGTAATCGCCTGGAATGGATAAAAGGTTATTTGTATAACATAGAGCGAAGTCTACCCCAGTAAAGTCACGAATCCTCTAAATCCATTGTGTCGTCTTCTCTACTCTCCCTCTCAAAATCATCCCGGTAAATCATCCACGAATTCGAGCCGATTCTAATTTCATCATTGTGTCTTAAGTCGGCTGAATACTGAATCCGGCAGCGATTGAGATAGACTCCATTTTGCGAGAGAAACCTCATGTCTAGTTTGCCATCAATAATTCTGTAAAAGTCCCTGTACTCTGTTCGGATTCGCTTCAGGCTTAAATGAACCAAGGAAATCGCGGTGTCGCCAATTAAGCGGAAGGAATTATGCTGCCCTCTCCCCAACGTGTAAAGAGGTAGGTCTAATTCGTGAGTTTCACACCTTCCGTCTGGATGATGAATCTCCAACTCAGCGATCTTGTTCATTCTCTACCTCTCTTAATCGCTCTAGAATTGATTCCTTCTGCGCTTCAATCCTTAAGAAAAGTCCATGAAGCTCTTTGAAGTCTTTCTCTAAATCTTCAAGCCTCTCGTTGGTTGAAAAAAGGTTCAATCTCAGTGATTGAATGAATTCCTGTTCCCTGTCCTGCTTCTCAGATGATTTTTGGAATAGTAGGACTGCTAAGGGGATGGCAGTTCCGCCGATAAGTACGTCTGTTACAAAGCCTACCTCAACAGGGACTCCCAGCTCTTTTAAAAAGTAAATTATTAAAGATATCGCGGCGATTCCAGCTAAGATGTAAGCTATTTTCCTTGGGAAGCTCATTAATTAATCAGCTTAAATTTTAAAAATTTTATCAATAGGCACAGGTAAAGGACCATACCAATAGAGAAGTTGCCCTGTTGGAATAATTGAAAATCGGGTGGTGTTATCCGCCAAGGTCTGATAAATCAACTCTGTTGATGGAAAATGTTCCAATGGAAGCTGTAGCACTGCCTCTTTATAGCCTGGATTGATCTTGGAAATTGAACCCTCCAGGTCGATGTAGTTGTCATTTTTTTTGACCCTGGCTGTTCCTGCCCAGCCAGCTTGTAAGGTTAAATCTTGCCAACCTACATTTTCCGCTTCTTCCTTCACCTCAGCTTCTAATATCAGTGTCCATGGCCCGGCTAAAACACTTCCCCGACCTAGCCGACACCCCAAATATCGGGTCGTTATTCCTGCCGAGAGTAATTCAGCCGGGAATGGTTGAGGAAATGTGATCTTTTTTCTGGACCCATCCCAATCTGCGTAAATCCGCTGCCAGCCAAATCGCCCGGAAAACTCCCCATCCGAATAAAAGGAGCTAATTACTCCGTGCCCATTATGAAGGTTTCGTCCGTTTACTTGGGTAATCCGAAAGCGATCGCCCCCAACATCGGGAGTTGGGAAAAATTCCCAGTCCCACGATAATTTGTTAATTTCACCCAGTGAAGCCCACATAGTTAAGGTGTTGGTGCCGCACCCTTGATGTCTGCCTCAAGCAGTACCGGATAACTTTTTCCTTGGATAGAAAATTTCTTAGGGCGATTTGTCGCCCCCCAGGTAGCAATAAATGCGCTAATAGAAGCAATCGTAGCCTTATTGCTTACGCGAAAAGAAGTTTGATGGACCGTTCCCTCTGCTTTCTCAATCTTTGTATCAACTTCTACGCTTCTCCCTCCAGAAAAAGAATCAATAGCAGGAATTAGGTGATATTTTCTTGTGTATCCGCCGACTGGAACTGGATTGGTACCGGCTGCCGCATCTTGCAAGGTTTTAAATCTTCTCGAAGCCGGAACTGTTACCGTTTTCTCTGGGGTACTAGTTCCTGAGGTTGCCCCCGGTATTGAAAAATATTCTATTAAATCTTCTCCAATTTTCACTGCCGCAGGCTGATCACCTGCCGCTGCTAAATTGCCATCGATTATTAATATCCGGTAAACTCTTGCCATTTTTGCGCCTAAATTTGCCTAAGTTTATAGCTCTATTGTAGTTTTCATTCTAGAAAGCTATTGGTT
The DNA here is from genome assembly GCF_015207375.1 of Coleofasciculus sp. LEGE 07092. Lineage (GTDB taxonomy): Bacteria > Cyanobacteriota > Cyanobacteriia > Cyanobacteriales > Coleofasciculaceae > LEGE-07092. Next base: position 53,702 of record NZ_JADEWY010000004.1, on the reverse strand, counting down.
TCTGAATCCACACAGATATATCTCTGTTGATTTTATCTGGGTACTTAAAGATGGTCTATAAGATTTTCTACTAGCAAGATAGGCTTGGCTGGGAAGAAGTGAGCCGTCGCCCTGTAAAACTTACAAGTAGCCTGGGGCATCAATGCCGGATATTCCATAACCTCGCCATAGACCGTCTCCCGTCGAATTGTATGATAGCCTGCTGGTCGGCTGGACTCTGACCAGTAGTGGTCAAAGTCTGGCGTTTGATCTTGCAATGCTAAAGTTTTTGTGAGCAACTCTCTGGCTTGAGCCTCGCTGTTGAAGTTAAAATAAAATCGATGTTTTAAACTATCATTTTTGTAGGTAAACTTTCGCCTTCCTTTATCGTACTCTTCTTTACCAAAAGCTATTTCGATTTGATTGCTAATCGTCTCAAGTCTATTGTTACTGGTTCTCAAGCTTTCAACAATAGACTCTTTTAACCTTAAGGAGCATTGTACCCTTAAGGGTTGGCGTCTATTAGCAGCTTTGTACCTTTCTTTGGTTTCGCGAAATAGTAAAATAATTTGCGGATCGTACTCAATCTGGCTGATATTAGTATAATCGGGAGCTTGCCAGATTTCAGGTTGATAAGGAGTTCGTAGCACTTGATTATAATAAAAATCTTGCTTGGCTTTTGCCATTAGCTGAGAGTCTTTATTTAAGATTAAGGAAGCTTCTAGAGCTTGAACCTTGGTTAACCGCTCAACTCGATCAAATGCTGCTGAATTCTCTCTATACAGTTTTTTTACTTCTTGATTGTAACTTTTTAAAAGTAAACTCCTTTGAGCTGCCCAATTAGAAATAGCCATCGTCAGTTAGTGTCATTCAAAAGCTGATTTTCAGAAAGATTTAATCCATTCTCTGTAACGAGTTTATCAATACGCTGTTCTTCAGTCTTAGCAATCTCATCTCCCTCAACTGTCTTAATCAGCTCTTGAGTTTCTTGTACGGCTTCAGTATAGTATTGAGTAAATTCAATTGGTATTTGAGCCAATTGCTGAACCGTTTCCAGAGCCTCTTCTAAATTCTCAGCCTGTTGGAGGTATTTTCCGACCGCCCCAAAGCGATTAAACTCATATTTTTCGGCACTCCACGGCATTCCATCTTCGCTAATAAGCCCCTCACGAATAGCAGCATTAGAAAATCGTCCCACTAACCCGGCTGTAACTTCCACGCCATTTCCAACTGCCTGAGCCGCTGACCGCGAAGCATCCAAAACGTTAGCGGCACTGGTTAGAATTCGATTAAGCCTTATCCATTTGATTCTAGAAGCTTTATAGTTCTCTACACCAAGAATTCCGATTAAGAATTTTTCAATTTCAGCTTTGAAAAACTCATCAAGGTCTAAATCCATTTTTTCTCCGTCCGGGTTACGGAGGAAGCCAGGGATTACAGCCTGCATTGCCTGGATTACAGTTCCCGTTACTTCAAAAAACAATTCGGCTAAATCAACAGTAACTTGTCGAGCCGTAATAAGGCTAGTTACTAATGTTAGGACATTTATAACTCGATCCATCTGGAAGAAATTCCAGGTAGCCTTAAACTTTTCAACCATCAGAGCAGACATAGTGCTAACCGCCGTGCTGACCCCCGCGACTTGAGAAGCTATTGCGGCTTGAGAAACCCTGACCTGTGCTTGAGTAGCGGCAAAGCCAGCCTGCATCTGTGCTGCCAGCCCAGTGATTCCTAGCTGATTGAGCAAGCCCTGAATCCCATCCAGCTTAGAATTTAAGCCCCCAAATTGATTTCCTAAGCATCCCCCCGGTTTGGCGGTATTGCACACACCCGCCGCTGCTGCATTAGAGAGAGCTGTTGGAGCGGTTTGAGTGAGCACCGTTCCCATTTTTCCTGAAAGCTGACCCAACTGGGGAGTCAAAATCGCTCCGACTGCTGCCGGAATCGCTGCGATGCTTTCATCAAGTCCCATAATTTGTTGAAGCGCTTGGTTTGCTAGATTAATCGCTTGGTTTGCTAGACTTCGCGCCACTGGATCATCAGCGCGAATGTTGGTGATGTTTGTTATTTGGTTGGTGATATTTGTTATTTGCTGAGTAATTCGACCAAGGCTCGTTTGTAACCCACCCGTTGCTGCGCCAGCGGAGGTTGCGGTAGTGGTCGCGGCGGCGGCTGTCGTCACGGCGGTTTGCGCTCTGGTTAGGGCATTATTGGCAGTGGATTGAGCTGTGGTTATCGCAGTTTGGAGGTTTCCGATCGCTCCTTGTAATCCAGAAATTTGTCTCGAAAGGTTTAAGTTAATCTGAGTTATCAAATTATTGAGTTGCTTCAGCTTGGGTGTAACAACATTTTTCAGTTCAATAACAGCATCAGACGCATTGGAATTCGCTTGTGCTACTAAATCATTGAGTTGCTTCAGCTTGGGTGTAACAACATTTTTCAGTTCAATAACAGCATCAGACGCATTGGAATTCGCTTGTGCTACTAAATCATTGAGTTGCTTCAACTTGGGTGTAACAACATTTTTCAGTTCAATAACAGCATCAGACGCATTGGAATTCGCTTGTGCTACTAAATCATTGAGTTGCTTCAACTTGGGTGTAACAACATTTTTCAGTTCAATAACAGCAGCAGACGCATTGGAGTTCGCTTGCGCTACTAAATCATTAAGTTGACTTAGCTTGGGTGTAACAATATTTTTTAACTCAATAATTGCAGCAGACGCATTGGAGTTCGCTTGCGCTACTAAATCATTAAGATTATCCACTCTTGGGTTTAACTTGTCTAATTGAATTAAAGCATTAGAAGCATTAGATCGAGCTTCCGCTGCAATATCGTTAAGGTTATTTACCTTTGCTTCCAGCCGAGTAAGATCTGAAGATTTGGGCTGAGATTGAGACTGTGATTGCTGGCGGAAGAAATCTCGCCAGTCGCTAATATTTTCCCGCACACCGCTGTACACTTTTGCCGCTTGAGCGATAGTAGCTAGCAACGTAGCCCACGGACCAAGCTTACTCGCTAGATTCTTTAAGGTAGGAACCAACCCCTTAAGCTGAGAGACAATTTGCAATAAGCTTGGGATTTGCGGCTTCAATGCCAGTAAAGGCTTATAAGGACTTAAAGAGAGAGCTACAGTGCTTCCTATAACAGGAAGCATCTTTGATTTAAGGCGTTGAAAGAGCGCCTCTTCATCAATCTTTCCTCCCTGCTGATTGCAGCACTGATTAATCCGGTTCCAGAGAGCATTGATTGTTCCTCGAATTGCGTTCAGGTCTGATTTATCCGCTTTCCGATTAAGAAGTTGCCGAAGTTCTGCGACTTCGGCTTTAGTTGCTAGACTTTCGCAGGTGCTCATTATTTTAAGAAACTAAATTGTCTGGATCGTAATCCGTTATGGTGTCAAGCACATAACTGCTAACTGTTTTTTGATATTCAATCTGTTTGCCTGCCTCTGTTGTCCCGCGCTGCACAAAAGCCTTATTTAGTAAGCTTTCAGCGACAACAATACCAATAGTTGGATCGTCTACTGCATTTTGTGGTTGATTGAGCAGACTGAGTTGAAGGATTGCGTCAAGTATCTGATCAGCAGTAGGGCTAGACCCCTCCAAGCCTACTGCGGTTAAATCACTTAGGATAATTCGCAACTCTTGATTTACCAGGGAACTGTTCACGCCGAATCTTTGTTGTATGGTTAGGGACATAATTTAAATTAAAAAACTGTGAATAACATATCCCTGTGAATTGTAGCAGCACACTCGGTTGCCGTGCCTACATTCGCAGGTACTGGAAGGGCAAGCCTTATCACAAATTACTTTTACGGTCGGACATTCAGTTTCTACTCTTTCTTCATAAACTTGCCCTCTTGCATCCCAAATTTTGAAATATCCCTTTTCTAGTAATTGAGAACTATCAGCAGTGAAAACTGCTTTACGAATAAGGTCGAAACTATTTCTTGAGCTTCTAATGGCTTGTCCTAAATTTCTTTTTTTGCAGTTTGAATAAATGTAGCTAAAATAAAGCGACTCAGACTGAACAACTTCTATACTCAAATCATCTCTTGAATTTCCAGAGACTTTAGTGCTTTTTGCGCCCATTTTGGCATGGATGACTTGAAGATTTGAAGGTTTTTTTCGCAAGCTCTCCGCCATTGTGCGCCCATCACAAGAAGATTTTATAGTTCCTTGAAAAATAAAAGGATTATCAGAAGTGAATCCTTCCAGTGAAACTGTTGTTACTCGCCTAGAGGAGCTTGAATATTCATACTCATAACTACCATTCCAGTACCCCCACGCTCCACAGCCATTGACTCCAATAGGTTCGGAGTCTACTATCCAACTTCCAGCAACTCCACACCCCTCCGGGGGACCAGGGCTGCAAACCCAGGAAATAGGAGGATTTCGGCTAAGAAACCTCTTTTCTCCTTGTCCTGTCTGCCAGAGTACTACTGCCTGCTTGCTGCCCTCACATTTTTTTTCTGTCATGTATACTTGTGTTATTGTATTAAGGCTAGCGAGGACTGAAAATCCTCGTGTCGGCGGTTCAAATCCGCCTCCTGGCATCACTCAAACCCAGTTCAACTTATTTTTAAGTGAGTGGAGTGCTTTCATTCTCATCCCTTGAAAATAAGCAGGGATAAAGGAGATCGCTGGGGTTCATTAACTACAGCGATGAATCTCCGGTTTGAGTTTGATTCCACTGTTGATTGCCCGAGACCTAAAAATGGTAACGGTTGTTGTAGTTTTCAACGTGCTGATCTCGCTGTTGGGTTTCTATGTTGCTTGGCGAGTCTGGAAATTGCGGCGGGTATTAGCAAGAGCTGCTGATATTGTTGCTGCTGCTGAACGCAGTACCTATGCGGTTTTGCATGGTACTCCCAAAACCATCTATCGGGGTCAGTTGGGGGTAGAGGGATTGAGGGATCGTTATCAGCAACTCGAAGTTCAGTTGCAACGAGTTCAGCGAGTTTTGTTAATTTTGGGCTTGTTTCAACGGCTCGGTCGCTTTGCGCTTCGCCGCAATAGTGGACGATCGCACTCCAGAAAGTCAAGATATTCACCACGCCGCCCCTAGGGGCAACAGCAGTTTTGAGGCGTTTCGCACTACTGCCATGAGTAGAGTATTGACATCCTCACCACGCCAACTCAATACCTCGACTTCGCTCAGGGTCAAGCGATCGCTGGACTTGGATTGGAGAATAGAGTTCCCAGTCATTGTTTCACAAAGACCAACCGGGCTAATTGCATCCCTTTATGTTACAAGGGAGCTAGCAAGAACGGATAATCACCGGCATCTTAGCAAAACAGCAGAGTCTTCAAGAAACTCTCGCCAGTTTCAAGGGAGCAGATCTGCATAAAATTGGTGTAGGAATAGAAACCAAAAGATGTCAAAGAAAAGTGCTGGAGCCTTTATTGGTGGTCTGCTGGTGGGGGGCGTCATTGGCACCGTGACGGGTTTGCTGATTGCCCCGCGCACGGGTCGGGATACGCGGCAATTGTTGAAGAAATCAGCAGATGCCTTACCTGACTTAGCCGAAGATTTATCGACCACCGTACAACTACAAGCCGATCGCCTTTCAGAATCGGCACTGCGTAATTGGGATGGGACACTAGGTCGCCTGCGGGAAGCGATCGCGGCGGGGATTGAGGCTTCAGCACGGGAGAAAATAGAACTCAAGCAGTCTCAGTCTGACTTAGCCACTGAGTCACACCCTTCAGTTCCTGACCACCAACTGTAGGCGAGTTGTCGGTGATTGACCCTCTTTTTTGGCTAGGATTATCTATTTTATTAGTTGCTGTCAGCCTAACTGCTGTCTTGGTGGCGGCACTGCCTGCCTTGCAAGAATTGGCACGGGCGGCTCGTAGTGTGGGAAAATTGGCGGAGACACTCCAGCGAGAGTTACCGCCTACCCTAGAAGCCATTCGCCTGACAGGTTTAGAAATTAGTGACTTGACTAATGATGTGAACGAAGGTGTTAAAAGCGCCGGTCAAGTGGTTAAACAAGTTGATCAAAGTATCAGCAGCACTAAAAATCAAGCTAGAAATGTGCAGGTTGGAACTCGCAGCGTTTTTGCGGGAGTGAAAGCGGCTTGGAAAAGCTGGAAACGCCCCTCCACAGGACGTAGGTCAATGGATCGCTTGCCACCGTCTCAAAGAACGGCTATCGATCTGCGCGATCGCCAAAACTCTGACTCAATGGCTGAGTTCTCCTCAGATACAGAAGACGATATCACTCAAACGGATAACGCACCGAGCAATCGCGAAGCTCCGGACTCACGCAGAGACAGCCTCTAAATCACCATGGGTAGGGTCTTTGGTATCGTGTCCTGCCAGATATAGGGTGTCTGCGTAAGCCTTGAAGGTTTTACTCAAGAAATTTTGCGATCGCTGCCAATATTAGAGTAAAGTAAACAAGTGTAAAGAACTTCTGACCTTATTCCCTTTTTAAAAGACTTCCTTACTGTCCATTGCCTTCATTGAGACGATGCAGCATTTTTTTCCAAGACGACTTTTAGTATCCCTGCTAGCCTTTTGTCTTGCCTTCTCAGTCTGGACGATTGCGCCAGTAGCACGAGCTTACAACAATCCCGATTTACTTCCTGAAGTCCAGACACCCATCATTGATTTAGCGAACCTGCTGCCAACACTTCAAGAAGAGGCAGTTATTAAAGATTTGGAAAACTTTGAAGCTCAGACGGGCTGGAAACTGCGAGTACTCACTCAATACGATCGCACACCGGGTCTGGCAGTCAGAAAGTTCTGGGGGCTGAACGACAAAAGTGTTTTGCTGATTGCTGATCCACGGGGCGGCAATCTATTGGGTTTCAACGTGGGGGATGACCTTTACGAATTCCTGCCGCGCACTTTTTGGATAGAATTACAGACTCGCTTTGGCAACCTCTACTTTGTCCGTGAAAACGGCGAAAACCAATCGATTGTGCAAGCCTTGAATACCATACAAAGCTGTCTAAGTCAAGGGGGGTGTCAGGTTGTACCGGGTTTACCACGGGAACAGTGGATTCTTACATTCATTAGCTCTCTGGTTGGTGGGGTAGTATTGGGATTTGCCTGTATTCCTGGCAAAAACTCAGAGCAAATAGTAGCGTGGCAATGGGCGTTAATTTTTTCTCCCCTCTGGGGCATTCTCTTTATTGCTTTTGGAATAGGTCCAGTCGTTACCCGAACGTCCGAATGGTTGCCTTTATTTCGCAACGTAATCGCTTTTCTCCTAGGGGCATTAGTGGCTTACTTATCCCCTGTCATCGCCCAAACTCCAGCTTCTGAAACCTAGCCTAATGGGGGTGTGGGGTATGGACAGAAGGGGGATTAGTGATTCACTCTTGCTAAAAATTTTCTGGCTACACTTCTTTTCCCTACCTCCTACACCCAGCCATTTCTGCCCCACTGAATAAGGGATTGAGGGGAATAGCAGATAAAAGAAAGCGATCGCTCGGTTCCAACTCCGACTCAGTTGTGCTGTAATACGATGTTAGACGGGACAGGTTTTCCCCTAGCTAGAGTCCCTTCGATCTCTAAAATCTATGCAGCACCTATTTAACCCCTCCCTTATATGATCTCTATGAGCGGCAGTCTCCCCCCGATTAGTGATTTACGCGCTCGTTATACCGGTTGGGATAAGCCAACTAACGAAAACCTCAAGGACATTGGCACCATCGAATTTTTCTGGCGGAATCTATTCGAGGCAATTTTTCATCCCAATCAGGGGAATTGGTTGGAGCAGTGGCAACAGCTCTACAATCTAATTCTGGAACGGTGTCCCAACAACTACGAGCGCAGTACTACCCTTTTTTATCTAGAAACCGTCAAAAACTGTATTAATAAAGAGGGAGACTGGTGGATACAACACTGGAGAACGGTGTTGATTTACCTGGAAAATACGAGAGACTGGGCGAGAAAATCTATTATTCGGTCATGAGCTTTCTGAAAAGTTTACCTCTGTCGGGCGATCGCTGCAACTCTCGCTTTTCCATCACTTCTGTCTCAATTCTTCTGCTCCCTTGAAGTCGAAGTTATAAAAAAATGTTCCAATTAAGATAGAGCCATTAACAGTCTCAACAAACAAACTCGTGCAAATTCCCCGGCTACATCCAGATACCACTGAACAAGTCAAGCAACGAGTAGACATTTTTGATGTAGTTTCCGAGCGAGTCGTGCTGCGGAAGCGGGGTAAAGACTATGTGGGTTTGTGTCCCTTCCATGAAGAAAAGACGCCCAGCTTCACCGTTAGCCCCAGCAAGCAGATGTATTACTGCTTCGGTTGTGGTGTGGGTGGAAATGCGATTAAGTTCCTGATGGAGGTGGGGAAGCAGTCGTTTAGTGAAGTTGTTCTTGACTTGGCGCAACGCTATCAGGTGCCAGTGCAAACGTTAGAACCTGAACAGCGGCAGGAATTGCAGCGTCAGTTATCTGTGCGTGAGCAACTGTATGAGATTCTGGCACTAACAGCAGCATTTTACCAACACGCCCTGCGGCAACCTCAAGGGCAGCACGCGCTGGAGTATTTGCAGCTCTCACGGCGTCTTTCGGAAGAAACGATTCAGCAGTTCCAGTTGGGATATGTACCGGCGGGTTGGGAAACGATTTACCGCTATCTGGTAGAACACAAAGGCAAACCCGTGCAACTGGTAGAGCAAGCAGGTTTGATTTTGCCTCGTAAATCAGGGGATGGTTATTATGATCGGTTTCGCGATCGCATTATAATTCCCATTCATGATGCTCAGGGACGGGTAATCGGCTTTGGGGGGAGAGCATTAGGAGACGAACAACCCAAGTATCTCAATTCTCCCGAAACTCAGCTTTTTGATAAGGGTAAAACTTTATTTGCTCTAGATAAAGCTCGGAATGCTATTGGTAAGCACGATCAAGCCGTTGTGGTGGAAGGCTATTTTGATGCGATCGCACTTCATGCTGTGGGTATCGCAAATGTAGTAGCTTCCCTCGGTACAGCACTGAGTCTCGACCAAGTACGGCAACTCCTACGTTACACCGAATCTAAGCAAATTATACTCAACTTTGACGCGGATCGGGCTGGGAATATAGCAGCAGAACGAGCGATCGGCGAAATTGCTAATTTGGCTTATACAGGACAAGTCCAACTGCGGATTCTCAACCTTCCCGATGGCAAAGATGCCGATGAGTTCCTTAAAGGGCACCCCAACGCTGCCCAACGATATCAGCAATTGCTAATTGATGCTCCTTTGTGGCTGGATTGGCAAATCAACCAAATTCTTTTAGATAAAGACATCACCCAAGCTAAAACTGAGCGAAGTCGAGATGCGAACCAGTTTCAGCAAGCTGCGCGAGAAATGGTGAAGTTACTCAACCAAGTAGAAGATATTAACCAACGGACTTATTACATCAACCACTGCGCTCAACTGCTCAGTCAGGGACAAAATCGACTTATACCGCTATACGCTAAAAATCTACAAGTTCAACTCAAGAAGCTACGAATTCCCCCAATCAAGAACGCATCACTGCCAACACAAAAGCAAAATAAAAAGAATCAAGATTCTGCACTATTATTACCCATTAGTTCAGAACAAAATCTTTTAGAACAAGCTGAAGCCTTACTTTTACGCATCTACCTTCACCGTCCCGAATATCGGCAGACTATCATTGATACATTAGATTCAAAAGATTTGCTTTTTAGCCTCTCCAATCACCGCTTTTTGTGGCAGCAAATTTTAGAATTGCAAGCAATCGCCGACCAAATGTTAGGAGATACATCTAACCCATTGATTTCGCTATTACAAGACCGCAGCATTGAGTTTCCTGACCAATTGGCTCAAGTAGAGCATCTATTTCATTTAGACGAAAAGTGTTTGGAAGAGATCACCCGCACCCCTTTGGTGATTCGGACGGCAGCAGTTTGTCTGGAGATGGTAGCGTGCGAAAGGCATCGAAGTTACTGTCTAGAGCAATGGCAAAAACTGGATATCTCTAAGGAACGGGCGCTCAAACAGTACTATGGGCAGGAGTTCCAATCCGCAGATCAACAACTTCAAGAGTTAGAGCAAATGCGTCAGGTTCATTTCTCGGAAATTCTCCAGCTATAGGTTTCAATCCCTGATAGGGATTAAGTGGAGTTTAAACGGAAGTTCCCCCTAGGGGGGGACTTACAGTAGCCTTAAACCCTTGCCAGCTTAGTGGGACTTAGAGGCAAGATTTCAGCAAACAAACATTAATATAGCAGTAGACACATATCTTAGGACAAACTCTGGTAGAGACGTTCCGCCGGAACGTCTCTACTAAATTCATATATGTCCTAACTGACATCTTGCACCTTTGTCGATAAGCCCGAAAATCCGCCCGGAGTTTGAACTCCGGGCTAATAGCTCAAGTCCATTGAAATGGACTAAAACTCTTATCCAGTCGTATGCAAGACGAATGCCAGCTATGAGCCAGTGCTTTAAACCACTGGCGGTTAGTGAGACTGGTGCAAGATGTGAGTCCTAACCGTCTTGGCAGTTGCTATAACAATCAAGAATTGGATTGAATTGAGAAGATTGAATGTGGGATTTAAAAACATTCACCAGTTCATCACGACTGGCAACTAGGGTGGGAAACGATCGCTTACTGTAATCGTCCCCTACTTTTAAGGGGAAAATTGCCTCGGATTCTAGAGGCACCCAAACACCACCCGCAGCTAGCACAATTACCCAAGCCCCAGCAATATCCCAAATTTTGGGTGTTGCTTCTATTCCTCCTAAGACGGCACCGGTAGCTACGGTGATGAAATTGTAACTAGCAACTCCCAGCATCCGCATTTTACAGGGAAAGGGTTGCTGTAAGAGTGAGGTACTGCGAGAGCAAAGGTTGAAAAAGTGGTTGCTACTGAGTTCGTCGGGACTGCTGTGAATCAGAAATTCATTCATAAATGCGGCAGTCGGCACTTCTGAGAGTCCCGATTCCCCACCCCAAAAGCCATGAAAGGATTGGGCGATGGGAGGAAAATGCACGTAACCAAAGACAGGCGTGCCGTGGTAAAGCAACCCTAGGGAAATTCCCCAAATGGGAATTCCCCGCGTAAAGTTGGTGGTGCCATCAAGGGGATCGATAATCCAGCACCATTCCGTATCCGGAAACTGGTGTTCTCCTTCCTCACTCAAGATACCGTGACTGGGGAAACGAGACGCGATCGCCTCTCGCAGGGTATCATCTGCCCAGTGATCGGCTTTTGTCACCAAACTACCATCGGCTTTTTGGAATGCCTGTACCCGTCGGAAATCAGGCAGCAGTTGGGTGCCGACACGGTTCGTTGTCTCTTTCGCAAAGTTGAGAATATCTGTCCAAAACTCATTCACGGGTTTTTGTTTTTCCTTTAACGTTTATTCCGGGTTCATGACGATTCAATCTAAATCGCTTTCCATCACCGTAGCGATCGCTCTGTTAGCATTATCTTGAAACTCTCGAACATTCACTCGGTTGAGCAACCCAACTGCCACAATCATCCCCAAGGCTTGTAAGCCAAATACCAAATCATACGCCAGGGCTGGCTTGGCAAATAGAGCTTCTCCGACACTGAGGATAATGCCACCGCTAGCTACTGCCAAACCCCTTGCCATGGCTTGCGCCAATCCCCAAGCACCCACAAACGTGCCTGCGGCTTCTGCGGCTGTTAAGTCCAGCATCAAGCTGAGTGCGCCCGTCGTCAAGACACCCGTAAATAAGCCAAACAGGACTAGCGCCCCTTGCAGCATCCTGACATTGCCAGTAAATCCTGACAGGATAATTAAAATAAAACAAAACGCTACGGAGATACAGCCAAATTGCGTCGTTCGGCGCTTACCGAAACGCGGAATCAAGAAAAAGCCAGTAGCACTCAAGCTTACCAACATCCCCAACGCCCAATAGGTATTGAGAAAAGACGTTTCCGGGATGGGCATACCGAAAACTTCACCCCCATAGGGTTCGAGAACCGCTTCTTGTAAAAACAGGCTTAAGGTCATTACCACTAAAAAGGTGAAAAATAAACCCGTTTGCCGACTAGCCGTCAAAATTTTTAACGCTCGTCCTAGGGTAATCTGATCTTCTCGATCAACAAGCCGAGAGCGGGACGCATAGCGGGAGTATTTTTTCTCCACCCCCACTGTTGCCACGAACGCAAGTCCCAAAACAATAATCGGGACAACGACAAACAGCCAACTAATTGACGAGCGCACCAGTTCAATGGAGGCATTAATATCATCTAGAGGATTGAGCAAAACTTTACTAGTAATACCGCCCACTGCCAACCCCACCGTCATCATCGACCAAACAATGCCAATGAGTTGACCCCGATTGTCTTCATCCGAAACATCAACTAATAAGGTAAAGAAGGGCGTAGAACTGGCACTCACCGCCAAACCGTAGAGTGCCATCAGTAGCGCTAGCAGCGCTGTCCAACCCGATATTTCAATAGTCCACTGCCAGCCATCAGCCACTTGCACGAGGTTCCCCAATTGCCAGACGACTTGCACGCTTAAGGACAAAATCAGCGCGAATAACGCCGCTCCAATCCAGACATAACCTGTGCGGTGATAACCGAATAGGGGCTTGGCATCAGACATCTGACCAAACCATATTCGTGTCGGCGCGACAAATTGAGAAATTGCCAGAACTATGGATGTCACCCCTGCCGGGATTGCCAGTTCAGCAATCATCACTCGGTTAAGAACTCCCACAGTCAAAACTGTGAGAATACCCAATCCCATCTGGAATAAACCCAGCCGAAACATCATCAGCAGGTTAATTTTGGGGGGTGCTTTGGTCTTTCCAGTTGGCTGGGACTTTGCGAAATCACTGGTATTCATCTTCTTTAATTTCTGTTCTTAACCCAACTAAAACTATACGCCCTCTTGATGAGAGTCTGTAATGTATTGCAACGGTAAAATTAATAAATGAGAAGGAACGCAACCCCAATGGCGTACTGACTGGGTGCATGGTTAATAATTACCTGTATCTTGGTGTGGGAAATTTGGACAACAGGAAAATGAGAATCTTGCTAATCGAAGATGACGAGCGGATCGCTGAACCTTTAGCCGAACACTTAACCCGTCAATATCATGTAGTCGATCTAGCCCAAGATGGGATTACTGGCTTGGAACAGGCTCAATTAGCCCCCTATGACCTAATTCTGTTGGATTTAATGTTGCCTAGTCTTGATGGAATTAGCTTGTGCAAACGATTACGGACTAAGGGATGTAAGGCTCTCATTTTGATGCTAACAGCGAAAGATACCACTACCGATAAAGTCATTGGACTCGACTCCGGAGCGGATGATTATCTGGTAAAGCCGTTTAAAATCCAAGAACTAGCCGCCAGAATACGAGCCTTATCGCGCCGAAGTCCAGATATTCGACCCTCTATTGTAACTTATGAGGATTTGGAACTTGACCCCAGTACCCACCAAGTTACCTATGCTGGGAATCTTCTGGCTCTGACTCCAAAAGAATATATGCTCTTAGAAGCCTTTTTGAGAAGTCCGGCGCGGGTTTTCACTCGAAAAGAATTGTTAGATAAGCTTTGGGAGTTTGAGGATATTTCCGGTGAAGAAACCATTAAAACTCACCTAAAAAATCTGCGGCGTAAGCTTAAAGAAGCAGGCAATAAAATCGACATTATTGAAAATGTGTATGGCATTGGTTATCGCCTGGGAAAACCTGATTAACTATTGGGTAAAAAAAAGTCTATTGTGTTTCAGAAAACTCGCTATCAATTATCAGTATCTTATCTAGCTGTTTTTGCGGCACTTTTAGGAATATTTACACTGGCGGTTCGAGTTGTGTTTGCTCGCAGCCTCAGTCAAAAACTCACAGAAAACTTGACAATTTTAGGAGAAAGTGCTGCGGCTGAGGGTGAGTTAGATAACGGTCGTTTGCAAGTAGAAAATGATTTTCCCACTAACGAGTTAATCATTCGTCATCAAGCTTTGCAGTGGTTTGACTCTCAATGTCATTTGGTTGACCAACAAGGACAATATATCTTAACGTTGCCCCTTTCTTTCAATATAGATGTGCAAACTCAGAAAATTGGCAAAATTCGCATCCGGGGCGTTACTTTACCTGTAATTAGTAGTGACAATGGTCGCCTAATTGGTTATGTAAGAGCAAGTCAATCTTTAGAAGAATTTGATGAAACACTCGCTCAGTTAGATTGGGGGTTAGGGAGTGGTGTTGTTATGACTTTAGCCCTGAGTAGTATTGGTGGGCTTTTGCTGACTCGCAAGGCAATGCAACCCATTGAGCAGAGTTTTCAACGACTCAAACAGTTTACAGGAGATGCATCTCACGAACTTCGTAGTCCGTTGATGGCAATTACAACCAATGTGGAAGTGGCACTAGAATATCCAGAAGGGATGCGCTCAACAGATGCCAAAAAGTTTAAAGCGATCGCTAATGCGGCTGATCAAATGACGCGCTTAACGGAAGATTTGCTGCTGTTGGCTCGAAGTGACCAAGTTCAAAGCCCTCACCAGGAAGCTGTGAATTTAGAGGAGATTTTACATAACCTGGTTGAACTTTATCAGCCTCAAGCTGATGCCAAAGAAATCAACGTGAAAGCCAACCTGACTCAGCCATTGTATGTGTTAGGTGATTTGGTTCAACTCACAAGAGTTTTTGCCAATTTAATCCAAAATGCCCTTCAGTACACGCCGACGGGAGGTTTAGTGGAAATCCAAACGAATCAAGTTGATCGGCAGTTGTATATAAGCGTGAAGGATACGGGAATTGGGATGACACCCGAACAGCTTCAGCACATTTTTGATCGGTTTTGGCGAGCAGATCAGGCGCGTTCTTATCAGTCTAACGGGTTTGGGTTGGGTTTAGCGATCGCACAAAGTATCGTTCAAAGTCATGGAGGCTCACTCACAGTTACAAGTCAGCTAGGAGTTGGTAGCTGTTTCACCGTGCGCTTACCCACACATTATCCCTTGTAGATAAAAATGAACTCTATCTTTCCTTGTTCTTCCTTTTTGCTGTTTAGAGTGAAACTACAGACCAGAATTTCCGGAGTTTCACGTTATGAACAGATCTACCCAATGGATTCTAGCCACTGCCATATTAGGAACTTTGGGGCTTGGTGGGTTAGTCCGAACTGTCTACGCCACCCAATCAAAACCTGCGGTTGCAACCATAACCCAACATCACACCAACACTCAAATTGCCGAAGCGTCTGATGGGGATGGGGAAGTACCAGATGATGTAGAAGAACAGCAAGAAGCGGCAAGACTCCAACCTTTAGCTAAAATCACACCCCAGCAAGCCAAACAAGCGGCAGAAGCTGCTCAAGGCGGTACAGCCAGCCGTGTGACACTAGACAATGAAGACGGCAACCTAGTCTATACAGCGATTATCGGTCAAACCGAAGTTGCTGTAGATGCGGGTAATGGTAAAGTCCTCTATACCGAGAACATGAACCAAGAAGACGACGCCAATGAAGCGACTCGTCCTCGTAGCAGCATTCAAGTTCCGTATACGGATGCTGAAGATGATAACGATGCCAATGGCGATCGCTAGGTAGAGTAGCCGAAAACAAGGACGTTTGCTCTTATCCATACTAGCAGCTTAACTTTCTACTCGCGCTCTTGTTTGAGTGCAATACCAAATGTGAGTTGCCTCACCTCTAATTTCAGAGGCGGGGTGACTTTTTATCGGATACTTGTTTCAATCTTCCCTAGTTCTCCCCTTTTGTGTTTTAAAGTGAAATCAATTGCCTTAATTAGGAGCAATAATGAGCAAATTTTAGGATGTGAAGTAATCTCAATTTTACGAAGAATCAGGAGTTATAAATATCATGAATAAGAGGTTAAACAGAGTTCCAGAGGTTACACTTTACTTCTGGATTATTAAGGTTCTGGCAACCACAGTAGGTGAAACGGCGGCTGATTTTCTGTCAGTAACGCTGAACCTGGGTTTAAGTGTGACATCTTATATTATGAGCGGCTTGTTACTAATTGCACTTTTTAAGCAGGTTCAGCTTAAACGATATGTCCCAGCAATTTACTGGCTGGTAGTCGTTTTAATAAGTATTGTTGGCACGCTCATTACGGATAAATTAGTGGACGATTTTGGAGTTAGCTTGGTGACAACAACTATAGTTTTTAGTGTTGTCTTATTGGTGGTTTTTGGGCTTTGGTATTCAAGTGAAAAGACATTAGCTATGCACTCAATTAACACGGCTAAAAGAGAGCTGTACTACTGGGTGGCTATTTTATTTACGTTTGCTTTGGGTACTGCAACAGGAGATCTATTGGCAGAGTCTTTGAACTTGGGTTATGCCCAAGCAGGACTAATATTTGGGGCTTCAATTGCAATAATAACGATCGGTTATTATTACTTCGACATGAATGCAGTCTTGGCATTTTGGATAGCTTACATCTTGACTCGTCCCCTGGGAGCATCTATGGGTGATTTACTATCCCAACCTGCTAAAAATGGTGGCTTTGGTTTCGGTACGGTCGGAACTAGTATGATGTTTCTTTCTATCATTGTGATTCTGGTTATTTACTTAAGCTTTAAGCAGAAGAAACCAGCCTCACTGCCGATTGACCAACAAAACTAATTAGCGATCGCCTTATCAAATTGGGTATTTTTCTTGTGAAAAAGAAATGAACAAAGTTGCAAAAATCACAATTTACTTCTGGATCATGAAGATCATCGCCACGACAATCGGCGAGACGGCTGGTGACTTCATCTCAATGTCTCTCGGACTGGGGTATTACGTCGGCTTTGCCGTAACGTTCGCCATCCTGGCCATTCTCCTGTTTTTTCAAATTCAATCCGACAGATATCGTCCAGCCCTTTATTGGATGGCTATCATCGGAACAACCACAGCCGGCACCGAAGTTTCAGACTTGATGGATCGCTCTTTCGGGCTGGGCTACGCAGTGGGATCGCTTATCCTGGTAGCCGGTCTTTTGAGCGTTCTTGCCATCTGGTACTACCGAGATCGGGATCTGAGCGTTTATCCGATCCTGAAAAAAGACGCAGAAACCACCTATTGGTTAGCTATTGTCTTCTCCAACAGTTTGGGAACAGCTTTTGGTGACTTTCTGACAGACAACGTGGGATTGAGCTATATCCAAGGTGCATTTGTGACGGCTAGTGTCATTGGTGTTGTCATCGCCCTTCACTATGTAACAAAGCTGAACGATAACCTCCTGTTCTGGATCGCGTTCATCTTCACGCGGCCTTTCGGAGCCACCTTCGGAGATTTTCTGACCAAGCCAATCAAAAATGGCGGTCTATCACTGTCAAGGGGCTATGCTACGGCGATTGCCTTTATTTTACTGGCAGTTGTCCTATTCTTTTCCGTGCGAAAGGAGAAAAAAGTGCCTTACCCAATTGAATGATGGGTTTAAGTAGATAAGCTGTTCGGCATTTAAAGTAGGATGCCTACACGCCTCAAAGGCAACAGGCAACAGGAAATACACAATTTAAATGCGTTTTAGCTTAGATGACTCATCCCTCTAAAGCAGAGAACAGTAGCCGTGGTTAGGTTAGAATTCCTAACAATGAATGACATTTCTTTTTCATTTGAGTGAATCCAGAAAGTCAAACTTATTAGGATTTAGTGCTTTTTTCAAGGAACATCACCCTAGGATTTTTATGAATGGTTTTGCCCTGTCAATATTGACCGCTGTTGCTAGATATACTCAAGCAAAATTCGTCAGAAAAACCAGCCAAACTGAAGCGGTGCAAACGCAGTTATTACGTGACTTATTACTAGCACATCAAGATACTGAACTAGGTCAGAAATTTGGGTTGAGCGCGATTAAAACGATTGAACAATTTCAGCAACAGGTTCCCATTCTACCCTACAGCAGCTATGAACCCTTGACTGAGCGCATTGCCCAAGGGGAGCCGAACATTCTCACCGCCGAACCTGTTGTCTATCTGACTCTCACCAGTGGCTCAACCGGAAAGAAAAAGCTAATTCCCACGACTCGGCGATCGCAAAATATTGTCCGACAGGCAACACTAACCAGTATGGGCTTTTTAAGTGAGGCACTCGGAGCTCAAAATCTGAAGTTTGGCAAACTGCTCGTGACGAACTCGACGCAACTATGGGGACGCACCTGTGGCGACATCCCATACGGTCCCTCTAGTGCTGGCGTTCTCCGTATGGATAAGCGTTTGTACAAGCAATTTTTTGCCCACCCTTACGAGACGTTGCAACCCGCCAACAGCCTTGCTCGCCACTACGTTTGTCTGCTATTTTCCCTGCGAGAACCGTTAATGCGCGGCATGGTTGCCAACTTTCCGATGCTGATTCTACGAACTTGCAACTATTTGGAGAAATATGCCGAATACTTACTTCAAGATTTAGAAACAGGAACCATTGCACCTTGGTTAGAACTAGAACCAGAGATTCGCGCCAACTTAGAGCAACAATGGACACCTGCACCCAGACGCGCTGCAAAATTACGGCAAATTTTGAAATCAGAGGGACGGCTTACTCCCAAACTAGCTTGGTCGAATCTATCTTTTGTAGCTACGGCACGTGGGGGAACGTCAGATTTTTACTTTGAGCGATTTCCTACCTACTTCGGAGATACTCCCCTATGGGGAGCCGTCTACTCATCGGCAGAAGGGATGTTTAGTATTTACCATGACCTCAACAAAGATAGCAGTATTCTAGCGATCGAGAGTGGCTTTTTTGAGTTTATTCCTGAAGAGCAGTGGGAAGCAGAACACCCCAAGACCCTACTTGCTACGGATGTTAAGGTAGGAGAATGCTATCGGATTCTCATCACTACCTACGGTGGTTTTTACCGTTATGATATCGGTGATGTCGTCGAAGTTTTAGGTTTTTATAACACAGCTCCCTTAATTGTTTTTCGTTACCGTCGAGGTGGTTTCATTTCTTCGACAACTGAGAAGACGACTGAGTTTCATGTGACTCAAGTCATGCAAGCCTTACAACAGGAATTTAACGTACACTTAGAAGATTTTTGTATTACGCTGTCTGAGCATGATTTTCCAGCTCGTTATTTAGTCAATATTGAGCTGGCTTCTGGTCAAATCCTCCTCAACTCCCAAGCTTTTCTCGCTCAGTTTGATTGTAGGCTCCAAAACGTCAACACTCACTATGAAATTAGTCGTCGAGATGTCATCCCTCCTCCCCGACTGCGAATTTTAGAGCAAGGGAGTTTTGCGGTTCTTCGCCAAAGACAACTGCAAAGAGGAATTCCTGATTCGCAATTGAAGTTTCCCCACATCAGTGAAGACCGAAGTTTTCTCGCAGGACTCCCAGTAAATATGGAAGTCAGGCTTCCAGAATATGCAGATGTGTGAAGAATATTTTTAGTGAAGGGAAAGTAATGTGATCCAAATCACCATAAAATTTGATTGCTATCACTGTCAAAAGGTATTTAAATCACGTTAAAAATATGAAATTCTCACCAATACGTCCATCTTCAATCACGGTCTTGATCGACAAAATCCTTCATACTAGATAAAGTCGAGTTCTGCTTTATTGATATGAAAGCCCCACTTCGACTCTTACCGGGTGCGATCGCAGATCTATTCGCTCAAGTCAGTCATTCTGGTAGAGTCAGTAGATCGAAAAGTTTCGTTTCAGGAGCAAGCCCCCATAATTTTGTATTCTGCGATACTTTTGTCTGGGACAAGTGAGCGAGCTATTTATTAATATTACTTATAGTTTGCTCAAGAAACTACTTGGTTTAACTAGCCAGCAGGAAGGTAGATGGCTTGAACAACCTGATAAATTCGCTCAACAGCTTGGCATAAAAACAATAACATTTGTTTGAAAGTCAACAGTTCACGATAAACTAGGCGTCCTCCTTTTCTCGGTCGGCTAATCCTTCGCCATAATAAGTTGACCCAAATATTAACCAGAAGAAAAGAGAGACAGACAAAGAATAACCTGAGAGCAGGTTTCTTGTTCGTTGTTTTAATTCTACAGATATTTTTTAAGCGATAACTACTTTCAATACCAAATCGTTTTCGATAATCTTCATGGATATATGTCAAACTAATTGAAGCTTGATAAACTACATAGGCAAAATATTCAAGACCCTGTTTTCCGCGCTGACCTTTCCTATATTTACAAACAATCCATAGGTCAAAAGTAACGGATTCATCTTGACCTCGGCTCATGGTGTGGTTGGTTTTATAGCTGCTTCTTCCCTTTAAGTATTGCTTAATTCCGCCTGTTTTACCTCGGCGGATAGCTGGCATAATAAAAGGAATCTTCAAGGCTTTTAACCACCGGATGACTGGGACGCTAAAAAAACCTCTATCTAAATATAGCGTTTTAATTTTAATTTTCAGAGCCGAAAGTTCAGCTAATAAATAAGTTTCGAGGCTGTCTTTGTTACTTGCCGCTCTGACTAGAATTTGAAATAAGTCCCTTTGGTCAAAAGCTCCTTGTGTGTCAACAGAGATGTGTTCTGTTAAACAGTCTAGAACTTCTTCTAATGTTTCTTCATCAGTAAGAGCTGGTTTTTCTGTTAGTTGGGTCAATTTTTCTCAAGGAATTTTAGAGACAACTCTCACTATTTAACATTTTTAACAAGGTTTTTTTCTCCATATATTCAAGTTGAGTAAATTCAAGTTTAATAATAAGGTAAACTTATAAATCAAGTCGAGATTAGAGCAAATGTACTAAAGCGGCGACAAAATTATGGCGATCACTTTCTTAAATAAGCGTCTAAAAGCCTAGTTATATCAAGGTAAGCGCCGCCTAAGACAAAAGTTTTTGATCTACTGAATTTGGCATTCATTGTAGATCAAGGACTGCGATCGCTCCCCATTGCCGCCCTCCATGATGGCACTGGCTTTATCGTAGAACACTATAGTATCGGTTTCATGCCCAGCCTCTCCCTTACCGATACCCGCTATGTAGATGTCAGGAATCTGCAAGTCCTAGCCATGGGAGCCTCCCAATTTACTAACCAAAACCCCTTACCCGCAGTCCCAACAGAATTAAATGCGATCGCAGATAAATTATGGTAAGGTGAATCCTTCCTCAACTCTACCTTTACCCCAGAAAATCTGAAAACCGCCCGCGCTCAAGCACCCTTTGGCATCCTCCATTTAGCCACCCACGGCGAATTTAAACCCGGTAAACCCGAAAACTCCTATATCCAATTTTGGGACACAAAATTGGGACTTGACCAACTGCGCTCACTACAATTAAACAATCCACCCGTAGAACTCCTCGTTTTAAGTGCCTGTCGCACCGCTTTGGGGGATGAGGAAGCCGAGTTAGGATTTACCGGATTAGCTGTACAAGCTGGGGTAAAATCAGCTATGGGAAGTTTATGGTATGTCAGTGACGAAGGCACACTGGGATTCATGACTCACTTTTACGAGCAATTGAAACAAGCCCCCATCAAAGCTGAAGCCCTGCGACAAGCTCAATTAGCAATGCTCAGAGGCGAAGTGCAACTCAAAAACGGTCAGCTCATCACCCCTAACAGTACGATTCCTTTACCCCCTGAATTAGCCGAACAAGGGGACAAAGAACTCACCCATCCTTACTACTGGAGTGCATTTACTTTAGTGGGAAATCCTTGGTAGGGTTGCGGCGGGCGTAGCCCAAGATTTAGCGCTGAGTGTCAACGCGCGATCTGTTCAGCTTTCCCAGAAAGCTGCTAACAACTCATCCAACCATCGCTGATTGGCTTCTCCTAAGGCTGGTGGCGGTGGTGGCTGACGATAGTCTATCCGCGCATCATAAAAAGCCCGGTCGTACACCCCATTGAGGATGGCTTGCAAATCTACCCAAGGTTCTGTATCCCCGCTCATGAGTGGCAAGGGAAAGTCGGGAATCGCTTCTTGCAAGCTGAATCCGTATAGCTCGGCAGTTGGACGACGCTGGCGGCGACTCACGAGGATGCGATAGTCTACTGCTATATCGTCCCCGCTCATTGCCATTGGCTTTCCCCCACGCAACAAGTCGATTTCAACCAGATGGGACAGACTACCGAGAACCGTTTGTCGTTTGGTTTCATAGGCAGTTCGTCCTTCCCCCTTGCGTTTATTCTTGGGAGATAACACCTCAATTACCGTAAGCACGGTATCTGTGCCTAATTCGCGTACTTCCAGATAACGCTCGTTGACCTCAACGGGCATGGGAACAGTCACTTGCTTGGGGCGTGGTTGTACCGCTGTACTGGGAACTGTTGCCTCTGTTCTGATTTCGGAGCGGGCAACAAGTTTTGACGAAAGGACAACAGCATCGGGAATGCCCACCAAAATCTCGTCTTCCAGAGTATCCAAGTAAGTGCGAGTTTCCACCTCAACGTAGTACTTCGGGCGCAGACAGGGAGCCAAGGCATCAGCTAGAGCCACAATCAAACGGCTGTGAAATGACGACCAAAAAGCAGGCTGTTCCAGATACGGATTCATTCCCGGAAACGGCGAAGGCATGGCTATTAGTCCATCTGGGATCAATTGACTACTTAGAAGTGAACTACCTACACTAAGTCGAAGCGACTATAGTCTAGGCTTCTGAATTCGCGGGGGAATGCCTCAGAACGGACTTGCGTCCCAACTTTGGTCTTACTCCCCCTCCTTCAGCAGAGACGGCTGTTCCATCCGTCTGTAACATTCTGATACCTTCTGCTCTAATATTGGTCGATGCATTACCATCACGGTCGTGACGAGTGCCACAATGAGGGCAAGTCCACTCCCTGACATCAACTGGCAACTTGTCGATTTGGTAATAACAATTAGAGCAAAGTTTAGAACTGGGAAACCAACGGTCAACTTCTACTAACTTCCCACCTTTCTTCTCTAGCTTATACGCTAAAAAATTGACAAAGGTTCCCCATCCAGTGTCAGATATTGCTTTAGCTAAATTGTGATTGCGTACCATGCCTTTGACATTAAGATTTTCTACTACGACAACTTGGTTTTCGTTGACGAGTTTTCTTGATAACTTATGCAGAAAATCCTGACGGGATTTTGTTACCCGCTCGTACACTTTAGCTACAGTCTTTTTGGCTTTGTTTCTTGAATTGCTTCCTTTCTGTTTTTTAGCCAGCTTCTGCTGCTTACGTTTGAGGTTTTTTTCGTGCTTGGCTAAATGCTTAGGATTGTTGTATTTAGACACTTTGCTACCATCACTGGTAATAGCAAAATGAGACAATCCTAAGTCAATTCCAATCACCTTGCCATCAGTTGAAACTTCTGGATTCTCTCCTTCAGCTTCAGTCAGTATTGAGGCAAAGTATTTACCTGAAGGATCTAGGCTGATCGTTACAGTCTTTATTGTTCCTTCTATTTTCCTGTGCAATTTAGCTTTAACTTTGCCAACTTTACCAGGAAATTGAACTAGCCCCTCAAGCACTTTGACATTTTGAGGATACTGAATTGACTGTTTACCATGCTTTGATTTGTAACGAGGGAATCTAGCACGACCTGCAAAAAAGTTTTTGTAGGCTGTTGTTAGATTGAGAGTCGTTGCTTGCAAAACTTGGCTGTAACATTCAGACAACCATAGAGTTTCTTCTGCTTTTTTGAGTTTTGGCAAGAAGGCATTAAGCGCTGACTGACCAAGGCTTTTTCCAGTTTCTTTATAAGTCTCGATTGACTTATTTAGAGCGTAGTTCCACCACCACCTGGCACAACCAAAGTGCTGAGATAGTAACACTTCTTGCTCTGGTGTTGGATAGAGTCGAACCTTGACCGCTTTGTGTAGCATCTTAATACCTCCTTACTGCATTATACACTTCGTAGTAAGACTGTCAGGATGATTTGGAAATTTCCGTCCCTCCAATTTCCCTGCCTTTCATCCCGCCACTAAGATGAGTACATCTATAGTGGGGGACTTCCCTGCGACAAGTTAAGTTTAACCAAAGAACGTCCACCAGGGATTTTTGTCCCCCTCATGGTTTAACCCTCTCCAGGGTTCGTCCGGCAAGACGAGCAACTGCTATCACCAACTTAGTCGAATCAATAGGCTTAGACAGATGCATTTGGAAACCCGATTCAATCGCAGACTTGCAATCCTCCTTCTGGGCGTAAGCCGTTAAAGCGACAGCAGGCAGAAATCCCCCTCGTTTAGCTTCCAAATCTCTCACCTTGCGAATTAGTGTATAGCCATCTTCAATCGGCATACCAATGTCGCTAACCAAGACATCCGGCTTGAGCTGTTCGAGAAACTTAAACGCTTCACCTGCTGATGAAAGTGCGATCGCTTTAGCCCCAGACTCCACCAGGGCCGTTGTTAGAAATTCGCGCACATCCGGTTCATCATCCACAATAAATACCTGTAAGCCAGAGAGAAGGGTTGACAATTCTGCGGATGTGGCATTAATTTCTGACTCAAATTCCAGTGACTTTATACAATTGTCTTCCAACTCCGCTGATTTCTGGAGCGGCAACTTCACCGTAAAAGTCGCCCCTCGTCCCTCGCCGCTACTATCTGCACAGACTGAGCCACCCTGCAATTCAACTAAGTGCCGGACAATGGCAAGTCCCAGCCCCAAACCGCCATGTGTCCGAGTGGTTGTACTGTCTTTCTGACGAAAGCGCTCAAACACATACGGAAGAAAGTCAGAACCGATACCAATCCCCGTATCAATGACCCGAATTTGGGCATAGGAGTCTACACACTCGAGTCGCACCTCAACCCGTCCACTTTCAGGTGTAAACTTAATCGCATTGGTCAGCAGATTCCAGACGACTTGCTGCAAGCGCTCAGAATCCCCTAAAACCAGCTCTAACTCCGGGTCAACTACAGACTCCAGTTGAATCGCTTTTGCCTCAGCCGCAGGCTGCACCGCATCCATCGCCACCTCAATAACAGGGACGAGGGAAATCGGACACAAGTTCAAACTCAGCTTGCCTTGAATAATCCGCGATACATCTAAAATATCCTCAATCAGTTGTGCCTGGGATTTAGCATTGCGCTCAATCGTTTCTAAGGCGCGAGCTGTCGTTGCTTCGTCAAACTTGCGAGTTCGCAACAATCCCGCCCAACCCAATACCGAATTTAGGGGTGTGCGCAGTTCGTGGGAAAGGGTTGCCAAAAACTCATCCTTCATCCGGTTTGCAGCTTCGGCTTGCTGTCGTGCTGCCTGTTCTCGGATAATCTGAGCGCGTGCTTCCTCAGCCTGCTTGCGCTCGGTAATGTCTTCAATGGTTCCCACATGACCCAACAATTCCCCGTTATCAGAGAACATGGGTGACAATCGCACCCGCACCCAACGCGCCCTTTCCTCGACAGTCAGGAAGCAAAATTCTTGGAAGTATTCATGACTATTGAGTGCCTTAGCTGACCAATCTGCCAGTACTTGCCCCGGATTTTCTGGATGAACCAACCGCGTCCATCTGCCTCCCAAAATCTCCTGAGGAGTAAACCCGCAAATCGTTTGGCAGCGGGGATTGATGTAGTTACAGTTCCCGGCTACATCGGTCAAAAAAATGCCAACTGGGGAACAAGCACTTAAGGAACGAAATCGCTCTTCACTTTCCCCGAGTTCAGCATTGACGGCGGTGAGTTGTTCGGCTTGATGTTTGACTTCTTCGGTTTTTTTAAATAAGTCAACAAAGACCGTCACTTTCGAGGTTAATATATCCGAATTAATCGGCTTGAACAGGTAGTCTACCGCCCCCAGAGAATACCCTTTAAACATCAGCGATTCGCTTTTACTAAACGCTGTCAGAAAAATAATCGGCGTATGGTGCGATCGCTTGCGGTTCCGAATCAAAGTTGCTGTCTCAAAGCCATCCATCCCCGGCATTTGCACATCTAGCAAAATTACAGCAAAATCTTGATGCAACAGACATCGGAGGGCTTCTTCCCCCGAATGGGCTTTCACCAAATTCTGACCCAGGCTCTCGAGCATTGCCTCTAGAGCCAATAGGTTTTCGGGACGATCATCCACAAGCAGGATGTTAGCTTTTGATTCAGACTCCATATTCAAGAGGTTAGGGAGGAGCAACAAAGGTGAGTTAAAAAGGGAGCGATATTTTCTAAAGCGAGAATCTTTGCCGTCGAAACAGCCGCCCTCGCCGCCCTTGGCATGGTGGCACTTTCAGCAGTTGTCGGGTCTTGCACAACCGCCAAGCCACCTCGGGCTTTGATACTCACCAACCCACGAGCACCATCAGCGCTCGCTCCCGTTAAAATCACCCCAATTGCCCGCTCACCACAGGCATCGGCTGCTGACTCAAACAGGACATTAATTGAGGGACGTGCATAGCATACGGGTGGGTCACTTGATAGGGAAAATCGGGGCATGGGGCAACCTGTTTTCTGCTGCCAATCGTTGCTATGGGATTCGGTTTCCACCAGTAAATGGTAGTCAGGGGGAGCCAGATAAACTCGCCCTGGCATGATCGCTTCTTTATCTTCTGCTTCTTTTAACGGCAGAATACACCAACGTTGTAAGAAGGTAATCAAGGTTTCATCCGAGTCTTTGTGACGGTGTTGAGCGATCGCCACGGGCAACGGGAAATCTTTGGGGAAACCCGAAAGCAGAATTTCCAGGGCGTGTAATCCCCCCAATGACGTACCAATCAGCACCAGATTAAAGGGAGCATTCGCACCCTCTGCCGTCTGGCTTGTCGGGGTGTTCAAGCTGGAAACCTGGAAACCCTCGCTTTCCAGGTTTCCAGCTTGACCGTTACCTAGTTCTGCGGAAGAGCTTTTCACGCTGATCCAATGCCTCGTAATCGTTTTCGTAGGGAGTAAATTTTAGCGTCTCTTGGCGTCCCAGTCCCAAAACACCAAAGCGACTCAGACTCTCATAGAGTAACGTGTGAACACGCTGTTGCAGGGATTGGTTGAAATAAATCAGAACATTGCGGCAAAATATGACATTAAATTCGTTAAATGAGCCATCGGTTACTAAATTGTGTTGTGAAAAGATAATATTTTCTTTCAGAAACGAGCGAAAAATGGCATGGTCATAGGCGGCAGTGTAATACTCCGAAAACGATCGCTTCCCACCGGCTTGCAGGTAGTTTTGGGTATACTCCTGCATCAGTTCCAACGGAAAAATACCAGCTTTGGCTTGTTTTAAAACCATTTCGTTCATGTCGGTTGCATAAATCCGACAGCGATGGTATAATCCTTCTTCTTGCATCAAAATCGCCATTGAGTAAACCTCCTCACCCGTAGAGCAACCCGCGTGCCAGATCCGGATAAAGGGATAGGTGCGCAATAGGGGTACGACTCGGCGACGGAAGGCAACATAAAAGCTGGGGTCGCGGAACATAGAGGTGACATTCACCGATAGACCGAGTAGGAAGCGCTCCAGACAGGCGGGGTCGTGAAGTACCTTCTCTTGCAGTCCAGATATGGTGGTCAACTTTTCGTCACGAATGGTGTTCCAGATACGACGCTTGAGGGATGCTAGAGCATAATCACGAAAGTCAAATCCGTAATAACGGAACATTCCCTCTAAGAGCAAGTGAATCTCTAGTTTTTCTAATTCATTTTTTAGGGGGCTGTAGTTGTGGTCAGGGGATAGCACTAGCATATTGGAACAGGGGTTTATTCATAAATTAACAAGGGTACTTAACAAAAGTTTAACTTTATTGAGGGATTCTCTACTGGGATTGGTAGAGCCAGACGCGCAGCAGAGAGAGCAACTGTTCAGTATCAACAGGTTTGGTGATATAGTCAGAGGCTCCAGCTTCAATACACTTTTCGCGATCGCCTTTCATCGCTTTCGCCGTTAGAGCAATAATGGGCAGCGAAGCAAACTGACTCATGGTGCGGATAGCCTGCATGGTTTCGTAGCCATCCATTTCCGGCATCATGATATCCATCAACACCACCGCAATATCGGAAGTATTGCGCAAACACTGCAAGCCATCTCGACCGTTTTCAGCATAGACAACCTCCATTTGATAACGCTCCAACATACTGGTTAGGGCAAAGATGTTGCGTACATCATCATCAACAATCAGAGCTTTCTTGTCAGCGAGAACGGGATCATTCTGATGGAGCCGTTCCAGAATCTGCTGCTTAGTGGGCGGCAAATTGGCTTGGACTCGGTGCAAGAACAATGCCGTTTCATCCAGGAGACGCTCAGGCGATCGCACATCTTTGATAATGATCGTGTCAGAGATACGCTTGAGTTGGGTTTCTTCTTGCAGGGTAAGCTCCTTACCGGTATAGACAATAATGGGGAGCTTCGAGAGGTTCTCTTGCTGCTTGATCTGCTCAATGAGTTCGATACCCGTCATGTCCGGCAGTCCTAGATCCAAGACTAGGCAATCAAAGTGTCCCGCTTGCAGTGCTGAGAGTACCTCGGCACCTGTACCAACGGCAGTGGTTTGAACGTCACCGTTGCCGATCAGTTCCACAATGCTCTGGCGCTGCACTTCATCGTCTTCGACAACCAGCAGGTTTTTCACCTTGCGCTCGACAAAGTTTTTCATGTTTGAGAGTGCTTCGGTGAGTGCCTCGCCGGTTGCAGGTTTTTGCAGATAAGCGATCGCTCCCTGCTGTAAGCCCCGTTGCTCTCCTTCTTGTACAGAGAGAATATGCACGGGGATATGACGGGTACTCGGGTCGTGCTTCAAACGGTCGAGGATAGTCCAGCCATCCATTACGGGTAACTGGATATCTAGGGTGATGGCATCAGGCTGAAATTGCTGTGCCATTGCCAGACCTGTATCGCCTTCTAAGGCAGCGATACCCTTGAACCCTTGGGCACGTGCCATATCTAAGAGTATACGAGCGAAGTTAATGTCATCCTCTACTATTAGGAGGACGCGATCGCTCGCTTCGATGGTGTCTCGGTCATCGGCTAGGGGAGATGGGGGAGATGGGAGAGATGGGAGAGATGGGAGAGATGGGGGAGCTAATCTTCCTGTAGAATTGTTATTTGCTGTTCTTTTTTCATTGACTTTTTGATAAATATGGGGTAAGTAGAGAGTGAAGGTGCTGCCTTGACCGGGATGACTGAGTAGCTGAATTTCGCCGCCCAGTAGTCCGGCGATTTCCCGGCTGATGGACAAGCCCAAACCTGTACCGCCGTATTTGCGACTGGTGGTGCCATCTGCCTGCTGAAAGGCTTCAAAAATGACCTTCTGTTTGGCGGGTTCGATACCAATGCCTGTATCGGTGACGGCAAAGGCGATGACAGTGTTCGCGTGATTCAAGGGCTGTCGGTCGGGACTCCAGCCGGATTGAACTACTTGCCCTCGCAAGCTAACTTGTCCTTTTTCAGTGAATTTAAAGGCATTGGAGAGCAGGTTTTTTAACACCTGTTGCAAGCGTTTGGAGTCGGTATAGATAGTTTGGGGCAGGTTAGGGTCAAATTCAACGACAAAATCAAGGGTTTTGTTCTGTGCAACTTGACGGAAGGTGCGCTCGAGCTGACCTTCTAACTCGGTGAAGGGCATATGGTCGAGGTTGACGGACATGGTTCCCGATTCAATTTTGGCGAGATCCAGGATGTCGTTGATTAGGTTGAGTAAGTCGCTGCCGGAGGAATGAATAGTACGGGAGTACTCAACTTGCTTGTCTGTCAGGTTGCCTTCGCTGTTATCCGCCAGCAGTCTGGCTAAAATCAGTAAACTATTGAGGGGTGTCCGCAGCTCGTGGGACATATTTGCCAGAAATTCTGACTTGTACTTAGAGGTGAGTGCCAATTGCTCGGCTTTTTCTTCTAATGACCGTCTCGCTTGTTCAATCTCGCGGTTTTTGCGTTCAACTTCCTTGTTTTGCAAGGAGAATAACTCGGCTTTTTCTTCGAGTTCTTCGTTAGTTTGCTGCAACTCTTCCTGCTGTTTCTTGAGCAGTTCCTCCGATGACTTGAGGGATTGGGTTTGTTGTTCCAAACGCTGGTTGGTTTCGGTGAGTTCTTTTTGCTGGGTTTGCAGTTCTAGGGTCAAAGACTGGGACTGCTTGAGCAATTCTTCGGTGCGCGTGTTGGCGGCGATGGTGTTGAGAACAATGGCAATACTTTCGGTAAGTTGGTCAAAGAAGGTGAGGTGAATCTCTCGAAAATACTGGAAGGATGCCAGTTCGATCACAGCGGTTACTTGTCCTTCAAACAGGACGGGGAGGACAACCACGTTGAGGGGTGTGGCTTCTCCTAAACCAGAGCTGATTTTGATATAGTCATTCGGCACCTCGGTAAGCAGAATTCGTTCTTTTTCTAAGGCGCACTGTCCGACTAAGCCTTCACCCAAGTGGAAGCGATTTGCCAGATGCTTGCGTTCGCGGTAGGCGTAGGTACTAAAGAGTTTTAAAACGGATTGATCGTCTTCTGAATTCATCAGGTAGAAAACGCCCTGTTGGGCTCCGACTAGGGGAGCCAACTCCGATAGGATGAGTTTGGAGACGGTTTCCAAGCTACGATGACCTTGGAGGATGCGACTAAATTTAGCGAGGTTAGTTTTCAACCAGTCTTGTTCGGTACTCTTACGAGTGGTTTCTCGCAGATTAGCGATCATCTGGTTGATGTTATCTTTGAGTCCAGCTACTTCACCTTGGGCTTCAACGGAGATAGAGCGGGTTAAATCGCCTTTGGTGACAGCCGTGGCAACTTCTGCTATTGCTCGTACCTGTCGAGTTAGGTTAGCAGCCAGTTCATTAACGTTATCCGTCAAGTCTCGCCAAGTGCCAGCCGCCCCCGGCACTTTCGCTTGTCCTCCCAGCTTGCCTTCAATACCGACTTCCCGTGCCACTGTCGTGACTTGATCGGCGAAGGTGGCTAAGGTTTCGATCATCTCGTTGATCGTATCGGCTAGGGCTTGCATTTCCCCCTTGGCATTTAGGGACAATTTGCGCTTCAAGTCCCCATTGGCGACTGCTGTTACTACCTTGGCAATGCCGCGCACCTGATTCGTCAAGTTGCTTGCCATGGAGTTGACATTATCGGTCAAATCTTCCCAAATCCCGGCTGCACCCTTGACTTCAGCTTGTCCTCCTAACTTACCTTCGGTGCCGACTTCTCGCGCTACCCGTGTGACTTCTGAGGCAAAAGAGTTGAGCTGATCGACCATAATATTGATGGTATTTTTTAGCTCCCAGATTTCTCCTTTGACTTCAACGGTAATTTTCTTGGAGAGATCGCCCGTGGCAACGGCTTTGGTGACTTCGGCAATGTTGCGCATTTGGGCAGTGAGGTTGCCTGCCATCAAGTTAACGTTGTCGGTTAAGTCTTTCCAGGTGCCTGCTACACCCCGCACTTCCGCTTGAGCGCCCAATTTGCCTTCGGTGCCAACTTCCCGCGCTACCCGCGTCACTTCTGAGGCAAAGGAGGAAAGTTGCTCCACCATGGTGTTGATGGTGGTTTTGAGTTCTAGAATTTCTCCTTGTACTGGGACGGTAATTTTTTTGGAGAGGTTGCCGTTGGCAATGGCGGTTGCCACTTCTGAAATGTTGCGTACCTGTCCTGTCAGGTTGTCAGCCATAGTATTGACTGCCCCCGTTAAATCTCGCCAAGTGCCTGCCACACCTTTGACATCGGCTTGAGCGCCCAACTTGCCTTCGGTGCCAACTTCTCGGGCTACCCGCGTCACTTCTGAGGCAAAGGAGTTGAGTTGATCCACCATCGTATTGACGGTGTTTTTGAGTTCTAAAATCTCGCCTTTGACTTCAACGGTAATCTTTTTGGAAAGGTCGCCTTTGGCAACGGCGGTTGTCACGTCGGCAATATTGCGCACTTGAGCGGTGAGATTGCCTGCCATAGAGTTGACACTATCGGTCAAATCTTTCCAGGTTCCTGCTACCCCTGGAACCTCTGCCTGAACGCCCAACCTGCCTTCTGTGCCGACTTGACGGGCAACCCGCGTCACTTCTGAGCCAAAGGCACCCAACTGATCGACCATTGTATTAACCACTTGGGCGGTAGCCAGAAACTCTCCTTTGAGGGGTCTGCCATCAATCTCTGTGGCAATTTTTTGGGATAAGTCGCCTTTGGCTACGGCTCGGATCACCCGTGCGGTTTCTGCTGTCGGTTGGACTAAATCGGTGATCAGGGTATTGACTGACTCAATACCTGATGCCCAGCCACCGCTAGCACCGTTGAGGGAGGCACGTTGGTTAAGTTTACCGTCTTTCCCCACCACCGTCGCTACCCGCTCTAACTCCTGAGTTGTCTGCTGGTTGAGTTCGATAATGTCGTTGAGTGTATCCGCGATTTTCCCAGCGATACCCGTCCGATCGATGGGCATACGACCGGAAAAATCACCTTTTTTGACCGCTATTAGGGTTTTTAGGAGCTGTTTGAGGTCTAAATTATCGGTATTATCGTTAGCTATCTGTGCAGTTGGCATGACCTTAGGATTAAGGGGCGTAAGGGTGCAGATGAGCAGGGGAGATGTTAGTTATTTCTGCAATATTGCACTAGGATACTTACTTTAGCGTCACATTGTAGGAGTTGGATCGGCATCATTCGCGAGGCTGACATTGGGAGAAAAACTCAGAAGAATGCAGGAGTTGAGAAGTTCAGAATCGACCCCTCCTATGGCACAATGGTAAACAAAAGTAGGGAGCCAAAAACTCTCACCTTTTATCCTGTTTGCGTGTCTTTACGTGTCTTTAATGGTGTCTGGCGCTGAACAAAATTTAAAATCTGGATCGTCGGCAGAGCAAGCCTCTGCGGGTTCTGAGTCTTTAACCGTAGAACAGGCGATCGCTAATCTACAGCAACGGGAAGACTTAAGTCTTTGTTATTACGCCGCTTGGTGGCTCGGTAAGTTTCGAGTCCGGGAATCAGTAGCGATTGAAGCGTTAATTGCGGCACTAGCCGAAGAGGCGGATCAAACGGAATCGGGAGGATATCCCCTGCGCAGAAATGCAGCGAGGGCATTAGGCAAACTGGGAGATTCTAGAGCGGTGCAGCCGTTGATTGATTGTCTGGATTGCCCGGATTTTTATGTTCGGGAAGCAGCCGCTCAATCTTTGGGAAAGTTGGGGGATTCTACCTGCATTCCTAAGCTGATGAGCCTTCTAGACGGTGGCTTGGCAGCAGCCTTGCCTATACCCGGTTCCCCTCACCTAACCCAACCCTACAATGCCGTGATTGAAGCCCTAGGCACTCTAGGCGCTACCGAAGCTATCGATTTAATTGCCCCCTTCTTAGAGCACCCGATTGAGTTAGTCCAGTATGCCACCTTCCGAGCTATGTACCAGCTTACTCAAGATCGGGTCTATGGCGATCGCTTAATAACAGCCCTAAAAGGTCAAAAGTTGCAACTGCGGCGGGCAGCGCTAGCCGATTTAGGAGCGATCGCTTATTTGAATGCAGCGGATGCGATCGCTGAAACCCTGGCAGAAAATAGCCTAAAACTCATTGCTCTCAAAGGGCTTCTAGAGCATGAAGTCAAAAATAACTCCACAGAATCTTCGGAAGTGTCTGATGCAGCTACCCACCTTATGACATTAATGGACAATTTACTGTAATTCCCAATCCTTAGTTTCTACTGTGAAAGAATTTGTTCTAATGACTAATGACAAAGGACAAACCCTCATCCAAGCCGTTGAACAAGCTGATTCTGCCTCTAGCTTAGTTGCCGCTGTGCGATCGCTAGCCAATGCCCGTTTGGAAGCGGGGATTTCCACCTTAATTGCCGTCCTCAGCTACAACAATCCTGGTGCTGCCGTCGCTGCGGTAGACGGGTTGGTACAGTTGGGAGATGTTGCCGTACTGCCCTTGCTCCACCAACTAGATGGGTATAACTATGGGGGCAGAGCGTGGGCAATTCGGGCTTTAGCCAAAATTGCTGATCCTAGAGCTTTGGAAACATTACTAGTCGCCGCAGAAACAGATTTTGCCTTGAGCGTTCGTCGAGCTGCTGCTCAAGGGTTGGGCAATCTGCATTGGTTTCAACTGCCTGCTGAGGAAATTCAATCTGCCCAAGAGCGATCGCTCAATACCTTACGATTAACGAGCCAAGACCCGGAATGGGTAGTGCGCTATGCTTCTGTAGCGGGATTGCAAGCACTGGCAACTGCTGTAATTCAGCCAGAGTTTTTCTCGCAAATTATGACTCATTACCAGACGATGCTGGATCGGGAGTCCGATTTAGCCGTGTGTACTCGTGTGCGGCTAGCTTTGGGGCAACTTCCTTAATTCATCCACAATTCCTAAACCCAACCTCTGATTTCAACATTTGTGAGGAGTCTTTCTAACTTGGCACATTCAGTTTTAGCCGATTGAAACAGATGTTTCATCATCACAGGTTCTCCCGCTTCCGCTGCTAAAAACGCCGCATTTAAGGCGATATTGCGGATATTTCCCCCAGCAACATTGAGATTACCCAATTTTTTCATATCTATCTTTTGAGTAGGGGTTTCCTTGGGAAAAATGCGCTGCCAGATTTGGCTGCGTGCGGCGGCATCGGGAAACGGAAATGTAATAGCAAAACGGATGCGACGCAAAAAGGCTTGATCTAAAGAGTCTTTAAGATTTGTTGTTAAAATAGCCAACCCTTGATACGCTTCCATCCGTTGGAGTAAATAGCTAACTTCCACATTAGCATGACGGTCATGAGAGTCTTTCACTTGAGTCCGTTTACCAAATAAAGCATCCGCTTCATCAAAGAGTAAAATTGCACCCCCCGTTTCCGCTGCATCAAAGATTCGCCGCAGATTTTTTTCTGTCTCGCCGATATATTTGCTAACAACAGCACTCAAATCAATGCGATACAGATCTAATCGTAATTCTTTGGCTAGCACTTCGGCTGCCATTGTTTTTCCAGTACCACTTTGTCCAGAAAAGAGGGCGCTGACGCCTAATCCTCGACCTCCTTTGCCTGCAAATCCCCACTCTTGGTAAACTTTAGCCCGTTGTCGAACGTGAGCGGAAATATCCTGGAGAATATTTTTTTGTTGCTCTGGCAGAATTAAGTCCTCCCACGTAGCCATCGCTTCAATACGTTGAGCTAAATCATCTAAACGGGGACGGGCTTGGACACGACAAAAATCCCACAAGTGAGTTTGAATTGGAGATAGTGGACTCTGTAGTTGAGTTTTTGAGATTGGAGTTTTAGATTTACGAGTGCGGGTTGAGGATGGGGAGGGTTTCTCCAGTTCTATCTCTTTTGGCTTTTCTACTTCTGTTGGTATATATTCTATACTTTTAAACGATAAACAAGCAGCTTGAATCGCCGAGGGGCTAAGGTTGAATTGGGAGACTAGTACATCAATTTGCCCATTCAGTTCTGAAGCAGTTGAACCCAGGTAAGATTCCCAAATAGCCTTTTGTTCGTTGTGAGAAAGTTGACCCACATCCAAGGTAATCATCGGACGTTGGCGTTGCGGCTGTCGTTCCTGAGTGCTGAGGATTAAGGGCAGATTTAAGTCTTCAATGAATTGAGCGATAGTAGACTCTCGCATACCATCTGCTTGGTTCACTTCATCGCAGGTTAGTAAAAGGGCGCTGTTGGTTAAAAATGATTCGCGTAAACACCGCTGTTTTAATTGATAAAGTTCATTGGGATTGATAGGAAGTCGGGAAGCTGAGAGTAAATTCAGACGTAAACCAAAAGCACTACAGCTAGCCGATGAAATCGTATACTTGGCGGCTAATTCTGCACCACAGAGTTGCACGATGGGAAATGTAGAGGTTGGTGTTTTTTGAGACCAAGTGGAGATGAGTTGATCCGACAATTTTTGGTAAGAAGGAGGGAGAGAGGTTGGGGGTAAGGGTGGCACGGGTTGGAGGATGCCCGCTAATTCATCATCTAAGGAATGTTCGCCTAATAGATAACAAAGAATACGCCGATTAATTCGTAGAGGAGAGTGAGTTAGGGTTTGTCCTTCTACAATTTCAATCAGTCCCCAACGGTGTAAAGGAGATTGGGAGGATAGAATACTGAAATGAGCATCGTTGAAAGTAGATAAAGCTAAACCAAGAGTCGGATAATTTCGTTCTGAATTGCCGTGAACTTTGATACACAATTCTTCAAACTCATCATCTAATTCCATGCCGACACAGAGTAAGAGGATATGGCGCTCAAAGTGGGAAAGGTTAAAGAGTGTGCAGAGTTGATCTAAGGCTGAGGGAGTATTTTGTAGAATGGCTAAGGCGTCTGGCGCTAAGGTTCTTTCAAATCTGAACGGACTGGGCTGATTTTGGCGGCGATTAATAGTATCTTCTAATACCTGACGGACTTGATTGACGGCTGTCTGCAAATAGTGAAAATTAGCGGTATACCAGTTGGTTGGTGCGGGAGTATCCATAGGTGGCTGCTTAAGTATCTAGAATTTGATGGCTTCTATGTTAAGGCATATTTCGGTTTGATCTAAGTTAGAAAAAAATAGTTTATACTTTAGCCACCTCTCAAGAAGTCTCGATTCATTAGCGCTCAGGTTTCCTAGCGACGGGTAGGTATTGGCTTGTGGGAAAATTCCCTAGAATTCTTGAGGCAATCGGCAACTCATCAGACAACTGAGGCTTCATCATGTATAAACCCCTGCAAAAGAAAAGTTCCTCCTGGACTCCGGCATCTGTACAGAAGAAGAGTAAAAGCCTTGCTGCTGGGAGTAAAGCTATCCAACCCAAGCGGGAGAACAAATCTTCCCAGCAGTCGGAAATGCCCAATTACTCCAGAGGCGCATCCGATGGAATAATGGCGAATGTGATGCGAAGTCTGGAAGCGAAGGAGCAGGAACAGGCAGAAACGCAAAGGGTGCAGCCTCAGTCAGACTCAGGTGGGATTTCTGTTGCTGATGTAGTGAAACCGACAATACAGACACCCACTCCCCAAATGGGAACGGTTTCGGGAATGTTACAAGAACACCCGATTCAACGGCAATGTGCTGATTGTGCATCTGAACAGCTTGAGGAATCTGTCGCAGAGGGGAAAGATGTTGATGATATGTCCTTGGCGGCGAGTGGGATTCAGGCTAAGTTAACAGTAGGAGCGCCCGGAGATGTGTATGAGCAGGAAGCGGATCGGGTAGCGGCGCAGGTAATGTCGATGCCAAATAGTTCGACCCAAGTGCAGCGTTTTACCGCAGAGGACAACCCAGTTCAGAGGTTGTCATTGGCGCAGTCAATTACACCTGTGGTGCAGAGGCAAGTGGATGAGCAGGTGCAAATGCAAGCGTTGGTGCAACGGGCATTTCAAGCGGGTGGGAATGAAACGCCTGGGGATTTAGAAAGTCGTTTGAATGCATCTTCGGGTGGGGGTTCGGCTTTATCAGAGGACGTGCGATCGTTTATGGAGCCGCGCTTTGGTGCTGATTTTAGTGGAGTGCGGGTGCATACGGGTTCTGAAGCGGTGCAGATGAACCGGGAGTTGGGCGCTCAGGCGTTTGCTCATGGGAGTGATGTTTATTTTGGGGCGGGGAAGTCGCCGGGGAATAATGAGTTGACGGCGCATGAGTTGACTCATGTGGTGCAGCAGAATAGCGATAAAGTTCAGCGAAGAACTCACCCAAGCTCTGCAACAAGACTAGATAGGCAGACAACGCCAACAAATACCCAAAAGACTTTTCACCCCATTCCTGTTCTTGCGGGTGAGGTGTCCAGAAGTCCTGTGTTGAGCCATCTTCAGTCCCTAACTGAAGATGCAAATCATAACTCATCTGTTTATCGAAAAGAGATATCTAGCTTCCAGCAGGCTAATCCTCCGCAACAGATCAGAGCATCCCAGTATCAACTTCTCGAACAGCCAAACGCTGTAGAAGTGGTTCAAACAGACAAATCACAAGCTCTTCGTCGAGGATGTGGCTGTAGTGGACAAAAGAAAGAAAAGATCAAAAAGGCAGCGGAAAAATCCCAACCAACTGTAGATCCTACAGTAGCGCTCAAAAAAGTTGCCGAATCCTTAGTTGAGATTGGTGGGACGGCTGACGCTGGAGACAAACAACTCGTTGTTGCAGAATTAATTAAGATGCCCTTACCTGCACTTAATGCTCTCAAAAATAAAGGTATTAAAGTAGTGGTCTGTCGAAACTCAGTGACCGAGATCCGGACAGATCTCAAAGGAGTTCAACCTCGTGGATGGCCGCCAGGTGCAACCTGGGATAGTGTGCCAGGTCTATATGATCCCAATAGTAATCGTGTAATCATTGCGACTCGAAACGGACGTATTCCACCGTCTGGTGATGGTCATGGTAGCCATAATCTAGTGCTTCATGAGGTTGGTCATGCAGTTGGCGGTACGTTGGGTTCTGCAAGCGGGGGTGAGAACGACCCGCAGTTTCTGGCAGCACGTAATCAAGATAAAGCCAAACTGAGTGGCTATGAAAATCAAGCTGGTGCAGCAGGAGTAGAAGAAACTTATGCGGAAAGCTTTGCAAGGTTTTATGGAAAAGATCCTAATGATGCTACTTTATATCCCAACCTTCATGCTTATTGGGCAGGGAACCCATTCATCTCTGACTCAAAATGAGGATGTCTTGACCACTCAACACTTGAGTCTGATAGATTCTTTGGAATTCCCACTCATATCAGAATCACTTAAGCACAATCTGGTGTTTGCCTTGAATATTCGCTCCGACATGACGGCTATTGGTATTTCAAAAATATTTAAAGGTGTAAGGGAGCAGACAGTGAAAAAAGAAAATACTAAATCGGTTGAGCAAACAGAAAATACTCAACAACCTATCGGTCAGGCAACCATGCAGGAAGATGGCTCAATCATACTTCAGCTTTGGGCAGAGACCGAAGATGGTGCTTCAGGTCAAACATTTTTGACCTATTCGCCAACTGATAAAGAGTATGCTTCAATTCTTGAGCATATCGGCTGTTTAGAGGTTGGTGAAACTAAGTTAGTTTTCCCCTGGCCTGATGAATAATCTTCAGTGATGCGAATAAAATGTCAATAACTCGATCTTGAGCGATCAACCTCTAAAAATTGCTTTAATTTTTTTCAAGTGAATTGGCTGAAATCACTTTATCCGGATATTAGACAGATTCTTCAAGATTCCCTACCAATTTGTTGGCACGAACTTGGGGGAGTCTTAGCCGAGCTATTTGAGGAACCAGTACCCCTGGAGACAGCATTACCTCTGGCAGCTTGTAAGGCTGTAAATGGCGATCCAAAAGATGCTATCCATGTAACAGCTGCGATGTTAGCCTTTGCAGTTTGCTTACGTATTTTTGACGAACTACAAGATCAAGACAGACCCGATCAGTTGTGGGAGAAAGTCGGATTCTCTAGAGCTTGGAACTATGCTTCATCTGTGCATATTCTTTGTTTTAAAATTTTAAGTCAAGCGCCTCTTCCTCCTTCTACATTCCATAGAATTAGCCAAACATGCATCGATACTTACTTTTGTATCGCCGCAGGCCAAGATCGTGATCTGGCTGGAGTCACGAAAACCATCGAAGACTATTGGAAAACCATAGAAATGAAAACTGGCAGCGCCTATGCTACCGCTTGTGCAACTGGAGCAATGGCTGGGACTGACAGTTCTAGTTTAATTCAGGCTTGTGGTGTTTATGGGCATCATTCAGGTATGGCTGTACAAATCCTTAATGATATGGACTCCATTTGGCAACCTGATGGCATAACTGACTTAAAACAGGGAAAAATTACTCTTCCTTTGCTCTATGGGTTACAATTTCATCACCCAGAACGCGATGAACTCTTGTCCCTAATGACAGACAATAAAATTGCTAATCATGCCGAAAGAATTAAAGAAATATTAGACAATATTGATACAAAAAGTTTCTTGCTATGGGCGGCTCTAAAAGAACGGGAGCAAGCATTAGAAGCCATCAAAATTTGTCCCAACGCTGAGGGAAGAGAAGTCCTTGAATCTTACATAACCGGGATGTTCGGAGACATCGATTTATTATTGCAACAGTCAGAAAGTGACAAGGCTTAGTGCAGATGTTCTCTTTCCGAAGGAGGGTTGCGATTACCTACTCAGAGCAATACTCACCAAACGTTGTCACATTCCCCTTAACCGTAACTCCCAACTCTAACTCGTCTTGATGAAGCAGTGCGATCGCTGATTTTTCTCGGATGGTGGAGTTTGAAGGGCGTTCCCGCTAAAGCGACTGAATGCGATCGCCAGCTAAATCTTTGCTTTCCAATATCACACCATTTTTCCAAAGCTCATACTCGCTAATATCAATCTCTTCGTTCCACACGATTGCATAACCACCTGGCTCGACTTTAAAGTTCCTGAAAAAAGCAGGTTGTCGAAGTGGAGAAAACATTGGAGTTTCTAAAAGATGACGAATATCATATTTTTTCACCTCTCCATTGGTAAATTCAATGACTAGAGTTGTGTCATCTAGCGCTCTAGCTTTATGGATTTGAGGATACTTCATGCTGCTCATAAACCTAAACTTACTTTAAAGGAGGTAATTTACGAAACTCCTGACTATTCCACATTTGCAATAAATCTTGCTGGTACAAAGTTGCCCACTCCAAAACTAATTTTTGTGCACGACTTGGTAAGTCTCCCTCAATAATCTCAAGTGACTCAATACTGACTAACGCATTGTACTCACCATAAATTGCATGAAAATGAGGTGGAGGGTGATCGCCAAAGAACACCTTAATTACAATTCCATAAAACCGTGCAACCTCTGGCATACAACATTTAAGAAATACTGAATTCCTTTATTTTATCAAAGTGCGATCGCCGATCTTGTGGGGTATGTTAACGGAGAACGCACCAACATAACTGACAATCGCTAGTCTACTATTGCCTACCGAGGCATCACATCATCTAGCTGCAAACACAACTCTGGCAAAAGCTCTGAGACAATCGCTTCTCCCAGCCGATACCGTTGTTTTTGATAATCCTCACCCACAAGCCTACAAACTGTAAACGTTGGCTGCTTTGGCCTACCGATAAACTCAATCCCACCGAGTCCTTTGTAATCCACAATCCAATATTCAGGAATACCGAATAGAGCATACTCCTCGACTTTACGAGCATAATCCGTTTCCCAGTTAGTGCTAACAACCTCAACGACTAACTTGATCGAACGCCCCAGCGTAATCACAGGTTCTCGACTCCAAAGGGGTTCGTTTGATAGCACCGCTTCATCAAGGATGACAACATCAGGACGACGCGCAGTGGCTTCATTGGCAAAAGGACTAACGATGCAAGTTCTAGGAATCAGCCAAGGCAAGTTCTGCCGCTCAATCTCAACACTAATTTTTGTTGCCAGCTTCCCCCCAACCGCTTCGTGATGCCCTGTAGGTTCCATATCAATGAGTTCTCCATCAGCAAGTTCGTAGCGTGGGTTGTCACCGTACTGATGCAGAAATTCCTCAAAAGTCAGGAATCTTGATGGAGTATAAGTCATAAGCTCACTTCGCTTCGCCCTATCGTACCGAATCCTTCTACAGGGTACAACAGGTTTCTGTAAGCAGAGGCGATCGCGCTTGTTACGATACAGCAACACCAGCTATCCCATCCTGCACCTGCAATGAGCAAGTGTATTTCATTTCGCCGTCAGTAATGCCAGCCTATCTCAATCAATCCTGTTGGCGCGATCGCAAAAACGTTGGATATAAGCCTTCAAAGTATCTGTGTGGTACTTCATAGGACAGTGTTGATACTCAAAGGCTTGAAACCACTGGAAAAGTACTCAGCACTTGGCTATAACATAGCAAAAAGCACTACTATGTAAACGATTCAACCTCCAAAAACGGTATCTTAATGAAAGTACGCTTGACAAGAGAGATATGGCTGTTCAGTTGCGGCGACCTATTTTAGTGGGCGGTATTGGTTTATCATTTGGGCTGTGGATGTTGCAAGGCATTCACGAATCAGTAGCCCAGTTTGATGAAGTTGGAGTAATCGGAGCGATCGCACTCGGTACGGGGTTGTGGTTCTTTCAGAAGCGCGGGTCTAGTAAAATTGACCTATCACCCCTATCTTCACCCCTAGAGCGAGCAACGGTAGAACAGGCGATCGCTCAAACCCAGAGAGTTATCGATTTAGTAGAAATTGAAATAGGCGATCAAAAGCAATTACGACAGCAGCTTGCCCAACTCACGGCAGAA
This sequence comes from Coleofasciculus sp. LEGE 07092, assembly GCF_015207375.1. Classification (GTDB taxonomy): domain Bacteria; phylum Cyanobacteriota; class Cyanobacteriia; order Cyanobacteriales; family Coleofasciculaceae; genus LEGE-07092. The sequence goes on along the minus strand of NZ_JADEWY010000004.1, from coordinate 11,850 downwards.
TTAGAGCGGCAGAACCTCCAAGTTGCGATTGTAGGTGGTAAGGGAGTTGGTAAAACCCATTTGGTGAAAGTGTTGCAGTCTGACTGGTTGCCCCAGCAGTCCCAAAGCGTTAACCTGCAAGATACACCCACCTTGTTTGTGAGTAATCAAGCTCCAGAAGTTATCCCTGACTCAGATTTAGTCTTATTCGTCATCACTGGCGATCTCACCGATACGGAATTTCAAACCTTACAACAACTCAAAGCAGTAAATCAGCGGACTCTGGTAGTTCTTAACAAGCAAGACCAGTATTTACCCACAGATCGAGCGCTTATTTTGCAACAATTGCGACAGCGGATGTCGGAACTATTACCAGCAGACGATATCGTTGAAATTTCAGCATCCCCCGCCCCTGTAAAAGTACGCCAGCATCAGCCAGATGCTTCGCTACAAGAATGGATGGAGGAGCAAACGCCCGATTTAACGGCACTGACTCAGCGAATCAGTCAAATCTTCACTCAAGAAGCGCAACAATTAGTATGGGCAAGTACCGTGAGAGCAGCATCAGCGCTAAAAGCTGAGGCGAAGGCACAGTTAAATCAAGCCAGACGCGATCGCGTTTTACCCCTTATTGAACAATATCAGTGGATTGCTGGAGCCACTGCCTTTGCCAACCCAGTGCCAGCGCTAGATTTATTAGCAACGGCTGCGATTAGTACCCAGTTGGTGATTGAATTAGGCGGGATTTACCAACAACAATTTTCTCTCTCCCAAGCCCAGTCAGCGGCTCAAACCTTAGGCAGTTTGATGTTTAAATTAGGTCTGGTGGAGCTTTCTACGCAAACTATTGGGGGGATTCTTAAGAGCAATGCCTTTACCTACGTGGCTGGAGGAGTTGTGCAGGGAGTTAGTGCTGCCTATCTCACTCGATTAGCGGGTTTGAGCTTAATCGAGTATTTTCAAGAGCAAGAGATTGGCGCAAATGCGGCAACGAGTCAACCGTTGAATCTTGAGCGCGTCGCTGAGAAACTGAAAAAGGTTTTCCAAGAAAATCAGCGGAGGGCATTCTTACAGGGTTTTGTCAAGCAAGCTCTGGGGCGGTTGCGATCGGAATCTGCTCAAGCTGAACCAACTCCTTTGTAAGCCAACACACACCCACAGACTGAAAGCCAGGAGCTACAGAAATAATGCTTCATATCTTGTAAAAAAAAAATAATCACTTTCATGGCATTATTTTTAGTATCGACAAGTAGGTCTATTTGTATAGGCTAGTAGCATAGTATGCTCCTTTGTCACCCTAGTCATAGGGATAAATAGGTTAGTCACTAACCTGATACAAGAAAAAACACACTGGATGGGGGTTCTGCCGCTGTGTCCCATAGCTGCGCATCGAAGGAGAGCGACGTCAGATGTGCAAACGGTGTCAATAAATAGCTGGCTAAAGGCGGTGTGAAGTTTTTGTCGCTTCCTTCACTTTGTTACTACCAAAGGGGGACTAAACTCCTCATCAGAGCGGTCTGAGGTGGTAGACGTTAAAATGCCAGTGGTCTAAAGCTATTGTTAAAAACAAAACTCAAACCCTGTTTTTTTATCGATTCAGGGTTTTGTTTTCATAGGAATTATATATAGCGGTTCTCATTTACATGAGGTACAGTCCCTTTCCCTACTCCCTACTCCCTACTCCCTACCTTCATCAGGGTGTACCTCACCATATAGAGAAACGCTATAGACAGCAAAAATCGGTAGAGAAACAAAAACGTATCTCCACCAACTTATTTAGCCCGATTAACCCATGAAACGTAATGGAAAACTAGTCCTGTGACTATCTACCAGTCTGCTGCCCCTCTCTTTTTGTGTAAGAGTTCACCACTGAAGGGTTGCACGCCAGTAATCGGATAAGCATCATCGGTGGGACCGAAAATTCTGACTACGGCTTCAGAGATATACTGGCTAATGCTGTCTAACCATTTGTAAATACTCATACTAGCCTCTCCTGATAAAGTGACGATCGACAAGTGACAGTGAATAACTGAATTCTTCAATCCACTTTAATTATGAGGGAGCCTCTCTAGAATGCAGAGACTTTGCAATATTTTTTTGTTTATGTTTGCAATACTTTTCTTACAATCCAGCTAAAAGTCAGATAATTGGTCAAACTTATAAACTTTCTTTTACATTTTTGAGCTTTTACAACAATTTGTAACGATGCTCTGCTTCTGATCGTCGGTAAATCTTAGCAGATTTAGGCTCTAATTTAGAAAGCGATCGCACCAAATACTCAAGCGACTGTTTTGATCCAGGTTTAGCGTCAATTAATTCTCTAAATCGCTAGCTCAGACTGCCTTATTCTTCAGACACGTCAGAGATACAGAAATTTATAGCTTGAGTTCAGTGGATTAGTTTTGGTGAATTCTACTATAATTGAAGCAATCAACCCACCTCCTCCAACTGGACTCTACAATGAGTCCGGCTAGAGACGGCTAGTGAGGAAGCATTCTTCCAGCAGCGTTATGAACCATGAAGACCAAGAATTGACCCTTGATGCACAAGAATACAGCCTTTTGACCGATCTCTACCAACTGACGATGGTAGCTTGTTACACTGGCGAAGGTCTAGAGGAACGACGAGCCAGCTTTGAGCTATTTGTGCGCAAGCTTCCCAGTGGCTTTGGCTACCTGATTGCCATGGGATTGGCACAAGCGCTGGATTATCTAGAGAAGCTACAGTTCTCTCAGGCTCAGATTCAGGCGTTACAGGCAACGGGAATTTTCGAGCAAGTACCCGATCGCTTTTGGTTGTTGCTAGAATCGGGACGCTTCACTGGTGATGTCTGGGCAGTGCCAGAAGGAACGGCTGTATTTGCCAACGAACCTCTGTTACGGGTAGAGGCACCTCTGTGGCAAGCTCAATTGGTAGAAACATATATTCTCAATACCATTAACTATCAAACTTTAATTGCAACGAGAGCCGCTCGAATGCGAGATATCGCCGGTGCAGACACTAAATTACTGGAGTTTGGCACCCGACGAGCATTTAGCCCTCAGGGTTCTATGTGGGCAGCACGAGCAGCTTTAGCCGCCGGGTTTGATTCTACCTCCAATGTTTTGGCAGCGCTGAAATTAGGCAGTCAGCCAAGTGGCACCATGGCTCATTCCCTGGTGATGGCATTGGGGGCAATCTCTGGCAGTGAAGATGAAGCCTTTGAAGCCTTCCAGCGCTATTTTCCCACAGCGGCTTTGTTAATTGATACCTACGATACAGTTGCCGCTGCCAAGGGTCTGGCAGAAAAGGTAAAGGCAGGTCAAACGCAGGTTTCAGGGGTGCGCCTGGATTCAGGAGATATAGTCACACTCTCGAAAGAAGTGCGATCGCTCCTGCCGGATGCGAAAATCTTTGCTAGTGGTGATATGGATGAATGGGAAATTGCCAAGATTAAAGGGGCGGGTGGTATTGTTGATGGTTATGGCGTTGGTACGCGACTGGTGACAGGAAAACCCGTGAACGGTGTCTACAAACTAGTAGATATTGATGGCATTCCGACAATGAAGCAGTCGAGTAGTAAAGAAACCTATCCCGGTTGCAAGCAAGTGTTTCGGCGCTTCCAAAAAGGTACATCCCTCATTCAAGCAGATCGACTGGGTATAACGTCAGAAGCCCCCACTAGTGAGGAACAGTCGTTGTTGGAGTTGGTAATGAAACAGGGTAAACCCGTGAGAGAACCTGAAACCTTGGGAATAATTAGCGATCGCACCACTGCCTCAGTTGCCAGTCTTCCCCCCCAAACTCGCCAATTACACGACCCAATACCCATTTCCGTAGAAATCTCTGACACCTTGCAACAGCTTACTACAGAGGTTGAACAGAGATTGAAAGAGGAATAACAGATAAATTAAACCCCTTGCACAGGTTCAGTTTTAGCACTCCCTACTCCCTACTCCCCATTCCCCTAAATCATTAATTTATGAACACCATTGCACTTTTTGGTACTAGTGCCGATCCACCGACTGCAGGACACAAAGCCATTCTCAAGTGGTTGTGCGATCGCTATGATGGGATAGCAGCTTGGGCGTCAGATAATCCCTTTAAATCTCACCAAACCCCCCTTGAACACCGTAAGCGGATGTTGCGAGTCTTAATTTCCGAAATTGATACACCTCAAAACAACATCGCTTTGCACGAAGAACTCAGCAGTGGCAGAACTCTGGAAACCGTCAAGAAAGCCAAGGAAATTTGGGGAGAGGAAGTCGAGTACACCTTGATCATTGGTTCGGATTTAGTCAGTCAGTTGCCCAAGTGGTATGAAGTTGAAAAATTGTTAGCACAAGTGCAGTTGCTAGTAGTCCCGCGTCCGGGTTATGAAATAAACGACGAAGATATCCAGAGGTTGAGGCAGCTAGGTGCTCGTGTAGAAGTCGCCGATCTGCAAGTTCCGGCAGTGTCTTCTACAGAGTATCGTGAAAAAGGAGACTCTGAGGTCTTGACGCCTCCCGTTGAGGACTACATCCATCAAGAGCAGTTGTACGAATGCCAGAACGCGGCACCAAGCAGGTAAACCAACCAGCGTTAGCCGATTTCAAAGTCGGAGTTGATAACGTTATTTTCTCGGTCGATACCCAGCAAAATCGTGTCTTGGTGCTGTTGGTGATGCGCCAAGACGAACCGTTCTCAGCTCAATGGAGTTTGCCAGGGACGCTGGTGCGCAATGGAGAATCCTTAGAAGATGCCGCACATCGCATCTTAGCAGAAAAAATCCGGGTCAATAACTTATACCTAGAGCAACTGTACACCTTCGGCGGTCCTGGTCGTGACCCACGAGAATCACCGGACAGTTTTGGCGTCCGCTACCTATCAGTCAGTTACTTTGCCCTAGTCCGGTTTGAAGAAGCCCAATTAATTGCTGAGGGAGTCAGCGGTATTGCCTGGTATCCTGTCACCGAGTTACCCCAGCTTGCCTTTGACCACAATCAAATCTTAGAGTACGGCTATCGGCGACTACGCAATAAGTTAGAATACAGCCCCGTTGCCTTTGACGTACTGCCGGAACTATTCACCCTCGGCGACCTTTATCAGCTTTACACGACCGTTTTGGGGGAAAACTTCTCCGATTATTCCAATTTCCGCACGCGCCTCTTGAAGCTGGGTTTTTTGGCAGATACAGGTTTGAAGGTATCACGAGGGGCGGGACGTCCAGCGAGTTTGTACCGCTTCGACTCGGAAGCGTTTGCGCCGTTGAAGAATAAACCCTTAGTGTTTATTTAAAAAAAATCCCGAAAGCACTACTCCCCACTCTCCACTAAGCTTTAACTGTAAAAAAAAATTAAAAATCCGATCGAACTAGTAGGGATAGGTAGGAAGATGATTGATTGTCCCAATTAATCCGACCAGCCCCAACTCTTAGTAACGTTTCCTTAGGATTCTGACATGACAACTGAACAAAATGTAACGTGGAAAGCCGTCCTAGCCGAGAAAATTCCCACTCAGATGGCGGAGGAGATTGATCTGTTTGAAACCCAAATGACCTTACGCTGCCAGGGAAAGCTGGATGAGAAAGTGTTTGCTGAGTTACGGCTGCGTCGGGGTGCCTATGGTCAGCGCTATGACAACGGCTTCCGATACGATGGTGAACAGTCTCAAGAAATTCCCTTCCCCCATCGAGACTTAACGAAAGGACCCGAAACTAAATGGGAAGCGCCGGGGATGCAGCGCATCAAAATTCCCTATGGGGGAATGACGGCTGAACAGATGGAAGTGCTGGCAGATGTGGCGGAAGAGTATTCTGATTGCATCCTGCACATAACCACCCGTCAGGATATTCAACTTCACTTTATTTCCATCGAGGATACCCCAGATATGCATCGGCGTTTGGCGGCTGTGGGTATCACCACTCGTGAAGCTTGCGGTAACTCGGTGCGGAATGTCACGGCTTGCCCTCTCGCTGGCGTTTGCCACGATGAAGCCTTTGATGTCAGTGGCTATGCTGATGCCGCGACTCGTTACTTCTTGGGACACCGAGATGTACAAGACTTTGGACGGAAGTTTAAGATTGCCTTCTCTGGCTGTAAGCAGCATCCTTGTGGTTTAACCTATATGCATGATATGGGTTTGATTGCCACAACCCGGACGGTGGATGGTGTGGAGCAACAAGGCTTTGAGATGTATGTGGGAGGTGGATTAGGTGCGGTTCCCCATCTGGCTAAACTGCTGGATGAGTTTGTCCCCCCCGAAGAATTACTGCCCCTGTCTCAAGCTGTAGCGCGGGTGTATGCTCGCTTGGGTGAAAAGAAAAATCGCAATAAGGCGCGGATTAAGTTTCTCGTTACTAAGTTAGGAATTGAAGAATTCCGTCGCTTAGTGAAAGAAGAACGAGCCGCTTTAGAGCATGACCCGAAATGGACGGAATTCTTAGACAGTTTATCAACCTTTGAAGAAGCCGGATTGCCGGAGCCTGTGTCTGCCGAACAATCCATTGACTTGGGTGAGGATGCAGAAGCCTTTGCTCAGTGGAAATCGACTAATTTGTATCCCCAACGGCAAGGGGGGTTTGTTTGTGTAGCGATCGCTCTCCCTTTAGGTGATTTAACCTCCCAACAAATGCGCGGTTTAGCTGATGTTACCCGTCGCTTTACCCGCGACACCATCCGCACAACGGTAGAGCAAAATATCCTGCTGCGTTGGATTCACGAAGCAGATTTACCGGCTCTCTATCTAGCACTCAAAGAGATTAATCTCCATGGGGCGGGCGCACACTCGATTGTCGATATTACTGCCTGCCCCGGTACAGATACCTGTAAGTTAGGTATTTCTAGCTCTCGCGGTTTAGCTGGGGAATTACGCGATCGCTTAACGGTTAAAGGTTGGCAGTACGATGCCGCCGTTAAAGATATTCGCATTAAAGTCAGCGGTTGTTTCAACTCCTGCGGTCAACAAATGGTTGCCGAAATTGGCTTCTACGGCTCAAACCGTCTGGTTGATCGCCATCGGGTGCCTCACTTCCATCTCATCCTCGGAGGTGAATGGGATAATAATGCCGCTCAATATGGACAATCCTTAGGTGTAATTCCCTCCAAGCGTGTGCCAGAGGTAGTAGAATTTTTGGTCGATAAGTATCTGCGAGAACGCCAAAACGGTGAAAAATTTCCCCAATTTGTAAACCGCGTTGGTAAAAAGGAAATTAAAGACCAAATACAGCCCTTTACAAAAGTGCCACTCTATGCCGTTGATAAATCCTTCTACACTGATTGGGGCGATGCCCGTGAATTTACAATCGGTGACATTGGAGTGGGTGAATGTGCCGGAGAAGTTGTTTCCTTAACCGATTTTGGTGTAGCAGCGGCAGAAAGTATTTACTTTGATGCCACCCTGCTGCTAGAAGGCAATTCCAACAATGGGAACGTGCAGCAAGCGGCAGAGAAGGCGCTAGAAGCGATGTTGAGTGCAGCTCAGGCGTTGCTGAAAGTGCAGAACATAGATATTACCAATGAGCCAGATGTAATTGTTAACGAGTTCCGCACCTATTTCTACGATACTGAGCTATTCTTTGACCCCTTTGCAAAAGGGAAATTTGCCAGCTATTTGTTCAATACCTATGAGCAACGCCACGAGGCTAAGAACCTCGATCAAACAAGACAACTCATTGAAGAAGCTCGTTTGTTTATTGAAGCCGCTCATGAATGCAATACTCGCATGGTGCAGGCGGGTGTTACTACTCCCGTTAGCTTCAGTAAATGGCTGATAGAGCAGCAAATGCAGGTGGCTGGCTCATAGCAGCTTATCAAATTAGTGCATCTGTAAAGTGAATTGTGCGTGTTGGGGAGTGTGTGCAATGGCAATCTGCAACGCGCCAATTCTCAGAAAAACTTGAAGGAAGAAAGAATGAATCTTGATCGTTTTTGCATTAAATTCTTTGTTCGTCCGGAAACCAACATTGACGAAACAACCTTTATCGAAATTTTTCACGAATGGATTCGCCGACAAAAGCTGAAAGGTACGTTGATTGATGTCGCTGATTATCGCCATGTGCCTAATGGTCCCGGTATTATGCTAATTACCCATGAAATTAATTACGCGATGGATCATGCTAATGGTCAATTTGGTCTGTATGCTCAACGTAAATTAGGTGAAGGTGAAACCCATAAAGACCGCATTTTAAATGTCGCCAAGGCAACCGCAACGTTTGGGGCTTTGCTAGAGTCCGATAACCGGGTTACAGGAAAACTGAGCTTAGAGGGTGGAAAATTCGTTTATATGGCGAATGATCGCTTGCAAGCACCCAACACAGACGAAGCGTTTGCTGCCCTCAAACCTGATTTAGAAGCAGCAGCCGCTGAACTTTATCCAGGACAATCGGTTTCAATTACTCGTCTGGAAAACGATCCGCGCGATCGCTTAACGGCTGTCGTTCAGGTAGAAAATTCGGTGAATCTCGCAACTTTAGCCCAAGCTGCCTAGGTAAGTAGCTTGACACAAATATAAGGTTACTGGGGAGGGGTGTGGGGAAACTTCGGGAGTTTCATTATTCTTTGTACAGCAATGGCACTGACTTAAGTGTTCGTAGTCAGCGCTTTAGGGCTTGAGGCACGCTTTGTGCCAACTATGAACTGACTTATTTCTTATGTCTATTAACTGGTAAAGACCATTGCCCCTTGGCGAATATCCCAGCGAATACCTCGTAAAGCTGCCAACCGTTCTAAGCGAAGTTCAAGGTTTTGTGGTGTAAGATAAAGTTCGCGGGCAGCATACCAGCGCCAAGCATCAACCGACGACAGATTTGCCCACTCCCCTAGCTCGATACACTGCATTAAACGACGGTCGGTTTCATCGAGTCCAACTTCATCTAATGCCGCTCGACTGGCTAATAGCGTTTCAATTTCATCCCAACTGTAACCGGCACAGCGCAGCAGAGAGATAGGTTGCTCCGTTAAAGCCGTTAACACATCTAAAGCTGGGTTGTCTGTAAAACGACTGAAAGTAGGAGCTAGCAAGTCCAACAATTCATAAGCTCCCTGGCGCAATTCCTCGATGATCTCATCAGTAACAGCACTGGTGTCGCTGTTTGCTAGATTGCCCTTGTTGTTGCTAATCATATTCAGCAATTTAATTTTGCGTCGCCAAGAACTGATTTTACCGACATGAATCACCCCATATTGACTTAAGTCTACGGCTTTGAGGAGCATTGCCAGAAACAAAAAAGTCTTGGCTGTTATTGAAGTTGGCGAGAAATCAGCATCAGGGAAACGAAACTCTAGGTGAAAGGGGAGTACGTTTCCGGTTTCAGTAAAGCTGAGATGTTCTAAATTGAGGAAGTTTTGATGCTCCGGTACTCTATGACTTTGCTTGAGTAGTTTTTGAATCTCAGCCATACTCGTCATTCCAGGGGAATGATGCACCATTTCTAAATGGCTGTTGTGATTGCGGCGGCGGCAAAGGGCTTCTCGTTTGTCACCGCCACTAGTGATAAATTTCAGTTCCGGAGCATAGCGACGTATCAGATTCCACAGATTAGCAAGAATGATTTCGGGAACGGGTTCGGCTAAACCTGGAGTTAGCAAATGAAAGTGTAATCCACAAGTGGCTTTGAGGCGTGCATCTCTAGCTTCTAGTCGGTCGATGATCTGGCTATACTGCTGCTGTAAGATACGAAAGTAAGGTTGCCGACCAATTACCCGAATCTCAATGCCGCAGTGTTCAGGTATGACATCCATGACGCCATAGGTTCCCAGTCGTTCAAAATCATGGGACGGTTCTAAGTCTTGGCGTACCACTTCTTCAAAGATGGAGCATTCTAACCCCTTTGGACAAGCCACTTCCAGTTCAGTACCAATCTTGCTGACGCGATAAAGTAAATCTTTCCAATAAATAGCGGTGATTGGTGATAATGTATGTTTGTGTCGCAAGATAATAGGGTCTTTCATGAAATCCCTTGAAGGGTAGACAAAGTAATTTACCCCTGAAATTTGTAGTGTTGATTAAGCATTGGATTAGAGACGTTGTAGGTAATGTCTCTACAAGGTTCCAGCCAAAACTTAGTAAGGCAGTAATGAACCTCGATTTACTAATGGATGAGATGCAAAATCCTGAATACCTGATTAGATACAACCCTTAAGCTTTTGGGACACAGCTACACTACCCACGGCATAGAAAATCGAGAGACTGATCAAGTCTCCGTAAAAATTAGAAGTGGATTTTTAACTCTAGCTGTAGAGTTCCCGCATAATTCCTTACTTCTATTATTGGCACAAATCTGAGGTGATTCAGCTAGAAACTCATGAAGTTCATCAAATCTTTGATTTTAGGGAGGCATTAGTCTAGCCATTTGACCCCATCATCTATGCCTTTGTCCCGATTTTATATTGGTGATTACGCGACTTCTATAATTAGTGGCAGTTATCGTTACTTCTCCTTCATTCATTTCACCTTCCTTCATTTCAATTAATCCTCCCCATCTCCTCATCTCCCGGATAACAGATTTCCCCAAGAACAATTCCTATCCGGATGAGTCGCTCATTGCCTCGAATCCTAAAAAATGAACATCTACCAGAGGCAACAACCCATCCGATATGAATAGTCTTAAATCCTATTTAATTCCTATAGTCACCAGCATGATACTTGCGGGGTTTAGTAGCTGGGGTTTACTTGCAACTAGCAGGAGTGGAAATGCCCCTGAACTGCCGCCGACAGCAACTAATCCTAATCCAACCCCATCAATCACCCCAAATCAGAACGCCTCAGTCATCGATAAATCTAACTCTTCTCCAGTATCTGTCACTCAGAATCCTGCGAACACCGTTACCCTCAGCATCTATCAAGCCGACAGTCAGTGTGAGACGTTAATCCCTGAAAAAGTAGACGTTCCCACTACCAATTCTGCCAATGCCGCTGTCGGCAAAGTCCTAGAGCAAGTGAACTCCAGCGACTTCGAGCTAGCAGGCTATCGTGTCAACCTCAATTCCAGCAGTGGTGTCGCTACCATCGATTTGCGCCTGTCTCCAGATTCCCGGCGACACTTTGCCTCCCTCTCTACCTGCGAACGATTTGCCTTATTTGGTAGCTTGCGCAAAACCCTAATCGAGAATTCTCCGCTCAAGATTAAAGAGGTTCGCTTTACCGAACAAGGACAAGAGATTTATTTATGAAGTGTTATGGGTTTGAGCTAATCCGACAATAGCCGCGTGTCAATCGCTACAATCTAGAAAAATACCAGCTTGAGCTCTTACCGCATGATTCCTACAGTTATAGAACAATCTGGTCGTGGCGAACGCGCCTTTGACATCTACTCTCGTCTTTTGCGGGAACGCATCGTCTTCCTGGGACAACAGGTTGATTCTGACTTGGCTAACCTCATCGTTGCCCAGCTTCTGTACTTAGAAGCAGACGACCCAGACAAAGACATTTACCTCTACATCAACTCTCCAGGAGGTTCTGTGACGGCAGGCATGGGTATTTACGATACCATGAATCAAATCCGTCCAGATGTCTCCACAATCTGTGTCGGTTTAGCTGCCAGTATGGGAGCCTTTTTGCTTAGTGCTGGTGCTAAAGGTAAGCGGATGAGCTTACCTCATTCCAGAATTATGATTCACCAGCCTTTGGGTGGTGCTCAAGGGCAAGCAACCGATATCGAAATTCAAGCCAAAGAGATCCTCTATCATAAGCGACAGCTCAACCAACTTTTGGCAGACCACACCGGTCAGCCCATAGAGCGGATTGAGGAAGATACAGAACGCGACTTTTTCATGTCAGCTAAAGAATCTAAGGACTACGGTTTAATTGACCAAGTGATCGAGCGGCGTCCTTCAGCCACGCGAACTCCTGTAGGTGTTGGTTAGGGAGTGAGACAAGGGGACAAGGGGACAAGGGGACAAGGGGACAAGG
>NZ_JADEWY010000122.1 GCF_015207375.1 Coleofasciculus sp. LEGE 07092 | reverse complement strand
GGGATGAGGGGGATGAGGGGGATAGGGAGAGGTTTTGAATCCTCCCATCATTAGTTATTATCCGCTTGGCAAATGACTAATGACTAATAACTAATGACCAATAACAAATGATTAAAATGCAATTTGCCCAGCGTTTAGAACCCCTGCAAGCCAATGTATTTGCAGATATGGATCAGGCGAAGGCTAGAGCTAGAGCCTCTGGTAAAGAAATTATTGACCTATCCTTGGGTTCTTCTGACTTACCCGCATCAAAGCACGTCATTGCTGCTATCGAAGCGTCTCTCCATGACCCTAGCACTCATGGTTACTTGCTCTTTCACGGTACTCAAGCTTTTCGTCAGGCAGTAGCGGAGTCGTACACCCAAAAATTTGGCATTCCCGTTGACCCGGAAACGGAGGTACAGCCCCTAATTGGCTCTCAAGAAGGTACAGCACATTTACCCTTGGCAATTCTCAACCCCGGAGATTTTGCCCTGCTGCTAGATCCGGGTTATCCGTCTCATCTGGGTGGTGTTTACCTCGCTGGCGGTCAAATCTATGCAATGCCCCTACTGGCAGAGAATAACTTTTTGCCAGTCTTTGGGGATATCCCGACACCTGTGCTTGCTCAAGCCCGGATGATGGTGTTGAGCTATCCTCACAATCCTACAACTGCGATCGCTCCCCTGTCATTTTTCCAAGAAGCTGTTGCGTTTTGCCGTCAGCACAACCTAGTTCTCGTTCACGATTTTCCCTACGCCGACCTAATCTTTCCCGAAGCGATAGAAAAAATCCCCACTCCCCATTCCATTGCTCCTTCCGTTTTACAAGCTGACCCAAATAAAGATATTTCAATTGAATTTTTTACCTTTTCTAAGTCTTACAATATGGGCGGTTTTAGGATTGGGTACGCCATCGGCAACGCTCAGTTGATTAAGGCATTGCGACAAATAAAAGCGATGGTTGATTTCAACCAATACCGAGGTATTTTAAACGGAGCAATTGCTGCATTACAAGGTTCTCAAGACGGTGTTAAAGGAATGGTTTCCACATTTCAAAAGCGGCGGGATGCTTTCGTGCAAGCTTTGAACCGCATCGGTTGGCAAGTTCCGGTTCCCTTAGCAACAATGTATGTTTGGGCAAAACTACCAGAACCCTGGCAAGACAATTCTGTACAATTCTGCATTCAGTTGGTTGAAGAGACGGGTGTGGCGGCATCACCAGGAGCAGGTTTTGGTAAAGCTGGTGAGGGATATGTCCGATTTGCCTTAGTACAGGAACCGGCGGTTTTAGAATTGGCAGTAGAACGTATTGCGGGATTTATTGGAAGCGTGTAGAACGCGGCTTAGTGGAAGTATCTTTTTAATACCAAGTAATATCAAATTTGGATAATTACACACAGTTGTAGAGACGTTATATGTAACGTTTTTACAAAATTTTTGTTTATTCTATAGTTAGGTAATTAATCGGATTCCATATAAAACCTATAGGAAGAAAAGATTATTTTGTCTTCCTGGAAAAGGATTAATACAAAAAAAAATGCCTTTCTCGTCAACTGTTTTATCCTTGGTAAGCTTGTTTAAATCTTCATGATTGCGGTACTAAATCGTTGCAAAAGCTTTACCTATTTAGGGATTGGAGCGTCTAGATTGGAAATCTAGATTGAAAAATCTCGGTTTTATCAGCCTAGGTATGTATCGAAATGTAACCGAGCTAATCAAATCTTAAACCTTAACTCCATAAAAAGTCAATTCGCTACAAATTAAGGACATCCCTCATGAACGGAACAATTCAGAAACTTTTGCTCGGTGCATCGATGGTTGCAGGTGTAAGTGCGATCGCTAGCAGCCCTGCTTTGGCTGGAACCCTTACAGGTGCTAGTGTTTCGGGAACAGCAGGAACCGACTACTATATCTATGAAAAAGTTGGTAATCAGACCGTCCGAAATGACTCAGCATCTTTGGCAACTGTGCTGCAAGGAAGTTGCACGGTAGTTGCAGGCGCGTGCAATCCCGCAGGTTCACCAGGGGGCAACGTAGAACTATTTGCCAATAGCGAGCAATCTCCTCTCTCACCGTCAAATCCTTTGCAAGCGGTTACTGCCTTTAAAAGTTTCTTGAACTACAACACAACCACAAGTTTGACTGGGCAAATTGGTGGCAAAGGCATCTCGTTAAGTAGTCTGACGGCAGTAGATTGGTTTGGGGCAACTAATATAACCCCTGTAACGACAGGTCTATCTCAACTACCTAACCCGATATTGAAACCCATTCTTTTTGCTCAACAACTTACCGCAGCCCTTGATCCACTTTATAACCCATCTAATTTAGCGACACAGTGGTTTAACACAGCTTTATCCACCTACAGTGTTCCTAGCAGTAAAGAACTTTTCAACACGTTTCTACTCGCTGGTGGATTTCAACGGTTTAGTGACCCCAACATCTCCTATGTCAATCAAGATGATACGACTGGTGAAATTAGAATTGGACTAGCGGGTCACTACGATGCATTAGCCTTGTTAGGATTCCCACCCATACCGGCTATTTCACCTATACAGGCTAGCGAAGTCGTCAAGGTTACTTATGATAATGGTACTCCTCAATACCTTTACAGCTTTACTGCCGCCAATTCTGGACTGACTGAACAAGGTGATGGACACTCTCACAACGGTAACTACGAAGTCACCCTTCCAGGCGATCCTCCCGCATCGGTTCCAGAACCCTCTGCCGTGTTAGGTTTAATGGCTATGGGTGGTTTAGTTGCTGCCAAGCGCAAGCTGAAAAAAGGTTAAGCTTTCCAACTCTAGCGGTCAAAACATTTTAGAGGGAGCCAGTTGGCTCCCTTTTTTTAGATCAATATCATTCTCAGGATAAATATCAAGTTTTGTAAAATTATTGTCAACTCAACTTCAGCAGTTAATCGAATTTTGGTTTACATATATTTATATAAATTGCCGCTTTATATGTATGACAATTAAAAGCGATCGCATTAATACATACTAGGGGGAATGTCCAGAACTTTACCGAAACTTCATCGAGTTTACTCAGAAATCTTCTTATAATCTTTACAGTTGTATGGCTCAAGGGTTAAACCTTACGGAGGTACTTAAATGAACGGAAAAATTCAGAAATTCCTGCTCGGTGCATCGGTTGTTGCAGGTGTAAGTGCGATCGCAACTACTCCAGCATTGGCTGCAAGCATCACGGGTGCAAGTATTACAGGAACTGCACCCAATGACTTTGAAGTTTGGGATGTTGATCCTAACATCACTTGTCCAGCAGAGGTTTGTCTAGGGTCTAAGGGTACAGATACATCCAACTTAATAGGTATTCTAGGCGGCACTGCCCCTAAACCTGGAGGAAATGTTGAGTTATTTAAAAGTAGTGAAACTCTAGCACTGCCAAATTTCTTGAGCTATGGCGAAGTCACAAGCCTAGATGTTGACTTTGATGACAATACAAGCGTCATCTTCAGCAGTCTGACGGCAAAAGATTTGTTCGGTGAAGGTCTAGAGACATCCTATACAGCAGATACTGTTGCCACAAAGTGGTTTGATGACGCCTTTGATGCAAACCTGGCGGCAAATAACATTGATGAAAAGTTTCTGTTCACTGGTTTGAGTTTCTTGACCGGGGGCAAGTTCAATGATCGCGAGGATCTCTACAACGCATTTCTAACGAATGGCGGATTTCAGCGAACTGTTGACCCCAATATTGCCTACGTCACTAAAAATGGAAACGAGGTCGGTTTTGGACTAGCCGGTCACACTAATTTGCTATTCTACGCTGACAAAGATCCAGCACTCAAGGCAGCGTTAGATAATCTACCGTTCGAGCTAACCTTGCGGGCTAGTGAACTCGTCAAAGTTTCTTACTCCGACCAAGAGGATATACTCTATTCTTTCAAGGGTTCACCCTCTAATGTGGCGTCTGCCGATAACTCGTTCAGTTTCACTTATGATGACCCGTTTGAAGTAAATGTGCCCCCAGGTGATCCCACAGATCCTCCAGCTTCAGTGCCAGAACCCTCTGCTATTCTGGGTCTGATGGCTGTGGGTGGTTTATTTGCGGCTCAACGTAAGCTGAAGAAATCTTAAGTTTTTCACTCTAGCGATCGCAATGCTGTTCAAGGAGCTTTCTAGCTCCTTTTTTATACGCAGCTATAAGCGAAAAGCGAATACCAGGTTGCGATCAAAAATCTAATTTAGAAATGTCCACTCCCTACTCCCCACTCCCTTTCTACTACTTACAGCTTAGAATGCAACTTGGTATAAAATTCCCTTGACGAGTCGCAACGATAGAGTGAAATTATGGCAAATGAATCTCCTATCCCAGTTGTTATCAACGGTGCTGCTGGCAAAATGGGTCGTGAGGTGGTTAAGGCAGTTAGTCAAGCTGACGATATGACCTTAATCGGTGCAATTGACCGGAACCCCCAGTACCTCGGTCAAGATGTCGGGGAAGTGGCTGGCGGCGAGCCAGTAGAAATTCCGATTTTAAATGACTTGCAAGCGACGCTGGTAATGGCGACTCAGGAAAAAGTGCAGGGGGTGATGGTTGATTTTACCCACCCTGACAGCGTTTATGAGAATGTCCGCACAGCGATCGCTTACGGAGTCAGACCCGTCATTGGCACTACTGGACTTAGTTCCGACCAAATTCAAGACCTTGCCGACTTTGCCGAAAAAGCCAGCACTGGCTGCTTAATTGTTCCCAATTTCTCTATTGGTATGGTATTGCTTCAGCAAGCCGCTGTGCAAGCTTCCCAATACTTCGATCACGTTGAAATTATCGAACTCCACCACAATCAAAAAGCCGACGCCCCCAGTGGTACTGCTATTAAAACCGCCCAAATGCTGTCAGGACTCGGCAAAACCTACAATCCGGCTATGGTAGAAGAAACAGAAAAATTAGCTGGAGCTAGGGGGAGTGTTGCAGATGATAACATTCGCATCCACAGCGTTCGCTTACCGGGTTTGATTGCCCACCAAGAAGTCATCTTCGGTGCTCCCGGTCAAATCTATACCCTACGGCACGACACCACAGACCGTTCCTGCTATATGCCTGGAGTTCTCCTAGCTATTCGCAAAGTGACCCAACTCAAATCTCTAGTCTACGGGTTAGAGAAAATCTTGTAAATCGTCAGGAGTCAGGAGTCATTGTTGGCAACGGATTTTGTAGCGGATGTAACGGATGATTGGTTGTTAGTTTGTAAAAAAAAGCAAATGATGGAGGACAAAAGACAAAACTTATGCTGATTCCAATCACCCGCCAGAAGTTTGAACAAATCATTCCTTTAATTGCCACTAGTCCCCAATACGCCTATTACTGGGGGAAATTTCCAGAGTTTTTGAAGCGACTTTTAATTTCTCTCGTGGCAGTAGTCGTCGTTTTATTGGTAGGACTCCTATTGGGTTCGGGGTTCAATCCATTACGCTTGCTACTTGGTATTGGTGCGGGGCTTTACTGGTTTTGGGGACCCGTATACTGGGCAAGTATGCGCAATATTAAGATACGTCGATACCAATATAGTGGCTTCTGGCGAGGTCGAGTGCTGGATGTATTCGTAACAGAAGAATTGACTGGAACTGAAGAAAATGTCAATAATCGCGGTGAGTTGGTCATTGTAGAAAATCGAGAACGACGCCTGAATGTGGAAGTAGGTGACGAGACAGGATTTACTACACTTCTACAAGTACCAATACGCCGTACTCACAAAGGAATTGTTCCAGGTCAAATGGCGGAGATGTTGGTTATGTCAAGCCAACCTGACTTGGGACGCATTGCCCAAACTAGCGATATTTATATTCCCCGGTTAAATATCTGGGTGAGTGACTATCCTTACTTACAGCGAGATATTTTTGCTCAAGTGAGTCGTCAGTTGAGGGACGCTGATGAAGAAGAAACCTATCCAGCAGCTCCCCGTATTGTCAAGACTAAGCGTCGCAGACGTTAATGAAATTAGCTTCTAGGGGATAACAGCCCTAATTCTACTCCTAGAGGTGGAATGGGATAATGATTCCGAGTCTTAGGCTCTATCTTTTGGTAAAAAAAATCGACCAAGTGATAAACGTCCAAGTTATCTCAACCTCAACCAGCCAAACAAATCCTCGACTGTTAACTGTAGTTCTACAACTAAGTCTGGAACGGTTAGCACATCTGTTGGTTCCTGCAAAAGTTCTGGTTGCTGCCTGGGTGGGTAAACTAGCACAGAGCGTTCATCTGGATCAATTAGCCAACCTAATCGGCTACCGTGTTTGAGACAGTGCAAGATATTCCCCGTCACTTTAGTCTGACTTTGGTCTGGGGAGAGAATTTCGATTGTCCAGTCTGGGTGAGCCTTGAATACATTGGCAACATCACCATCCTCATCAAGGGGAATTCTTTCCCAGGCAAACACCGTTACATCTGGCACAATTGACCGTCCACCAAAAGTACACCGCAATTCTGGAAAAGCTAGGGCAATTTTCTGAGTTTCAACGACCTCATTAATGGCAGTAACCAGCTTACCCTGCAACTTGCTGTGCTTCCCCTGCGGCATTGGTTTCTGAATAATTTGACCGTTGATATATTCACTTGCTGGCTTGGTTTCTGGACGTTTCTGAAACGCTTCCAGGGTTAGGGTTTTGGTGGGTGTTTGTACCATGGAAAGGGAGTAGGGAGTAGGGAGTAGATAAGAAAACTAAAGACGCACTTTCTTTAATAGAAATTGCTACCGTTTTACCTTTTATAGCAGTGGACACATATCTTAGGACAAACTCTGGTAGAGACGTTCCGGCGGAACGTCTCTACTAAATTCATATATGTTTTAACCGTCTTGGCAGTTGCTATACCTAAAAAACCGTTAGCTGACACCTGTGGTATCTTGTCCGTAAGCTTGCCAAGCCAAATCGACTAACCCATTAATAATGGCGGCTGCTACTACCGCAGAACCCTTACGACCTTCAATGCGAATGTGAGGAACTAAGGAGTCTTCTAAGCGAGATTTGGCGACATCCACCTCAACAAATCCCGAAGGTGTCCCAATCACTAATGCGGGTCTGATTTCTTCTGCCTCTATTAATTCTACCAACGCGGTTAGGGCGGTCTGAGCTTGACCTACGACAAAAATTCCCTCTGGATAGCGTCTTGCTAGGGTTTGAATTCCCCAAGCCGCTTTCGTTTTTTCTTTTTGAGGGCGTGTGATGGCTTCCATGCTGCAATACACGGGATTGGCAAAGGTATTTTGGATATGGGGAGCGATACCCACTTGTACCATCGGCGCATCGACCACAATGGTAGTACGAGCAGCTAATGCGGCGGCTCCAGCTTGTAAGGCACGTTCGGAAAAGCGAATCAGATGCTGATACTCAAAGTCAGCCGTCGCGTAAATGACTCGGCGCACAATCTCGTATTCGGCTGGGGAAAAGGTGTGAGGTCCGATTTCGCGGTCAATAATTGCCAGACTTTGAGCGTCCGTTGTATGCCATTCCATAAAATTATATCCACCCAAACGCGATTTGCTGACTGTCAGCCTTGATAGATGTCGTGCAACTACCCACTCTTTCTGCTGGATAGCTTACCAAAACCTTCAGTACCTAACTCTTTTACAAGAGACATTCGGAACTGATTCCGGAAAAATTGATACGTTGTCGAAAGAAGAAATTAATTATAGATGTAAAGGCAGTCTGGCGGGAAGAAGTTCGTTGAATACTAACGCACATAAGCTGAGGTTAGGAGATTTTCTCAATGGGCGTTACCGCATTGTTCGAGTTCTGAGCGCCGGAGTATTGAGACAGACCTTTATTGTCGAAGATAGTTGGCAATGTGATAATCCTCAATGTGTGGTTAAGCACCTCAAGCCGAATGGTATCAATTCTGAACAATGGAAAATTAGTAGGCGACTGTTTGAGCGGGAAGCAGAAATCCTTGACAGACTGAGCAATCATAGCCAAATTCCCCGACTTTTAGACAGTTTTCAAGATAAACGAGGGTTCTATTTTGTACAAGAGCTGATTGTCGGAACACTACTGAATGCAGAACTTTCCCTAATTTCTTACGGTAATACACGATGGACTGAGTCTCTGTGTGTTGAACTGCTGCAAGACGTTTTAAACATTCTAGATTTTATTCACTCTCAAGGGGTGATTCACGGAAATCTCAAGCCGAACAATTTGATTCGGCGTCGTTCAGATGGCAGGCTGGTTTTAATTGGTTTTAGTGCAGCTTGTCTAATTGATATCTTTGACTGGGGAAATGCTCATCAGAAATCCACAACGGTATCTCTTTTAGGAGAGATTCCGATAGAGCAGCTTTGTGGTTATCCCCGTCCCAACAGCGACTTGTATGCACTGGGTGCGATCGCTATTCAAGCACTCACCGGACTCAGCCTAGCACAATTATCCACAGACCCCCGTACTGGGAAGATTAGCTGGCAGCAGCACGCATCAGTCAGTGCAGCACTGGCATTTGTGCTGAATCATCTGGTGTTGCAAGATTATCAGAAACGCTATCAGTCTGCCAAGGATGCCCTAATTGTCCTGAAAACACTGATGATGAAGAGTGAGGAGCAAGACGTGAACAACGAGGAGTTACCAGAGGGGCTAGTATTAGAATCATCCATTGCCACAGCAGACGTTAAAGCCTTTCAGGGAAACTGGTTCAAGATACCTTCGCTGATGACGGGAATAGGAATCGGCGCGGCAGCTTGCAATACTGCAGCTATCTCCTTTGGACTTTATTCTCTGCTGAATGCGGCTCCTTCCAATCCCAGTCTCGACCGTTTGCAGAGAGCGAGAGTACAATACGAAGCGGGGAATTTTAAAGAAGCGATCGCTCTAGCCAAATCTATTCCTCGCGATAGTACTGTTTACCCGGAATCTGTTGCCACCATGGGACAGTGGCGGCGGGAATGGCATACGGCTGCTACTCAGTTCCAAGCCGCAGAACGTGCCTTTCATGAAAAACGGTGGCGAGATGTCCTCGAAGAAGCTCGTAAGGCTCCCAATGTCAGATTTTGGCAGCGTAAAATTGAGCCACTCGTAGAGCAAGCCCAACCCCACTTGGAAACAGAAGCTCAACAGTTATTAAAACAAGCTTACGAACACGCTGCACAGAAAGACTTTAGCAATGCCCTGGCTTTGCTAAAACAAATTCCTTCAGAAACGCTCACAGGTACTCAGATTCAACCTAAACTAGCGGAATATCAAGAAAAACAGCGAATTAAGGCGGAGTCTTTATTACAACGAGCCTACAATCGGGCGTCAGAACGAGACTTTAGGGGTGCTTTGAACTATCTCTCTCAAATTCCTTCCGAAACATCCACCTACGAGACGGCTCAGATTAAGATGGCGGAGTATTCCCAAAAACAGCATTATAAGGAAGAGGTTGAACGGGTTGTAGAATTGGCAAAAGCTGCTTCAGACTCCCAGGATAGGTCGTTTGAGCCTTTTACTACAGAACCTTTTATTCGTAGCAGCGATAGCGAGGATGAAACCTCAGAACTGAATCCAGGCAGTCAGCTTCAAGAAATTAATCCTTAATCGGCAGAGGGTAGAAGTCATTTGTTTTATTGGTTGAGTTAAATGGTAGAAAGCACGATAAAAGCTTTTGCATAAGTAGTGCAGCAGTAAGAGATAAGTCCATACAGGTAATGGCAAGAATGCTCAGGGATTGAGAAGCAGCGACGGATTGCCGACGTTACAGTTTTGGCAACCATGCCGTCTCGCAACAAATCCTGAGAGTAAAACTAAAGAGTTGCAGCCAAAGAACTTTACCCGTTGGACTTTTCCAGCAGGCTGCCTGTAAGGAGGGCAACTATGAATTCTATGCAAAAAGCGATCGCTATTTTAGGACTAGCTGTTGTATTGGGACAGCTCACCGTCGCTTGTGAAGCAGGGGATGGAGGATATATGATGTCTGAACCTCCCAATGAACAAACTGAAACAAGTGCCGTACCTGGTGAAGCTTCTCCCCAAGCGGCTAAATTAGCACCGACGGCACAACAATCCCCAGGTTCAGATACTCTTAATCGTCAAGTTCCAGAAGAATCTAACCGCGAAACCTACAGCACCATCCAGGAAAATCCTTTTCTGAGTGCTAGCGCTAATCCTCTCTCCACCTTTTCCATTGATGTTGATGCTGCATCCTACAGCAACATTCGACGCTTTATCAATGGAGGTCAACTCCCACCTAAAGATGCGGTGCGGATTGAAGAGTTGATCAACTATTTTACCTACGACTATCCCCAACCTACAAGCGATCGCCCTTTTTCTGTCACTACAGAAGTTGCCGAAGCGCCTTGGAATCCTCAGCATAAATTAGTTCACGTTGGTTTGCAGGGAAAAACCATTGCCACTGAAAATTTACCCCCCAGTAATTTGGTATTTTTATTAGATGTTTCCGCTTCCATGGCTGAACCTAACAAACTCCCCTTACTTAAAGAAGCATTTCGGTTACTAGTTGACCAATTGCGAGAAAATGACCGTGTGAGTATAGTTGTTTATGCTGGATCAGCCGGCACGGTTTTACCCCCAACACCGGGGAATCAAAAAGATAAGATATTAGCAGCTCTTGATAAGTTAGAGGCAGGGGGTTCTACCGCTGGGGGTGAGGGTATTCAACTGGCATATAAACTGGCTCAAGATAATTTTATCAAATCTGGTAATAACCGTATCATTCTGGCAACAGATGGGGATTTTAATATAGGAGTTTCCAGTGATGCAGAATTGGTGCGGCTGATTGAACAGAAGCGAGATCAGGGAGTTTTCCTTACGGTTCTGGGATTTGGACAGGGTAATCTCCAAGATGCCAAGATGGAAAAAATTGCGGATAAAGGAAATGGTAATTACGCTTACATTGATAATATCCTAGAGGCAAAGAAAGTCTTGGTGACAGAGATGGGAGGGACGTTACTCACCATCGCCAAGGATGTGAAACTGCAAGTAGTCTTTAATTCGGAAAAAGTTCAAGGCTATCGTTTAATCGGGTATGAGAATCGACAGTTGCGGAATGAAGACTTCAAGGATGACAAAAAAGATGCCGGAGAGTTAGGTTCTGGACATTCGGTAACGGCACTTTACGAAATTATTCCCGTTGGTGTTAATAGTGATGTCACACTATCAGATGTTGATCCCTCGAATTCTCAACAGAAGACTGGAGAACCTGTAGCCTTTACGAGTAATGAGTTGATGCAAGTAAAATTGCGTTATAAGCAACCGGATGAAAATACCTCTCAACTCCTCACCTCTCCCGTTGTCGATCAGGAGTTAAAATTGGCACAGGCATCGAATAACTATAAGTTTTCAGCCGCCGTTGCCGAATTTGGCATGGTGTTGAGAGATTCTCAGTATAAGGGAAATGGAAACTTTGATGAGGTGTTGCAGCTAGCTAATCAATCTCAAGGTGAGGATTTAGATGGATACCGTGCTGAGTTTATTCGGTTGGTGAAGCGTGCTAAATCGTTATTAACTGAGGAATAATGAACTATGAATCCTATTACCAAAAACTCGAATAGCAGCTTTCCTGAGTTTTCCTATCCTGATTATCACATTGAGCGGGAACTTGGACACAATCGCAGTGGGGGACGGGTGACTTACTTAGCAACCAGTACCCAAACTGAGCAACCTGTTGTCATTAAACAGTTCCAATTTGCTAAAGTGGGAGCGAGTTGGTCAGATTACGATGCCCACGATCGGGAAATTGCCTTATTGCAACAGCTCAATTCTCCCAGTATTCCCCAGTACTTGGATGCCTTTGAAACTGCCGATGGGTTTTGTTTGGTGCAGGAGTACAAACCAGCCCCCTCTCTGGCTGTACCGCAACTGTTTACGCCTCAAGATATCAAAGAAATTGCGATCGCACTCTTAGAGGTTTTGGTTTACCTGCAACAGCAAGTTCCGCCTATTATTCATCGGGATATTAAACCAGAGAATATATTAGTTGAGCGTTTCCCCCAGATTAAGGTTTATTTAGTAGATTTTGGGTTAGCCCGGATGGGTGGTGAGGAACTCGCCGCTAGTAGTACGGTTAAGGGGACGTTGGGGTTTATGCCTCCCGAACAGTTATTTAATCGTCAGTTAACAGAAGCCTCTGACTTGTACAGTTTAGGTGCAACGCTGATTTGCTTGCTGACTCAGACGAAATCAACTGAAATTGGCAATCTCATTGATGAGACGTATCGGATTAATTTTAGAACTCTAGTTCCCCATCTGAGTTCGGAGTTTATTAACTGGCTGGAAAAGATGATGGCACCCAGTCTGAAACATCGCTTTCCTAATGCTGCTGCTGCCTTAGAAGCACTTCTGCCGATTGAGATTATTGGTGAAGCTAAAACCAAGAGTAGCACTGAGGTAGCGGAAAAAATCAATGCTTTAGCTACTAAACTGGTGCTGCTCAAACTCAGCTTTGTGACTATGTTAACCGTTGGTGCGATCGCAGCGTATCGGACGGCAGAACCTGTAGGACAGATCAGAAACTCAGTTGAACAATTGCGCTTAACGGGTGAATGTTCCAAGTGTGACTTGAGGGGTGCTGACTTGAGGGGATTGAATCTCAGAACCGTTGACTTAAGCCATGCTAATTTAACGGGTGCTGACCTCCGGGGTACAGACCTCAGAAGTTCTTCGTTGGAGAATGCTGACCTGACTCATGCTAATCTCATCGCTACTGACCTCCGGGGTGCTTATCTGAAGAATGCCAACCTCAGCGCGGCGAAGCTTTCGGGGGCTAATCTGGAAAGTGCTGACCTGAGGGGTGCGACTATACCTGATAATTTTCGGCGGTAGAATTGACAAAACTAAAGAGTAAGTAAACTATGACTGCTAGAGAAATACTGATTCAGGAAATTAGATAGTTTATGAGTGCGATCGCGTAAAGTTAAGAGAGGCGATCGCATCGGGTGTATGTCAGTTTTTTAAATTTTGCCCAAAATCTTCTTGTCGGTTGGGTTTCGATTACTCTTAATAGTTGAGAGAAATGATAAAAAATTTACTAAAAACCATCATGAAACTTAGACTAATCGCATTGGCAACTGTTTGCACTTTACCACTTTCTTTATCTCTATCGTTTGCAGCAGAAGCCGATGAACCGAACCAACCGTGTCAAGCTTATTTAGATACCAGCAATGGAACTGACGCAGAGGAGAACAACTGTCCGATAACCGTGGGTAAGTTTTCAATTCGGGGAACCTTTTCTAACTCGAATTGGCAGGCTTCTTTTTGGGCATGGGAACCAGCTTCTTACATCCTCTACGTTAAAAACCAGCAAGATGGTAATACGATTAACCTAACAGGTTTTAATGTCATAGGTACGACAAGCCGACCACAATACCAATTCACCGATTCAGATCGGGGTCTTACCTATGTTGTAACTTTCCGATATTCAGATACCAAATCATGGGGAGGTGATGCTTATGCTGATGACAAAGACGATTAACCTGGCTAAATCTGTTGTTCCAGTTGTAACGTTCGTCAGTTGGATTGCTTATCTGGGTTACGTTATTTGGCTGTGGCTCCAGGGTAAGGGGTTGAAAATTCACAACTGAATAGCAGGTAGCGCAAGGAAAGAGACGACACTCGCTTCAGTTAAATTCCTATCTAGTAAGCATTTAGTCCTCTTAAGAGGACTTTCGCTATGAGACAGGGGTTTAAACCCCTGGCGGATTGGTGCTTATGCTTATCTCTCCTACTACATAAGAATTTGTGCCAGCAAATCAGGTGCAATCCGAAATCCTGCTTTGCTAGTCAGGTCATCAATTACAGGTTGCAACGATTCAAGTTCACCTATTTGTTTAGCACGTAGCAGAACTCCCAAAATACCTGTTACTTTTAATCCCAAAGATTTAGCGATTTTTCTGCCTATTACTCACTACTGGCATAAGTCAAGTCATCATCTAATTCTTCAGAACCGTAATGCCGCACTACTCCGCGACGAGAAAGTAATTGTCCAAATTCATATTTATCCATTCCAGCAAGTTCTCGCGCCTTGCCAAAGCTAAGAAAGTTTTGTGCATAGAGAGCAATTGCTAATTCCTGAAGCAATTCTTGTTCAATACGCTGTTCTGGTAAAGGAATCGCTTGCAAAATGGAATCAGAGATTGAAATCTGTAGTCCCATCTTCATTGAAAGTAGGTTAACAGTTTGTCGGCTACTATTATGATAGACTTGCCCGTCCACTGTCAGTCGCACCAGCACAGGCTAACACTGCGTCGAAGCGAAGACGAATGTCCCCTCTAGTGTTTTTAGAGCTGTCTGCCACAGCTTGACTCCACCGCGCATGCAACTTAGGGTGATCACCCCTCACTCATTTCTAAGGACACTAAAACTCAGATAGTGCAGTCACTTCTGCAAAAATTAACTTTAATTTACAAAAATCCCCACTGTCTTAGCAAAACCTGCGATCGCACTCTCAACCAACCCTCAGACTTGCCAGATATATCTGAGTGCAAATGCTCACGCTGAAGGATAGCGATCGCTTGAAACCCTCTCCTTCAAAGCAATTCGCCGCTCAAGATCGGGTTCAATGTGGCTCGTAAAACCCTGCCAGTCGCTGCGGGTTCTGGATGGGTTATCGGTTTTTTTGTTTTTTGTTCATATTTATATAAATAAATTACACAAAAATTTATAAAGTTACTTTAGAGCGCATAAAACTAGAATTGAGCGATTCGCAATCGATTATTAAATTTATGAGCCTGATTAATCTTTATTAGTCCCCCTTCCATCTGAAACACCCCTTTCTTTTCCCTGAGAGTTGGTCAATAATGCAATCAAGGAACCCATGGAAGCAATCAAGGGATGGCTTGAGAGCCAATACCTAGTTGCAACCCTTTAATAGCAGCAACGACAACATCCCAGTTTTGAACCCAACGATAGGAGACAACGAAGCGTGAAACTCTCAGTTTACGGAAAAGGCGGTATCGGCAAATCCACTACAAGCTGCAATATCTCAGTCGCTTTGGCACGACGCGGTAAGAAAGTCCTGCAAATTGGCTGCGATCCTAAGCACGACAGCACCTTTACCCTCACTGGTTTTCTGATTCCCACGATTATCGACACGCTTCAGGAAAAAGATTTCCATTACGAAGATATCTGGCCAGAAGATGTCATCTACAAAGGTTATGGCGGTGTTGATTGCGTAGAAGCAGGTGGACCTCCAGCAGGTGCAGGTTGCGGTGGGTATGTCGTCGGCGAGACGGTAAAGCTACTCAAAGAACTCAATGCCTTTGACGAATACGATGTAATTCTGTTTGACGTTCTCGGTGACGTGGTTTGTGGTGGTTTTGCTGCGCCTCTAAACTATTCCGACTACTGCATGATTGTCACCGATAACGGCTTCGATGCCTTGTTTGCCGCTAACCGGATTGCTGCGTCCGTGCGTGAGAAAGCGCGTACCCATCCCCTGCGTTTGGGAGGACTCATTGGCAACCGCACCTCTAAGCGTGACCTAATCGACAAGTACATTGAAGCAGTACCCATGCCAGTGTTGGAAATTCTGCCTCTGATTGAAGATATTCGCGTTTCCCGCGTGAAGGGCAAAACCCTATTTGAAATGGCAGAAACTGACCCTTCTCTCAACTATGTCTGCGACTACTACCTGAATATCGCTGACCAGATTCTGTCTCAGCCTGAGGGTGTTGTACCGAGTGACACGCCTGACCGGGAGTTGTTCGCCTTGCTGTCTGACTTCTACCTGAATCCCCAGCAACCGAAGGTGAAGTCTGAGGAAGAAGAACTTGATTTGATGATGGTTTAATTGGTCATTTGTCATTGGTTATTGGCATTGGGGCGGGTTTAGGGTATTGATCGCTGATTACCTGGATTTCAAGTAAAACCCGCCCCTACACAAGCAATTAGCAATTAGCAAATTTAAACATCCTGTAGAGACTTCCTTAGAGAAACGAAGAGAGGAGAATTTTTCATGACTGTTGCTCAAACCCCACAACCCCTAGAGTTTGAATGCGAAACTGGGAATTACCATACATTTTGTCCAATTAGCTGCGTTGCATGGCTCTATCAAAAGATTGAAGATAGCTTCTTCTTAGTGATTGGTACGAAAACCTGTGGCTATTTCCTGCAAAACGCTATGGGGGTAATGATTTTCGCAGAACCCCGCTATGCCATGGCAGAGTTGGAAGAAGCGGATATTTCGGCTCAATTAAATGATTACGAAGAATTGAAGCGGTTGTGTTTGCAGATTAAACGCGATCGCAACCCTAGTGTAATTGTCTGGATTGGCACTTGCACCACGGAAATCATCAAGATGGATTTGGAAGGCTTGGCTCCCAAGTTAGAATCTGAAATTGGGATTCCCATCGTTACTGCCCGTGCCAATGGTTTGGACTATGCGTTCACCCAGGGTGAAGATACTGTCCTAGCGGCGATGGCGCACAAGTGTCCCAAGGAAGCGCCGAAACTGGAAGCGGATAAAGAAGAACGGAATGCAATTTCTAAACTCCTCAATTTCGGACGCAAGAAAGAAGACGTAGCGGCTGAAGAGTCGGAGTATGTGGATCACACACCCCTAGTATTATTTGGCTCTTTGCCCGACCCCGTTGTCACGAATTTGACCCTAGAACTGAAAAAGCAAGGGATTAAGGTTTCCGGTTGGTTGCCCGCGAAGCGATATACTGAACTCCCAGTGCTCGAAGAAGGGTATTATGTCGCGGGTGTCAACCCCTTCCTCTCGCGGACAGCAACCACCTTAATGCGTCGCCGCAAGTGCAAACTCATTGGCGCACCCTTCCCCATTGGACCCGATGGTACTCGTGCTTGGATTGAGAAGATTTCCTCGGTATTCGGGATTGAACCGAAAGGTTTAGACGAACGGGAAGCGAAAATTTGGGAAAGCTTGGAAGATTACATCAAGCTAATTCGCGGCAAGTCTGTCTTCTTCATGGGGGATAACTTATTAGAAATCTCCCTAGCACGTTTCCTGATTCGCTGCGGTATGACTTGTCCAGAAATTGGTATTCCTTATATGGACAAGCGCTATCAAGCGGCTGAGTTGGCATTGTTAGAGAAGACGTGCCAAGAAATGGGAATACCGAATCCGAAGATTATCGAGAAACCGGATAATTACAATCAACTTCAGCGGATTCATGAGTTGAAGCCGGATTTAGTAATTACGGGTATGGCACACGCGAATCCATTGGAAGCACGGGGAATTAATACCAAATGGTCTGTTGAGTTTACCTTTGCTCAAATTCACGGCTTTACCAATGCGCGGGATATTCTGGAATTGGCAACTCGTCCGCTGCGTCGGAATAGTAGTTTGAAGGATTTGGGTTGGGATAAGTTGGTGAAGGAAGAAGCGAAGGTTTGACCTCTCCCCCTACCCCTCTCCTGCGAGGAGAGGGGAGTAAGATGAAGACTATTAGGTGAAAGAGCGATCGTTAGGAAAGTGCGATCGCTCTTTTTTTTGTGTAGTTGTAGAGGGCAGATTTTACCTAGACTCACTCTTGCCTAAAAACACCCGACTGCCCTAGAGTGGAACACTGACTATCATTGAGTTGGTAAAATTAGTGATTAATGAGGGGGCAGATAGCCAACCCCAAGAGCCTACAGAAGACATCAACGCAGTCAAACGAGTCACTGTACCTACAACACTCTACGCCTTTGCCAATAGGCAAAGCCCCCGCCCACCGCGCCAAAATAAAGATATTGCCGTTGAAAATGATTGTGTAAAACCGACAAACCCACTGACAGGAGCATCTACCTTTGGTGATGTTCAATACGCACCACTCATAGGACACTACTACCGACTTAATCAGGATACAGAATTACCTGAAGGTCTTGATGTGGTCGCTGATGGTAAAGATGTTGGTGGTACTCACTCGCCAACCCATCATACGATCTACCCAAGTCGAGAAATGCCATTTACAGAATTTGTTGAAAAGTTTCTTAACAGTGGATGGGTTTACGCTGGTAAGAAGGAAATAAGATAGGGATAAAACTTAAAAGCCATGTTTCAAGAGCAACCTACAGGAAACGATACCGAACTTTGGCACAAAGTGTTTGAAAAACAAATTGCTTATATTCAAGCTCGTCAAGACTTCCTCAATAATTGTCCTGACAGAGTAGGACTAATCAAGAAAGCCCTACACAATCCCAGTGAAAGAGGTACAGCACTAAGACTCATAAAGTCTCTAAACCTAGAAGAACGGCAGGGTTTGTTTGACGATTTAGTTGATTTAGCTAGTGTCTCCCACTCAGATATTGAGCTTTGTAGAAAAGTAATTCTTTCGCTTCCTAAAAAGTGGCTTTTGGCAAATATCGAAAATAGCGCTGAACCGCTGCTCCAAGATGGGACAGACGAAGAGTATAGGCGATTGTTAGAGTTATATATTGATATTGACAGAAAACTTGCTCAAAGGCTTGCCCAGAGAGCAGTGCAGCATGAGGATCTAGATATTCGTGAAGTTGGTGAAGATTTCCAGAACTATCTCGAAAATGGGTATCGCACTTTATCAGCTCTTTAAGGTGCGATCGCTATTTAACAACTACAAGATACAGAACAGAGAGAGGAAGATGAGCGTTGTAATTCCCGATGAAATCGTCAAAGCCAGTGGAATGTCAGCAGAAGACTTAATGCTAGAGTTAGTAATTCTGCCGCTAAATGGCAGCGAACCCGTCAATGTTCTTCCGCTGAAGAAGGTTGGTTTATTTTAACTAATTTACCCGCTTTCAAGGACAGAAACTTAAACACATGGGTGTACAAAAATATATCGCTAGAGTTAAAGAACCATTACGCTCAACAAGAAGACATAGCAGTTTTTATGTTGGTTTATATAGTCACACTTGGATCAGTTTCTGGGATGATTGTTGGGGTATTGTTCAGGATTTAATGAGACTTAATCGCAATAAGCTAGAGTATTATTTAAGAGGTATGAGGGCTATGGAGCTTATTCTATCAATGTTTTAGCTTTCATGTCGCCCCCTCAGGTTTGATAAGTTTAATATTGAGTTTAGGCAAGCTGACGAGCAAATTATTTTCACCTGGCGGGAACATTGAAAGATACCTTTAAAGCTTCCTACTCTAAAATTTTGCTACCTCAACTAACTACTACCCCAAAATCCAATAACATTTTGGGCAGATAATCATCTTGAACGTACCCAATGACCATCGGTTGTACGTAACTTGGCATCATTCCGAAATTTCTCACGAAAGCCTCGTTCTTGGTTAGTTTCTGAGCTGCTTACTTCCAGGTTATCACCATTGAAACTCTGAATAGCTGTTAAGAAGACGGAATTGTCCAGAATAGATTCTGGCCAGAGAACATAGGGAATACCCGTTTGGGAATGGGTTTTTTCCACTGCGCCAAAAGCGAGTCCCCGTCGAGTAGCAATCCAACCTTTCTCCTGTTTACTCAGCAATCCTAACTCGGCTAGAATACGGTTAATGTTGTTGCGGTGAATGTTGTGATTGTGCAGAGCGATTTTATCGCTGATTTTTGTGGCGGATAAGAGTCCAGAAGTAGAGGATGGCTGAGGTTGTGGTTTAGGTCGAGGTTTAGCGTTATTGGCTTTCCAGCAATCGTAGCAGAATTTGTAACCGGGTTTTGAGACAGGTTTATTGCATCTTGGTGCAGTGCAAGTTTCCATGGATAATGCCTTGGCTACAGCAGCGAGTTTCAGCAGCGATCGCTCTAAGCTCATTTTAAAGGACAGAATTAGATTGTTTTAAATTCTAACATCTTTAGTCTGTCTATCCCCAAACATCAATAACTTTCTTTAGCTATTTCTAGCCGATAATTCTAGGATGCTGCGCGATCGCTAAGAGACTAAAAAATATCCGGCTACCTCCTGTGGGGTGGGAATCTTGCCTGCCACTTTTACAGAGCAGCATACCGTGCGGCGACAGCCTCACAAGAAAGATTATTGTCTGACTATGCCAAAATTGAGTTGGAAATGGGGAGTATGCACTCCATCCCCAATTCCCAATACCCAATCCCTTTACCAGTATCTATCGGCTTCCGGCTCAGGGATGGGTTGTTGAAGTGATAGGCGTTACTAACGCGCTCCTCGATTTGAGAGCATGTGGTTCTGGT
>NZ_JADEWY010000121.1 GCF_015207375.1 Coleofasciculus sp. LEGE 07092 | reverse complement strand
TGTATAAGAGACAGGTATGCCTTTGCGCACTGTCAATTCAAAGTCAGCGCTTTTCAAGGTAACTTCCGCAATGTCAGTTTGAGCAATCGCGGCTAGTAGTTCGCGGAGTTGGTTGATGTCTAATGGCACAACTAAATTAGGAATAGGGGAGAGTTTTAAGTGTGGAATTGTGTTTTAGCAGTCAAAGCAGCCCATTGGGTAGAGGAGGTGTCTGATTTGTATCTATCCTTGCTAGGCATGGCAGCCAACCACAGCCCAACGCTTCGACACCCAGCCAAAGTCTGTTTGTTACCCAGTAATCCATTTAGTCGCGACCTAGATAAGTATCGTTGCGAGTGTCGATTTTAATCCGCTCTCCGATAGAAATAAATAGAGGGACCATCACCTGAGCTCCTGTGGAAACGGTAGCGGGTTTCGTACCACCGGTAGCCGTATCACCTTTAACACCTGGGTCGGTTTCAGTAACTTCCAATACTACAGAATTGGGCAGTTCCACTTCCAGCACTTGGTCGTTCCAAGTAATCACGTTAACTTCCATGCCTTCAGTGAGATACTTAACGCGATCGCCTATCTGAGATTCATTAAGACGATTTTCCTCAAATGTCTCCATATCCATGAAGACATATTGATCGATTTCTTTATAAGTATGCTGCATTGTACGTTTTTCCAGATTAGCTTGGGGTACGGTTTCCGCCGCCCGAAAGGTTTTCTCAACCACACTGCCAGTCTGGACGTTTTTCAGTTTAGTGCGCACAAAAGCAGAGCCTTTTCCCGGCTTGACGTGGAGAAATTCTACCACCCGCCACACAGACCCTTCTAACTCAATCGTGACACCAGTGCGAAAGTCGTTACTAGAAATCATCGTTCTTCTTTCCCGCTGGAGACTCCCGCGATTGCTGTGAGAATTCGCAGGAGAGGAAAACGGGGCGGGGTTTGCCGCTTCCCTTCTCAACAAATTATCGATGCCGAAACACTCGGCACTTTATTTTACCCCTGTTGGGGAACATCCCTATACTCTATTGCATAAGGGAAAAGGGAACGGGTTAAGGGGTACTTCCTGTAAAAATGGCATGAAAGACTCAAAATCTGTATTTTGCCGTGTACCCTCTGTTGTTGTTACCGACCCATTACCGATTACCCTTTACCTAAGTAGGAATGTGAGAATAATTAGGATTCAGGACAATAGCTGTGGCTTTTAAAATTGGTTTACTAGGACTGGGAACAGTTGGCACGGGAACGGCGCAGATTTTACAAGAACCCTCTGGGCGTCATCCCCTGCTGCATGAGATTGAAATTCACCGAGTCGGAGTGCGATCGCTCAATAAACCCCGATCCGTTAAATTCTCCCCCCAAGTAATGACAACGGATTTAGACTCTATTGTCACTGACCCAGAAATTGATATTATCGTCGAGGTGCTAGGGGGACTCGAACCTGCGAGATCGCTCATCCTCAAAGCGATCGCTCACGGTAAGCATATCGTTACTGCCAATAAAGCTGTTATTTCCCGATATGGGGCAGAAATTTTCACAGCAGCAGAAGAGAAAGGAGTTTACGTCCTATTAGAAGCAGCCGTTGGCGGTGGGATTCCAGTAATTCAACCCCTCAAGCAGTCCTTGGGTGTGAATCAAATTCGTAGCATTACGGGTATTGTTAACGGCACAACCAATTACATCCTCACCCGAATGCAAACCGAGGGGGGGGAATTTAAAGATATCCTCGCTGATGCCCAAAAACTAGGTTACGCCGAAGCTGACCCCACTGCTGATGTGGATGGGTTAGATGCAGCCGATAAAATAGCGATTCTGGCGTCTTTGGCATTTGGCGGACGGATTAAGTTAGAAGAGGTGTACTGCGAAGGCATTCGTCAGGTAAATGCAGCAGATATAGCCTATGCCCAGAAGTTGGGATTTGTGATTAAACTACTAGCCGTGGCGCAGCGAGAGAATATAAGCTCGGAGCATTCAGATTCAGAAACCCTTCAGGTGAGAGTACATCCCACCCTCGTCTCCCAAACCCATCCCCTTGCCAGTATTAGCGGGGTTTATAATGCAATTTTGGTCGAAGGCGAACCCATTGGGCAGGTAATGT
Source organism: Coleofasciculus sp. LEGE 07092 (assembly GCF_015207375.1). Taxonomy (GTDB): domain Bacteria; phylum Cyanobacteriota; class Cyanobacteriia; order Cyanobacteriales; family Coleofasciculaceae; genus LEGE-07092. Next base: position 18,042 of record NZ_JADEWY010000121.1, on the reverse strand, counting down.
TTTTTGGTCCCGGTGCCGGTTCAGGTCCTACTGCCAGTGCAGTCGTTTCAGATATTACAAATATTGCTGCTGTGCTGAAAACGGCTGGAGAGTCTCATCGACTGCATCCCCTATTGAGCTGTACTCATCAGCATTATTGCGCGATCGCTCCGATTTCGGAACTCGTTACCCGCTTTTACGCCCGTTTTCTCACTAAAGACTCTCCTGGTGTTATTGGTCATTTGGGAACCAGTTTCGGTAATCATAATGTGAGTTTAGAATCAGTGGTGCAAATCGGTTTCCGGGACAATTTGGCAGAAATTGTCGTTGTTACTCATGATGTTCGGGAAGGGAACTTTCGCCAAGCCCTGGCGGAAATGCAGGCGTTGCAGGCAGTAGATAGCATTCCCAGTATTTTGCGAGTACTCTAAGAGAGGCTGTGAGAAGACCGAAGCAGCGATCCGGGGCGAATTCAATCTGGAGATCGAGGGTGGGTACAGATGAGTTAGAGTTCGCACTTCTATCGGTAAGCCGATGGGCGGATTTGAACCGCCGACCGTTCGATTACGAATCGAATGCTCTACCACTGAGCTACACCGGCACCACTTGACTAATATAGCAAGCTTTCAGGTATTACCAACAACTCTTTTTGGAGAAGTCCAGTAGTGGTATATAGAGTTTCCTAGCGTCGTGAGGTACAGCATCGTTTTCTTACCCACTCCCTACTCCCTACTCCTAACTGTAGAGACAAAATCTAAAACTGATGACCCACTCATCCTCAAAAAACCGCAAGTCCAATCCAAAAATCAACTCGCGACGACTCAGCCCAGAAAAATACGCCAAACTAAAAGCCGAGGCTAAAGCTCCCTACCGAGGGTTAAGAAAATTTATTTATCTGGCATTTGGCGCTTCTGGCTTTATTGGCGGAATGATATTCTTGACACAAATAGCTGCCGGTCGAGAAGTCGCTACAGCACTCCCTAACTTAGCACTGCAAATTGGTGTCGTTTCCTTAATGATTTGGCTGTTTCGCTTGGAACAGCGAGCAGAACGCAAACCCTAGGCAACAGTGGTCTGACCAAGGATGCTGGTATCTTTAGAAGTAGGGGCAATCAAAGCTGGGAAATTAATGTTTTACCAGAATTTTGCTCACAGATTCAGACTGCTCCAGTTAGCGATCTACCTGGAAGTTAAAACCCAAGCCCAGTAGCACTAGGTTGTCTAACAAATGGTCGGACAAATCTTATCTTATGGAAATCGAACAACGACTAGGTCTGTATCGGGTTTTTCTGAAGCTCTACGAGTACCATCGCAGTCTGCTTGATGAAATTCTCCAGCTCGAAAATGCGGATCAACAAACATTATCACGCCTTGCAACCCGGTATGTGACAGGTGTCATTCAATGTGAGCAAAGCTATCTGATTACTAACCTCGTAGAGAGTAAGACTCAGACACTGCTCCAGCCTCAGGGCATCTGGACGATTGGTCGAGCCCGTCAGTTAGCGATGTCGATTCCCGAACGACACTTGTCTCGCTATCATGCCGTAATTCAGTATATTCAAGACCACGGTTTTTACTTGATTGACCTCAACAGTACCAACGGTTCCTTTGTGAATGGGGAACCCATACACGAACCGATGCTGCTTAAGGATGGCGATCGCTTACGATTGAGCAACCTTACCTTTTCCTTTTTCCTATGCAATAATACCCAAACCGTAGGGACTCCCCCTAGAGAACTTCTAACGCGACTGCAAACCTCACGCCTTAATCCCCAATCCTCAAAACTCCCTTCCTCCGATTCAGACTTAGAACTTCTACCCACAAGTCAGCAACCTCATCAAAAAGAAGAGACTTCTCGATTTTTGGAGGAGCTATCTGAGCTAGACGAGTTCAGCGCTGACTATTCGACTCCTCAGGTAAGCTCCCGCCAGCAGTCGGACATATTAGACCGCTTTTTCATTCACCAGCAATCTCAGAAGAGTGGCAAAAAATGACTAAGTTGCTATCCCTATTGTCTACTCCAGCGAACAGCAACTTAGCTTTAGAGCGCCGCAAACAACAACTCTACTCTTCTTCGAGTTCTGCCTCATCGCCGTTTTCAGTAGGGTTGACCGAATTAGCAGAAACTACAGCTCCCATATCGAGTTGTTCGCGCACCTGCCGATCAATATTTTCGGAAAATTCGGGATTTTCTTCTAAATACTTAACCGTGTTGTCACGACCTTGGGCAATATTATCACCGTTGTAGCTGTACCAGGCTCCCTTTCGGTTAATTACACCGGTTTGTTCAGCCAAGTCTACCAGACATCCCAATCGGGAAATGCCCTGTCCGAAGATAATATCAAACTCCGCAATTCGGAATGGAGGGGCAACTTTATTTTTTGCTACCTTGACTTTAGCGCGGATACCGTATTCGCCTTCGCTGGCTTTCTTGAGCGTTTGAATCCGGCGAATGTCCAAGCGCACCGACGCATAGAATTTGAGCGCATTACCGCCAGTTGTCACCTCTGGAGACCCGTAGGTGATGCCGATTTTTTGACGCAACTGGTTCAGGAAAATAACCGTGCAGCCAGACTTGCCAATGTTCCCAGCAATTTTGCGTAGGGCTTTGCTCATCAGACGTGCCTGCAAGCCTACTTGGGTATCGCCCATTTCACCTTCAATTTCCGCACGCGGCACCAATGCAGCAACGGAGTCGATTACCACAATATCCACGGCTGCCGATCGCACCAATTGATCAACAATTTCCAGCGCCGATTCACCGCTGTCAGGCTGGGAAACCAAGAGGTTTGCAATGTCAACCCCCAACACCGATGAGTAGGTCGGATCAAGGGCATGTTCGGCATCAACAAACGCCGCCACACCGCCATTTTTTTGTATCTCTGCCACCGCGTGTAAGGCAAGAGTCGTCTTACCGGAACTTTCAGGTCCGTAAATTTCAATAACGCGCCCTTTGGGTAAACCACCACCTAAAGCTAAATCCAGAGTGATTGCGCCGCTAGAGATCGTTTCTACTTTCATGCGGGTGGCATCGCCCAACCGCATGATGGTGCCTTTACCAAAGGTGCGTTCGATCTGGTTTAGCACCAAGTTCAGAGCTTTTTCCTTTTCGGGACTATTGCTGATTTGGGTAGCCATTGACGCCTCGATAACTGTATCGGGATGAGTGGAACGTTGGGGAAAAGTCTGCTCTATTTTAACGCCGACCGCAAAAGAGTCGAAGGGGAAGCCTTTTTTTCGTATAATTTAAAGATCGCTTTCCTCTCGCTGAACTGAGAGAAGTTGCGCTTCTATCGTTAAATTAAAATCAACTCTCTAGGAAAGACCGACTCTTGGGTTGATTCAGTATCAGTATTAGCATACGAACACTCTCCTGAACCAATAAATTCGACTCTATCAGCCAAGCCAAAATTAGAACATAGGTACTACTATAACACCATCACGTTAGTTCGCAAGCCTATGACTCCATCGTTCCCCAATTTAGGAATTCCAGAGACAGCATTATCCGTTGCGGGGTTAACAGACTACATTCAGGAGTTGTTAGAGCAGGATGATCAACTTCGGCAAGTCTGGGTTATTGGGGAAGTATCGAGTGCGAATCAGCATCGTAGCGGGATGTTTTTCACGCTGCAAGACCCCGATTCTAAGGCATCGATTCAATGTGTGGTGTGGAATTCTCAACTGGGGAAGTTAGTGCAGCTACCCAAAGCGGGAGAACAGCTTATTGTTTTGGGCAGTATCCGAGTTTACCCGCAACGGGGACAGTATAAGCTCATGGTGTGGCAGGCGCTGCCGGCAGGAGAGGGATTACAGGCACTACGCTACAATCAACTCCGCAACCGATTGCAGGCAGAAGGGTTATTTGCTCTAGAACGTAAGCGTCTATTGCCGACTCATCCTCAAATTATTGCGGTTGTTACCTCACCCCAGGCAGCAGCTTGGGGTGATATTCAACGCACCCTCCGGCAGCGATATCCAGGGTTGCAGATTCTGCTGTCACCTGCGCAGGTTCAAGGTGAACTTGCACCGGAGTCCATGGTTAAGGCAATTGAGCGAGTTGAGCGAGATGGCAGAGCGCAACTGCTGATTTTATCGCGGGGGGGCGGTGCATCGGAGGATTTGGCTTGCTTTAATGATGAGGGAGTTGTCAGAGCGATCGCTAATTGTGCCATTCCGGTTCTGACGGGAATCGGTCATCAACGGGATGAATCTCTGGCAGACTTGGTGGCTGATGCCTATGCTCACACGCCTACTGCCGCCGCAGAACGAGCGGTGCCGGAGCTAGCGGCGTTGATTGCCGAACACCAACAGCGACAACAAATTCTGCATGAGGCGACGACTCGCCTGCTGGATGCATCTCGTTCTCAACTGCATCATCTCAACAACCGACTGCGACGGTTGCCGATTGACCGACAGCTCCAACAGGAGCAAAAAGCGATCGCTCAGAAGCGGCAACAATTAATTCAATACACATCCTGGCGTTTACGTCAAGCTCATCAGCACTGCCAATTCCTGCAGCAAAAGTTAACGACTCTTGATCCGAATCAGGTTTTGAAACGGGGGTATGCACTGGTGCGATCAACAGATGGAGCGATCGTGCGATCGGCAGCGAGTGTAGTTGTTGGTGAAGACTTGCAGATTCAGTTGGGTGAAGGGCAAGTTAAGGTCAAAGTAACAGAAGTAATGGAATAATTATTCTGGTGACTGACTAGAACCAATCGCCATCAAATGCTGCCGCACCAAATATTCAAACTGATAAAGATACGCCGCCGCAACCAGCCGATAAAGCGTCGGCAGGGTGAATAAATCTCTGAGTTCATCCCACCAAGCTAGGGTATCGTAGAGGGAATTAATCTGAGGTAAAAAGATAATCTGAATCCCTTGGCTCACCACCAGCGCCAGAGTAATCGTCATCCAACCATAAAATCCCTCCCACCAACTCATTAAACTGGGAAGGAATCCCTCAACTTGAGGCATCCCAGGCGATCGCGTGTTGGGAAAAAACCGATCTAGAAATACGTGCAGCCAGTAAAGTAAAGCATTTCAGATGTCTGGGATAGGCTTCGCCATCGCTCAGGATGACCTAATTCCGTTAGGGTGCGTAAGTTCTAGAGTTATACAGCTTAAATTTCCGCTTATGGCAATATATTTGGATAGGGTTACCTTTTCTGGTAGAGACTCGTTTCATTTGTGCCAAAGTCAAACCAAATTGGTATAAGCTATTGCTCTTCACGGCAGTCCTCTCAAGTTCAGTGCTGATTTTTGGTAACTGAGAAAAACTGATATGGAAAATCAAGATGCTAATTGGGAAAGTATTTTAGGAAATCAGGATTGGGACACTTACTGCCGTTTCAACTCACAAGAAAGGCACGCCAAGATTGCTCAGTTACAGCAATTTCTAGAAAATAGATCCTCTAACACACAAAAAGCGGAGATCTGGCGACAGATCGGTAGACTTTGGAGTGCAGAGGGTCGTTGTGTGGATGACCTAGAGGCTCACCAGAATGCATTGGTGAGTTTTGAACAGGCGATCGCCCTCAAACCTGATTTCCCGGAAGCTTGGAATAACTTGGGGAATTCCCTGGTTGACTTAGACCGCTATGAGGAGTCGATCGCTGCTTTTGATGCAGCAATCCAACTTAAACCCGATTACTACGAAGCCTGGGTAAACCGGGGCAGTGCCTTCTATCACTTCCGCCACTACAAAGAGGCGATCGCTAACTACGATCAGGCACTTACCCTCAAACCAGATGCCTACGAGACTTGGAGTAATCGGGGAGGGGCGCTGATCAACTTAGGTCGCTATGAAGAGGCGATCGCTAGCTATGACAAGGCACTGCAATACAAACCAGATAATGCTCAGGCTTGGTATTATCGTGGTTTTTCGCTGAATATCTTGGGGCGTTACGAGGACGCGATCGCTAGTTTTGACCGAGCTTTACAGTACAAACCAGATGATTCATTCTCTTGGAGTTATCGTGGCTTTGCCCTGAATCAACTAGGACGCTATGAAGAGGCAATTACTAGCTTGGATAAAGCCTTGCAGTATAAACCAGATGATTTTGATGCTTGGAATCATCATGGTTTCGCCTTGAATCAATTGGGACGCTACGAGGAGGTGATCGCAAGCTACGATCAGGCACTTACCCTCAAATCGGATGCCTACGAAACTTGGAGTAATCGGGGAGGGGTGCTGATCAACTTAGGTCGCTATGAAGAGGCGATCGCCAGTTATGATCGGGCATTACACCTCAACCCCAATTTATCGTGGGTGTGGAGTAGTCGGGGAGCAGCACTCAACAACTCTGGACGATATCAAGAGGCGCTCGAATCTGCGGAAAGGTGCATGTCCCTTCAGCCTGGAGAGGCTCACGGCTGGTACGTCAAAGGTTATGCATTGGACAAATTAGGTCGTTACCAAGATGCTGTTGCCAGTTACGAACAGGCATTGCAAAGGAATCCTAATGATGCTATGTCTTGGCGCGATCGTGGTTCGTCACTTGCCAACTTAAAACGCTTTGAGGAGGCGATCGCTAGTTTTGATCAGGCATTGCAGTATAAACCAGATGATCCTGATATTTGGGCTCGTCGAGGTGCAGGACTGAGTTTATTGGGGCGCTACGAAGAGTCGATTGCTGATTGTGACCGAGCATTGCAGTATAAACCAGACAATGTTGGAACTTGGTATCTTCGTGGTATTGCCTTGAGCGAATTGAAGCGCTATGAGGAAGCGATCGTCAACTACGATCAAGTTTTGCATCTCAACCCTGATCTGGCTGAGGTTTGGATTAAGCGTGGGGCTGCTCTCAATACGTGTGAGCGTTATCAAGAAGCATTAGAATCGGCTGAAAGGAGTATCGCACTCCAATCTGGAAACGCTATAGGATGGTTTGTGAAAGGCTTTGCCTTGAGATACTTGGGTCATTATGAGGATGCGGTTGCTAGTTATGACCAGGCATTGCAACTCAATCCCAATAATCCTAATAACTCCTTTGTTTGGCTTGATCGGGGTTTTGCACTCGATAATTTAAAACGATTTGAGGAAGCATTGATTAGCTATGACAAGGCGTTAGAGGAAAAGCCTAATTATGCCCAAGCTTGGAACAATCGCGGTGCGGTTTTGGAAAGTTTGGAGCGTTATGAAAAAGCACTGATTAGCTATGACAAGGCGTTAGAGTATAAGCCTGATTATGCCCAAGCTTGGAGCAATCGCGGTATTTTGCTGGCTAAACTGGAACGATACGAAGAGGTGATCGCCAGCTTCGATCAGGCATTGCAGTATCAACCGGACAATCCACAAGCCTGGGACAGTCGTGGTGCGGCACTAGGGCAGTTGGGGCGTTATGAGGAAGCACTGGTTAGCCTTGATCAGGCATTACAGTATCAGCCTGACTTTGCTTCAGCCTGGTCAAATCGAGGATTTGTTTTAGCTAGTTTGAAACGCTACGAAGAGGCAATTTCAGCTTGCGATCAGGCATTGCAATATCAACCTGACTTTGTTCTAGCCTGGAACAATAAGGGGTTTGCCCTATCTCAGTTAGAACGGTATGAAGAAGCGTTGCCCAACTATGATCAGGCACTACAGCTTCAACCGGACTATGCCCAAGCATGGATTAATCGCGGTTTTACCCTGAATCGCTTGGGTCGCCATGAAGAGTCTATCGCCAGCTTTGAGCAAGCATTGCAGTGTAGCCCAGACGATCCCGAAGTTTGGCGTGAATATGGCACGGCACTTGCTGAATTAGGTCGCTATGAAGATGCAATTGTTAGCCTTGATCAGGCATTACAGTATCAGCCTGACTTCGCCCAAGCCTGGATGAATCGGGGATTTGCCCTAGTCAGTTTAGAACGCTATGAAGAGGCATTAGTAGATTGTGCTCGGGCATTACAATATCAGCCCGACCTTGCCCTTGCCTGGACAAATCGGGGTGCTGCTTTAGCTGGATTGGAACGTTATGAGGAAGCGATTACTAGTTGTGATCAAGCATTGCAGTACAAACCTGATGATGCCCTAGCCTTGAACAACCGAGGTTTTGCACTGATGAGGTTGGAAAGGTATGAAGAGGGTCTAGCAGACTGTGAGCGATCGTTACAATATCAACCTGATAATGTACTTGCGTGGAGAAATTGTGGACTAGCACTACTTGAATTAAAACGCTACGAAGAGTCGATCACCAGTTATGAGCGCTCGTTCCAGTACAAAGCTGACGAGCCAGAATCTCTGTATAACTGTGGAGTCGCCCTGCGTAGCTTGAGGCGTTACGAAGAGGCGATTGTTCAATTTGATCGAGCATTGCACTATAAACCAGATTTCCTTAATGCTTGGGATAATCGTGGTTTTGCACTAATTGAATTGGAACGCTATGAAGAGGCGATCGCCAGTTATGAGCAGATATTAAATTACCAACCAGACAATGCTCAAGCGTCGAACAATCGCGGTGTTGCCCAGCTTGAATTAGGGCGCTACGAAGAGGCGATCTTCAGTTTTGATCAGGCATTGCACTACAACCTAGATGATACCCAAGCATGGAACAATCGCGGTGCAGCCCTTAGTGAATTGGAACGCTATGAGGAGGCGATTTCTGACTTCGATCAGGCGTTGCAACTTAAACCCAACTTTTCTCCAGCTTGGCATGATCGCGGGGTTGCCCTCGCCAACTTGGGGCGCTATGAAGAGGCGATTTCCAACTATGACAACGCCTTAAGTCTTAAACCGACCTTTCCCGATGCCTGGATTAGTCGGGGGCTTGCTGCGTTGTACTCTGACCTTTATGTGAATCACGGTTGGAGCAATCCCACCTTGGTAGCGGAATCCCTGCCCCCAGAACTACAAAACCCAGATCTGGATTTGCGCGGCTACGAGGGCTGTCTGGCTTGTATGAAGGAAGGGTTTAAGCACACTCCAGAGGGTAGCGAAGCTTGGGGCAGGCTGCATCAATGGTTAGGCGAAGCTCATCGACTCTGGGGCAATAGTCAAGAAAGCCCCCGCCCCTATTGGTACAAAGCCATTGCTTGTTACGAACAAGCGCTGAACATTTTTACAGCAGCCACCTTTCCCCAGGCACGGCTAGAGGTTCTCGCCCTCCTGATTCGCACCCATCACGCCTTACAAACCAATGATGGAACGGTGGGTGCGCTGCTACGCGAAGGAACCTCACTCCTTCTCCGACTGCTGCGTGAGGCTGTTTCTGAACCCCAGAAGCAACGACTGGGATTGCAATTTGCCAGCTTTGGGCAAGCCACTGTTGATTTACTGGTTCAGCAAGGGGAACTTGTTAAAGCGCTAGAAACTGCCGAATTGGACAAGAATTGGCTGATGACCTGGCTGTTGCGCTGGCAAGATCCAGACGACATTCCCACTGTCACCTACGATGCCATGCGGCAGTTACTCCGTCCAGACACCGCCATTGTCTACTGGCACCTCAGCCCCGATGCCCTCACCACCTTTATCCTGCGCTGGGACAGAGTACAACCTACGGTAATCAGTTGCGCTACGGACAATAGCCAAGCGGGTATCCGGCGGGTCAACCAACTGGAAAACTGGCTCAAAAACTGGAACCAGACCTACGCTGAATACATCGGCAAAGACAAAACCAACCCTGATCGAAACGAAACGTGGCACAACAATCTGTCCACTATGCTTTCTGAGCTAGCAGATTTACTGGATATTGCTCAAATTAACAGGCATCTGGGTGGTATTTCCCAACTCATCCTGGTTCCCCACCGTGATCTACATCGTTTGCCCCTAGCGGCTGTATTTCCTGAAAACCCTACTCGTTCCATGACAGTTTTGCCGAGTTTGCAACTGGGCAGTTGTCTTCGCTCAACCCCACCCCTCAACCTGCAAACCGTACCCTGTCTCAGCATCGAAGCCCCCCAACATCAAGACCTTTCGCCTCTCTATCACGCCGCCGCCGAGTCTGCGCTGCTTTGTCGCCAGATGTCACAACTAACTACGATTCCTGGCACTCAGGCAACTCAGGCGATGGTTAAGCAAGCACTGACTCAGCCCTATGCCGTGATCCACTTTAACGGTCATGCTAGTTACAACGTCGCTCAACCCGCCCAGTCTGCCCTGGCTCTGCAAGGCAAGGATTTATTGACAGTTGAAGAGATTTATGAACTGAAACCACCTCTTCAAACTTGCCAACTGGTCAGCCTTGCCAGTTGTGAAACTGCGATTACTGGCAACCGAACCATCACCACCGAATATGTTGGTATTGTCAGCGCCTTTTTGTCCCACCAAATTCCCTACGTTCTCAGCACCCTCTGGACAATCGAATCATCTGCCAGCGCCCTATTTATCCTCCAGTTCTATCAGCAACTTCGCCAAGGCGTTCCGATTCCCCAGGCATTTCACCACAGCCAGACTTGGCTCCGCACCGTCACGGTGGAGGCGTTAATACAAGACCATAAAACCTGGATACAGGAGTTCTCTACTGATAGCAATCTTCAGGAGTTTCTTGAGACAGAACTGGCAATTTTAAGTACTCTGGAACCAGAGCGATGTCCGTATGACCATCCTTACTACTGGGCAGCCTTTATCCTAACTGGGTACCCTGTCAGCCATGAATGATCTTGAAATTCTCACCCTGGAAGCATTTCTAGCCGCTCTAGCCAAACAATCGGCACCCTTGCCCAATGAGGTTCAACAGCGGCTACAGGCGATCGCTGAAAACCTGGAGCAACACGTTACTGAATTGGCTGCCCTAGCCAAAACTCATCCACCCTTGTATGCAGCTTACCAGTCTGAGCGCATTGCACTACAACGCCAGGGTTGGCAGCGTCAAAAATTTTTGTCCGCACCAAACAGTAACGACACAATAGAGCCTACTGAAAGTCTGACCCGCATCGCTAAAGCAATTTTGCGTTCTGATAATTCAGTACTTACCACACAAGACGTTTTCCGACTGGCAAAAGAACACCCTGAATTAGTCCCTACAGCATCAAACAACAGCCCAGAACATGAAGGCTCCGAACCTGCTGCCGCTACACCAACAAACGTTACGTCCTCTACAACCGCTGCTGCTAAGTTGCCACCTGCTCAAGCCGCCCCTCCTGACATTCATCGGATTGTGCTAGCAGCTAATGCCAGCGATCGCGATCGGCAAAACTATCAGAAGTACCTTGATGAATTGAAGCGATTAAATCCAGGATGGGTACTTATACCAGATCGTCCGCAGCCCGACGAAGCCGATGCCTATTTGATCATGTATCAGGACGAGAACTATGCAGCCCGTCATGCCGCATACATTGCAACCCGCTACCTAAACGACTTTTGCCAAAACCTAAGACTATGATCAATGATCAACCTGTTCCTCCTGGTACCTCTAGCGAACAACCCAATCCAACCCCGACTCAAGACAATACCCTTACAGTCTCAACACTTCGATATCCCCCAGAGCCACAAGATAGTTCGCTCAAGAGCTTGCTCTATCAGGCATTGCAATCGCAACTTGCAGAGGGCGATAGAAGTGCTGTTGATAAAATCATCGAATTAGAGTTTGAGCGCCGCTCTCAAGAACTGGCTCTACAACAAGTAGAGCTATCTTTGCGAGAGAAAGAGATCAATCATAAGCACGAATTAGCACTCAAGGGTGAAGAGCGTCAAACCAAAGCTGATGTAGCAACCAAAAATAACATTCGATTAATTATTGCTACCTTCACCATTGCTTTTCTTGCATCCCTGGGATATGCCACCTTCTCAAGAGACTCCGGCTTGGCGGATAAAGTATTCACAGGTTCTTTAGGTCTACTTGGTGGAGGCGGAGGCGTAGCACTGCTTAACAAGAAATCTAACGAAAAAGAGCAAGACAAGCCTTAACTACTTCTAATCGCTGTCTTCATGCCATAGAGAAGTAGACTTGTATTGGCATCACTTGTAGATTAGACAGTTGGCAGCGTAGCAGCGCTTAAACTCCTCTATAAACGAATGGCACTGACAAACATCCGTTACCCAATCCGTTGCCACTCAACTCTCCATTTTCTTCTTCATCCTTCATTCTTGAAAATTTAACTCGCCCCAACCAACAAATCCTGATAGGCTACCTCAATGGTTTCCAATTCGGCAGAAACATCACCTTCCAATTTTTTCAACCGCTCTAATTCAGCACCGTTATTAATTTCATGAGATTCTTTTTGCGCGATTAAATTATCCAACTCAGATTTACGAGCCTTAATATCATCATTCATGCGCTCCGTGACTTCTCGTTCGTACACATCGAAACATTCTTTAACAGTATCGTGAATGGGTTGCCATTGCTCCCGTGCCACCTGGGGCAGATATTTTACCAACTCTTTTTTAGCAGCTTTTACTAACTCTTTCCGCGCTTTATCTGCCTGCACAACACCAACCCCCAAACCCAATAATGCCAGTCCCACGGGACCTAAAACCACTCCCGAAACAGCAGTAATCATGGCACCAACTCCCATGACGGTGATGAAGTTGAGGACGATATTTTTCCAATCAAAACCCGCCCCTGCCATGGCTACACCAGCAATATTTCCCCTTGCCAAGGAAAACAATCCTGCTGCCCACTTCGCCCAAGTAGGAGAGTTATCCTCAGCCGTAGAACCCATCGGAGGAGCTATCTTTCGTCCGGTTAGTTTTTCGGTAATTTTATCTGTTACCTTGCTGTAAGATGCCCCATAACTTGCGGCGCTCTGGGATAGCTGGGAAAAGGCAGAATCCATCTCTTTTTCAGCGGTAAGACTCCATGCGGATAGCTTGTCATTCACATAACGCTCAAACCCCTGTGCGAGTGCTGACTCAAACGCTTCTCGCCTGCCTGCATTTAAAAAATCCATAAATCTCAGTTCAGGTTGGTAGCGCAAGAAATCGGTTTCAAAGGTATTACCTAAATCCAAGACATAGGCGCTAAACGAATCGGCAACCGCCTTTGCCTTACTATCCCGAACCGATTTAATTTCGTCCTTAAATTGCTCACAAATCTCCTTGAGCTTTTTAAATTCCGGTTCTACCGAATTAATTCGTTCTTTCAATTCCTGCACATCTTGTTCTAGCAAGGGAATGCGGCGTTCAATGGCTTCCCGAACATGACTGTTACCCTGACGCGCTAAGATTCTCGCTTGCCGAAATTCCGCAATTGCCCGTTCCTTGGTCAAAAACGTACTTAATGCACCTAAAAACTCTGGGAATCCTGTCCCACCGAGGGACGCTTTAGGATTTTTTACCCGTAAACGTAAGGCTTTAATGGCTGAAATCTCAAATACCCGTTCGTCATAAATATCGTGATTCTCCACTTGGCAATACTCTGCCAAATTAGCCTGGAATACGCGCCGCAATCTCCCCTCAGCTTCTGCCAGTTCTTCCATATCATCTGGATCGATTAAACTGTCGCGGATTTGATCCCAAGCATTAATTAAAAAGAAAACCGACAAGCCTCGACCTTTAATATAATTTTCTAGATAGCGGCGTTCGGCTAAAGTACAAGGTTGTGTTGCTCGCAGAACAAAGAGAATCGCGTGGCAATTATTGATATAACCGAGAGAGAGTTCGTTCCGGGCTTCTGTATCGTTCAGTCCGGGGCTGTCTACAATTTCAATTCCCTTTTCTAGTAGAGGTAAGGGATATTCCACTACCGCATAGTCCACATTAGGAAAAGCCTGCTTCTTCTGTTGTTCTAGTTTCTTCGCTTCAGCCGGATCGATGGTATAGCGCTGCTTGAAACTTTTAAAATCAATGTCTTCCGGTGGTGTACTATCATTAAAGTAAACAGTTACTTTCTTTTGCGAGCCATAGCGCAAAACTGTAAGTAATGCCGTGCATGGATTCACGTCACTGGGTAATAAGTTCTCGCCAATTAAAGCATTGAGAAACGTACTCTTACCCCGTTTCATATCGCCCAACACCAATAGGCGAAAGACTCCCTGCTTTAAGTTTTTACTGGCTTTCGTTAGGTCTTCAATATCCCGTTCTAATCCCAATTTCCCAGAAGTCTGCTTGCCTTCGGATTCTCCTTGCTCTAGGGTTTGAGCCATCATCCCCAGACAACTGGCAACTTGCGATCGCACTCTAGCAACTCGATCTAAGCTGTTGATGAAACTCTCCGTTTCAATTTTGTAACTCATCTTAAGTACACCTTAGCGAATGACCCAATAATTAGGGTGAGCAATACCCACCCCTACAGTTAATTAAATTCTAGGCTGGGGAGGACAGTAAGCCCTCATATTCTGACTCAATCTTTTGGCATTCGGATAACACTTCTGCATCCAAAGCTTTCAAGCGCTTTAACTCCGTTTCCCGATTAATTTCACCCGATTTCTTTTGTTCGAGGAGATTCTCTAACTCCGCTTTGCGAGACTTAATATCATCATCAATCCGCTTGGTGACTTCTCGTTCATAGGCATCAAAACAGTCTTTAACGGTTTGATGAATCGATTGCCATTGCTCCTGGGCTAGCTGAGGCAGGTATTTGACAAACTCTTTTTTAGTCACTGTAATAAATTTTTTCCGACCTTCTTCTGCTTGCAACGTCCCAACCCCTAAACCCATCAACGCAATTCCCACTGGACCGAAAAACATTCCCGTAAAAATCGCTAAAAAACTAGTAATCCCAATTGCCGCTAACCAGTTGACTAGGATATTTTTCCAGTCAAATCCAACCGCCGCCAAAGCCACACCCGCAACGTTACCTGAAGCTAGGGAGAAAAATCCCATTGCCCACTTTGTCCAAGCTGGAGAATCTTCATCAGCATCAACAGCCATACCGGGATGTACCGCCTGCCCAATTAACTTCTGAGTCATCGTATCAACAACCTGATTGTAGGTTGCCCCGTAATTCGCCGCACTCTTTGCCAATTGTGAAAAAGCCTCCCGCATTTGCTGTTCGGCTGTGAGCTCCCACTCGGCAATCTTATCATTGATATACTGCTCGAATGCCTGCTTGAATGCTGCGTTAAACTCGTCCCGCTTGTCCTTTTGCAGGAACTCCAGAAACCCGATATCGGGCTGATAGCGCAAGAAATCTGAGTCAAAGGTATTGCCGAGATTTAGACTATAAGTGCGAAACGAATCTGCGATCGCTCTTGCCTGACGATCCCGACTCGTTCTAATCTCATCCTGGAAGCGATCGCGAATCTCGGTTAGTTGTTCAAATTCCGGTTCAACGGAACGAATCCGGCTTTGCAACTCTTCAACATCCCGATCTAGCAAAGGAATGCGGCGTTCTACCGCTTCATGGATGCGAGTGTAGGTTTGACGCGCCAGAGTTCTAGCTTGCCGCAATTGAGCAACAGCTCGTTCTTGGGTTAAAAAGGTATTGAGGGCGGCTGTAAATTCTGGAAAACCCGTACCCTCCAGGGAATCCTCTGGATTTTTCAACTGTTGCCGCAGTGCTTCTAGGGAAGAAACTTCAAAGACTCGTTCGTTATAAATATCATGTCCGTTCACCTGACAGTAATCTGCCAAGTTTGTGCGGAACACTTGACGCAGTTTATCCTGGGCTTCTTGCAATTCTTCAGCGTTCTCAGGATCAATCAATCCCTTACGAATTTCATCCCAGGCATTAATTAAAAAGAAAACCGATAACCCACGACTTTTAATGTAGTTTTCTAGATAGCGGCGTTCTGCCAGGGTACAAGGCTGCATTGCCCTAAATACAAATAGAATCGCATGGCAGTTGTTGATATAGTTAAGAGATAGTTCGTTTCTCGCTTCCGTATCGTTCAGTCCCGGACTATCAACAATTTCGATACCCTTTTCTAACAAGGGTAAGGGGTATTCAACAACGGCATAGGCAACATCAGGAAAGGCTTGCTTTTTTTCCTCTTCGAGTTTTTTAGCCTCGGTTGGGTCGATGGTATATTTTTGTTTAAATGCTGTAAACTCTAGCTGTTCGGCAGGTCTTTCCCCTTTAAAATAAACCGTTACTTTTTTTTGAGCGCCGTAACGCAAAACCGTTAGTAATGCTGTACAGGGGTTCACGTCAGACGGGAGTAAGTTCTCGCCAATTAAGGCATTGAGAAAGGTACTTTTTCCCCGTTTCAAGTCTCCTAAGACTAAGAGCCGAAATACGCCCTGCCGTAAATTTTCACTGGCAATACTGATATCTTCGCTCTCTCGTTCTAGAGCTAATTTACCTGATGCCTCTTCTCCTTCGAGTTCAGCTTGGTTGAGAGTTTGGGCGATTTGACTCAGATGATCGGCAACTTGATGGCGGATTCTCGCAACTCGATCTAAATCCTTGAGGAAGCTGCTACTGTCAACGGTGTAGTTCATAGACGTTGTTACCTACTCGTTTATTTTTTCTAGCTCCCTCACAACGCTCCTGTTGCCTTGGAGTGGACAGTCTCGAATCTGGTCTAGTTTTGTAAATTAGGAAAAATACTGGTAAAGTTGCCCCTGCTGGCGTTACTATCCGAATTAGCGTTTAGTGCGATCGCCTTCTAAGAAAATTTTGTAGCCGATAAAGCCGATAACGCTGACGATCATGATACCCGCGATTATTGTACTGATCCGAACCACCACATAGGCAGTCACCACAAAGGCTAAAAATTTGCCAACCAATAACATCTTCCGGCTCCATCGTTGCAGCTTCCCCTCAGGCTGCTCGTGCTTAACGGTTTGATGGAGTGGCGGTTGGTTAATTTCCGCTTCTAATTCCCGAAGCCGGAGTGCCTGCTCTCGCTTTTTCAGCTCTTGCTCCTTGCGCTGAAGCTCCCGGTTTGTCTCATCGTTAGAAGTCATCTAGGTTCACCCGCTTTGGACGTGTAAGGGATTAACGGACTAGGGATGGTTTAGCGGCACTGGGCGCTCCAGACTACTCCGTTCAGGAAGTTTCTTACAAATCTAACCTCAGAAATCCGGCATTGGCTAGAGGGAGTTAAGAAACTTTAAGTTGCAAAACCCTTAGGAATGGGGAGTAGGGAACAGAGAATTTTAGAAAATCCCAATATACATCGCAATGGTGGAGATTTCAGGTTATAGAACCTTAGCAGCTCGTCAGAAGTATAAAGAAGTGTAACAAAAATCGGAGTTGTGCGTAAAGTCTGCAACCGGAATCAGAGAAACAGGTGAAAGGTTAAGTTGTTGCCGACTAACCGAATCTCAGTGATATTTTTTGAACAACTAAGACAATTATGAAGTTTCTAGAGCAAACCTTCTTAGCGTTAGGTACTGGTGTAATCGGAACGACTCTCCTAGCCATGCCCGCTGCTGCCATTGATTTTGGCTTTTCCTTTGAAAATGCGTTGAATGGGAATGGAACTGTAACAGGTTTAATCCGAGGTTTAGAGGAAGGAACTGGAGCTGCAACTAGCGTTGAAGTACTTAGCAACACCGCAGGTTTCGGCATTGGCGAGTATGTCTGAAACCCATCTGACAACATTTGGACTGTGTTGGATGGAAATCTAGTTGCATTCGATTTTCTTTCATTTGGTAGTAATAATACCCCTCCTGCCGTAACGGATGCCACACTTTTCTTCAATTCGAGTGAATTGAATGGTGCTTCATTTCGAGCTGGAGTCAGCCCAAACGCTAACGTTATCACTATTGGCAGCTCCAGTGTTACAACTGAAGACATTAATTTGACCTTTACTCGGCTAGACGATGACACAGAATCTGTCCCAGAACCCACCAGCATTTTGAGCCTTTTAGTCGTTGGTGCGGTGGCAACCGGGACAACGCTCAAGCGAAAGCAAGTTTGAGTGCAAGGAATGCCAAAGTTAAACGTAAAAATTTGTTAAGAAAATCTACACCAAGCATAAAAAAGGGAACTTAGCTCGGAGTAGTACTTGACAGCTCACGCAGTTCTATACCTTGAGGTTTCAAATGACTAATATTACGATTTCCAATCTCGATTCCGATGACTCTAACCTGTTTTCTCAACTTGATGAGGAAGAAACAGAAACTATCACAGGGGGAATGTTTCCAAGCGAACCAGGTAGCGGTTTTCCACCACCCCCGCCTCCTCCTCCTCTTATAATTTCCCCTCTTCCTCCTCCCACAGGTCCTATTGGACCGACTCTACCACTCGGTTGTTAATGTAAGCTGAAAACCCTCTAGTTAATTAGAGGGTTTATTCCTGGTTGACTGACAAAACT
>NZ_JADEWY010000120.1 GCF_015207375.1 Coleofasciculus sp. LEGE 07092 | reverse complement strand
GGAGCTGGGGAGCGGAGGGGCAGGATAGCCACCAAAGCTTTACTCTGAAGATGCTGGATTAGCAGCATTGTGTTGATTGATGAGTTCCTGAATGATAACTTGCGGATCGGTTGAGTCAATTCCCAACTGTTGAGTGATAAGCTGCCGTAAGTTGGCATCTTTCTGTAACCTATCGAATAACTCATCCAGGGTAATAGCTTCTCCCTGTGGGACTTCTCCCTCTGGATGCGGGGTAGGTTGAGGTGTTCGGGGGTTAGCATCGGGTCCTTCATATTCCCAGACTGCCCCTGTATGCTCTCGCGTCAGTACCTGAGAGCCAATGCTGTATGCTGCTTCTCCAATATCCCGAACAGACGGAATAAATTGCGTCATCTCCCCCAACTTCACCATCGGCCTTGCTAACTCGTGATTTGACGCCTTTGACGCTAGCACGCTTTCTCCGTAACGCTCTAACCACGATACCCATTGAGCATTGGTAACGCGCCCATTTAAACTTTCAAAAAACTTTAAAACCCGTTCCTGCTGCCAACCATGGGTGACTCCTTCGAGCAGTTGTCGAAACAGATACTCGTAATCTGAATCCGCTAAAGGGGGTGGCGTTTCTACTTCTTGACGTTCTTGATTCTCTCTGTACCTTTCGGGGTGAGGAGAAGACGTTCCCACTCCGAACAGACGCCGGAATAACCCCTTAAGCCACTGCCAAATTCGCCCAAGCATCTGCTATCCCTGGTGGTTGTTTCATCAAGAATCCTCTATCGCGGGAAACTCCTTC
Organism: Coleofasciculus sp. LEGE 07092; assembly: GCF_015207375.1. Taxonomy (GTDB): domain Bacteria; phylum Cyanobacteriota; class Cyanobacteriia; order Cyanobacteriales; family Coleofasciculaceae; genus LEGE-07092. The sequence goes on along the minus strand of NZ_JADEWY010000120.1, from coordinate 19,387 downwards.
CTTAAGTAAATTGTAGATTAGAATAACTACAACAACAAGCCAAAGGGGTCGAACATGGCTAAAGCTAGAAAACAGATGGGTGTACAACAAATGTTGTTACACCCAGATAAAGAGACTAAAGCAATCCTCCAGTATCTGTGCGAACAGTCGGGAAAGCTCTATAACAATGGCGTTTACTTCTCCCGTCAAACTTTCTTTAAGACAGGAAAGCTACTAACAGGGAAGTTTGACTTAGTTTACGAGCCGTCTGTCGGGAAGAATATTGTGGCACAATCCTTGCCTTCAACCCCTGCTCAGCAAACATTAATGAGTGTAGCAGAAGCCTTTAAGTCTTATAAGGGATTGCGGGACTTATGGTTTAAAGGGCAGCTTGCTAGCAAGCCTAAGCCACCTGGATACCTGAAAGGCTCAAAGCTATTCAAAATCGCTTACCCCAATTCAGGCGGACAGAAGCCTAAGCTTGTTGAAGGTCAACTCCGATTCTCACTGGGATTGACTGTTAGGCGATGGTTTGGAATCGACAGCTTCCACCTTACCGCACCCACTAATCTCGACATCAATTCAATTAAAGAATGGACGATTCTCCCTAAGAACGGGGCATTTTACTTGGAGGCTTCTTATGAAGTTCCAATAGAACAAATCGAGGTGGGTATCAACGACCAAGCTCTGGCTATAGATTTAGGAACAGCCGACAACCTAGCCGCCTGTGTAGACACCCTAGGAAATTCGTTCCTGATTGATGCTCGTGCGATGAAGGCATTCAATCAGTACTGGAACAAACAAGTTGCCACAAGAAAAGAGAACAAACCTCAAGGGTACTGGGATGGGTGGCTTGACCGTGTTACCCGTAAGCGCAATCACCGAATGAGAGATGGCATTAACAAAGCCGCAAAACTGATTATCAACCACTGCCTGAAATATGGAATAGACACCCTTGTTTTAGGTTGGAATGAGGGGTTTAAAGAGAATGCCTTCATGGGAAGGGCGAACAACCAAAAGTTTGTTCAGATGCCCTTAGGAAAGTTAAAAGACCGATTAGAACAACTTTGCAGCAAGCACGGAATTAAGTTCGAGGTAACAGAGGAGTCTTACACCAGTAAAGCCAGTTACCTTGATGGAGACACCCTACCCAAATATGGCGAAAAGCCTGATGGGTGGACACCATCAGGCAAGCGAATTAAGCGTGGATTGTATCGCTCAAAAAATGGCTCAATTGTAAATGCAGACCTAAACGGTGCTGCCAATATATTGAGAAAAGTAGCCAGAAAGTTAGGCATTGACCTAAACCGACTGCGTAGACGGTCTTTGACAACCGTAGCGAGAGTTAGATTGTGGACACTACCTCAGTCTACTCTGTCTGTAGAATCTCCGCGTCTTTAGACCGGAGAGTGTCAATTTGATTCTAGCAACCGAGAGACTTTCAAGGACGCGGAGATGGGGAGATGGGGAGACTTCGGCGTGAGCGCGGTTCCTGAACACTTCGACAAGCTCAGTGTTCCACTTGCCGAAGGGCAGTCGAACGCTGGGGAGATGGGGAGAAATTTTTATTATGGGTAATTAGCCGGACTTGATATCAGTTGGGGTATGAATGTAGTGTAGACATTTTGGCTGCGCTCCAGAAACAGCTTTTTGTTTCCCCAGCTACTGGGAAACTTACTACCGACTGAGGCGCGATGAGCTCTCTTCTCTCGGAGACGCTGCGCGAACGAGACGCGACGGTACTGCCTAAAAGAAGCGATTGAACCAAGTTCAGCAACAAAAGAGCGATCACCTAATTCGACTAGCTTTACTTTTCTTTAGAGACAGCCTCTAAGTGAAACCAATAAGACCTCTTAGAAAATATCTCTAAGGGGTCTTGTCATATATTTATGAAATTTGTTAGGCTGAAGGGTTTGAATGTAGCGAGTAACGAAATGTAAAGAAATTAGATTCACTTGTGGGCAATCACATGGACAGACATTAAGAAAGAGAACTATCCTAGAAGGGTAATTATCACTCGCTCAGGGTTTCGAGTTCCTGGAGAGCCATGCCTCGATTGTTCCAGGCAGCGCGGTGCTCGGGTTGAATCGTTAAAGCTCGATCAAAACTAGCGATCGCTTCTTCCAAACGTCCTAGATTGACTAATGCTAAACCCCGATTATTCCAAGCGTCGCCGTAGTCGGGTTGCAATTCTAAGGCTTTATCAAAATGAGCGATCGCGTCTGCCGATTGTCCCAAACTATCCAGCACTAATCCCCAATTATTCCACGCTTCATAGTCGTCGGGTTGTAACTCTAAGACTTTTTTGAAACTAGCGATCGCATCTTCCGGTTGTCCAAGCTGATCCAGCGCTAAACCCCGGTAATTCCAAGCTGGGTAGAAGTCCGGTTTGATTTCTAGGGTTTTGTCAAAGCTAGCCCTTGCTTCTTCAGGGCGTCCTAAGTTCAGTAACACGATGCCCCGATTGTACCAAGCTTCGTAGTAGTCGGGTTTAATGGTGGTAGCTTGGTCGTAACTCGCGATCGCCTCTTCAAAGCATCCGATGTTACACAGCGCACTCCCTCTATTTTTCCACGCTTCATGGAAGTCGCTTCTGAAGTGAAGGGCTTTATCAAAGCTAGCAATCGCCTCTTCGGAACGTTCCAAGTTTATCAGTGCCAACCCCTGAATATACCAGGCATCGTAGTAATCGGCTTTGATACTGATAGCCCGTTTGCAGCTAGCCCTTGCTTCTTCAAAACGCCCTAGCTCATACAGTACACTGCCCCGATTGAACCACGCTAAATAAAGGTTGGGTTGGAACTGAAGAACCTGATCAAAACTGGTGATTGCCTCTTCAGGGCGTTTCAACTTTATCAGCGCTAAACCCCGAATGTACCAGGCATCGGGGTAGTTCCCTTGCAGGGTTATGGCGTTATCGCAGCTCTCGAGTGTTTCTGCAAAGCGTCCTACGTTATACAGCGCACTGCCACGATTTCCCCAAACTGGGGCATAGTCCGGTCGTAATTCTATCGCCTTGTCGTAGTTGGCGATCGCCTCTTGAAAGCGTCCGAGGTTAAATAAGGCATTGCCCCGATGAAACCAAGCATCCGCATAATCGGGTTTAGACTGCAACGCCTGATCACAACTAGCGATCGCTTTTTGATAGTGTCCTAAGTGAAACAACACTAAACCTCGGTTATTCCAGGCTTCGTGGTAATCTAATTTAAACTCTGTGGCTCGGTCATAACTCGCAACGGCTTCTTTAAGGCGTCCCAATTTAAACAGCGCATTGCCCCGGTTGAACCAGGCTTCCCAGGAGTCGGGTTGGAGTCGGGTGGCTTGATCAAAGCTAGTGAATGCAGCGTCAAAGCGTTCTAATTGAAAAACCAGTAAGCCTCGATTGAGACAGGCTGGGTAGTAGTGAGGTTGGATTTGCAGAACTCGCTCAAAACTAGTGATTGCCTCTTCAGAGCGTCCCAAATTTACCAACGCCAAACCCCGAATGTACCAAGCCTCGCAATAGTCAGGTTTGTAGGTTGTGGCTTGATCGCAGCTTGCGATTGTTTCGGCAAAGTGTCCTAAGTTATACAGGGTACTGCCCCGATTTCCCCAAGCCAGATAGAAATCGGGTTGGAGTTGGATGGCATGGTTGTAACTAGCGAGGGCTTCTTCCCACTGTTCTAGTTTAAATAGGATATTGCCCCGGTTGTACCAAACTTCGTAGGAGTCCGGTTGCAACTGAATCGCTTTGTCGTAGTTCGCTAGGGCTTCTTGCCAGCGTTCTAATTTAAACAGGATATTGCCCCGATTGAACCAAGCTTCGTAGGAGTCGGGTTGAAATTTGGTAGCTTGGTTAAAACTACGGAGTGCCTTTTCCCAGCGTCCTAATCGAGCATATTCAATTCCCTGCTTCAACCATTCGTCAGCTAAGTAGGCATGAACAGGCTGTAGTTGTGTCATCAGCTCAATCAACCCAAACCCAATTCCCGTTTGAGTAAATTAATCGACTTTGTGCCAATATAATTTTCGCTGCACACTAGCTTGGGGGCACGAATCAAGTCATCTCTGGCGTCTAAGATTGCGTCTTTAGTGGTTTGATAACTGGCTTGATCACTAATAATCGTCCGCGCACTGCGCACGAGGGCATTGAGTTTGTATTTATCACTAACTTGAGCGGTCATAACGAGCAACTCATCACCACGCAGACTGTGGATAATCACTTCAACGATCTGCAAGATACCATCACTGAGACTGACTATCCCCAAGGAATTGCCTTCGGGCAAGCTTTTAATCAATGCGATTTCTTCAGCGTAGTCGTGGATATCGACAGGAATCACCCGCACTGACTTGGGGGCGGCGATGGCTTCAGCGTGTTGGATAAAATAGCGGCTGGTTACTACTGTGCCAGAATTGGTAAGTTCGAGGGCTTGAGCCAGTTTTTCTAGGGGAACCAACTGCACGGGAATGCCCAGAGCGGCTTCTAGTTCTTGCACCATCAACTCTCCGGCACCCATATCTCGCGATTCTACCGTAACCAGTACCCGCGCACTACAACGTAACCGCCAGTCAATTTCTGCCAAAAACAGTTCTCTTGCTTCGTTGAGAGAACACCCCTGTCCGAGTAGTTCATCAAGACTCTGTTGCACAACTTTGTAGGCATCAGGATACTGCTTTAGAATGGGAGACTGGCGCTGAGTGCCGCCTTCATGACCCTGTGCTTTGACGTAGATGCCTGAACCTGCCTGAGATTCTACTAGTCCCGTTTCTTCGAGCTGGCGGTAGACTTTGCTGATTGTGTTGCGGTGCAAACCCGTTTCCATCGCCAACTGGCGGGTGCTGGGTAATTTGTGTCCGGGGGGATATTGTCGGGATGCGATCGCAAACTGAATTTGGTCAAATAACTGCTTCGATGCTGGAATTTCGCTGTCTGTCTGAATACGATACTGAACCATTATATAGTCTCCAAAGCACTCGCTGGAACCTTGGCAGAGGAGCGAGAAAGTAAGAACATTGGGCAGGTGGGAAAAATGATTCCGGGAACCGCCGCTCTCTGAAAAAACATCATAAGATAAAGTTAAGGTATAGCGATGTGATTTATATCAATAGTAATCTTTTTATACTTGGTCTGGCATTTTCTCCCCTAGAGGGGGATCGTCTCTGCCTTTAGTACTGGATTTACAGAACAAGTCTAGCTTTAGGTTAAAGCTTTAGTTTTTATTCAAGAATAGTCAACTCAAATTACTCAAACTTAGTAAAATTAGTTTATAGCGGCTTCTAATGTTCCTATTTTCATTGGATAAAAATAGAATTTTAAATGAGATTAGCGTTAAAATTAGGTCAAGCTTTTCTGAGTGACCAATGCTTAAAATGCCTAGATTTTTGAGCAGTATTGACTGCAACAGAATCCCGAACATCAGCAAACGTTAACTATGACCGATCAAGAAATTCAAGCTAAGTGGGTCAAGATTACCAATGGAACCCTTAATATTGATGCTTACCTAGCGATGCCTGTGGGTGAGAGTTCTCGCCCAGCAATCGTAGTGTTACAAGAAATTTTCGGCGTGAACGACCACATCCGTGATGTGACGCGACGGTTCGCTGAAGAAGGATACGTGGCAATTGCTCCTGCTCTCTACCAACGTCAAGCTCCCGGTTTTGAAACGGGGTACAGTGCCGAAGACGTGAAAATTGGTAAGGACTACAAGGCAAAAACCCAGGCGGATGAATTGCTCAGGGACATTCAATCGGCAATTAATTACCTGGTTGCCCAAACATCCACGCAGGCTGACGCCATTGGTTGTATTGGCTTTTGTTTTGGCGGGCACGTTGCTTATCTGGCAGCTACCCTGCCGGAGATTAAAGCCACAGCGTCGTTCTACGGTGCTGGCATTGCGACGATGACCCCTGGTGGTGGCAAACCGACTATCACTCGCACCCAAGATATTCAGGGTACAATTTACCTCTTCTTTGGCATGGAAGACGCCAGCATCCCCACTCAAGAGGTAGAGCAGATTGAAGCAGAACTCAACCAGCACCAAGTTTTGCACCGAATCTTCCGTTACGAGGGAGCTGATCACGGTTTCTTTTGCGACCAACGGGCTAGCTACAATCCGACAGCGGCAAACGATGCCTGGGAGCAAGTGAAAAAGTTATTCAAGCAGGAACTGTAGTCAGGGTTCATTAGTCATTAGTGAGTTGTATTTATTAATGACTGAGGGCAGGGACTTCAATCATTTTTTAGGCAATAAATTCTCATGGATTCAAAATCGACTCGTTCTCAAACTAGCAATTCCTCCTTTTCAATGGAGGATTTTGCCAAAGCCCTAGAAGACCAGGATTACGGGTTTAAAAAGGGGCAGGTGGTACGAGGAAAGGTTTACAACTACGAAGCCGATGGCGCGTATGTGGATATTGGCGGTAAGTCTCTGGCTTACATTCCGAACTCGGAAGTATCGGTGAAATCAAGCGGGGATTGGTCTGAGCTACTGCCTCTGAATGAGGAACTCGATTTCCTGATTATTCGAGAACAGGATGCAGAAGGTCAAGTTACGGTTTCGCGGCGTCAGTTAGAAGTGAAACGGATTTGGGACGAACTGAAAGACATACAGGACAGTGGGAAATCCTTACAGGTGCGAGTCTTTGGTGTGAATAAGGGCGGCGTTACTGTGGATTGGCAGGGGTTGCGGGGCTTTATTCCGCGATCGCACTTGAGCGATCGCAATAACTTAGAATCCTTGGTGGGTCAAAACCTCACCGTCACTATTCTAGAAGCAGATAGCGATCGCAACAAATTGGTTTTCTCCCAGCGTGAAGCGACTCGGGCTGAGAGTTTTAGTCAGCTAGAGTTAGGGCAGTTAGTCGAGGGGACGGTGGCGAGTATCAAACCCTTTGGTGTGTTTTTGAATTTTGAAGGCACCAGTGGTTTACTTCATATCAAGCAAATCAGCCAAAGCTTCATTGAATCCCTGGGTGGGGTGTTTGAATTAGGTCAACCCATCAAGGCGATGATTGTTGATTTAGATGAAGGAAAAGGTCGAATTTCTCTTTCAACTCGCGTGTTAGAAAATTATCCGGGGGAAGTCTTGGAAAATATGTCTGAGGTGATGGCGAGCGCTGAGGCGCGTGCTGAACGGGCGAGGAAGAAGGTGTTGGAATAAAAAAGAAAGGTAAGAGAGCGGGGGAGAATTTAGGTATAAACTCTCCTTCCCCTGCTTTCAAGGTTACTTGTTTTGGAATGCTCCCGAATGGAATTATCTGGCGTATTCACTCTTTCCCCTTTAATGATAAGACAACGTTTGACACAGCAAATTCATAGGATTGACATAGAGGAGTTGTAAGTTAGAAAGCTAGTTAATAGTTGGCGTGCCGTCCAAAAAATAACCGGATCAGGTTGGTTCTTCTTATGCAGTTTCCCAAAACCGACATCCTTCGCACTTGCAAAGCAACCGGATGTACGCAGAAGACACATCAAGTCAGTCGGGTTATAACGCCTAAAATTTGGCTCAATCGTATAACCCATCGCTGGAATCTTCACGCCAAAATTGGTTTTGGGTATTTTTTGGCGGTTGGTATTGCCGTGCTGGGGACAGCTTCAGGGTTAATCGTAGGAGAGTACTATGATGATCGAGCCAGAGAGGTACTAGAACTTACCCAGGAAAAACTCGCTCGGATTAGCGACATAGAAAAATCTTTTTTAGCAGTACACTTGCATCAGCAACGGCTAATTTATGCTTCTGAAACTCGCGAACCGAAAGCTCAAGAAATTCTCGAATTACATAACAGTCTTGTTTACGCTAGCAATCAACTCTACGAACTTGAATCTAGCTTAATAAAAAGTCATCAACTTACAGAAAATTCTGAGGGAACACCTGAAGCTTTACTAGAAACCTGCAATCAGGAACTCGAATTGTATAAGCAAGTCGTTCAGTCCCTTTTAAAGCAACTTGATGCCGAAAAGTCACTATCTAATGGAACTCAGACACTAGAGCCTAAGGTGCTGCAAACGATTAATCAGGAACTCACCCCCAAATTTCAAGAATTCTCAGGAAGTTTAGAACAACTTATTGAGTTTACTGAAGCCCAACAGCAGCAAGCGAATGCTCGTTTTAAGGATGCTAAAGTTCTGCGAGCAGGGATCATCGCCGCTAGCATGATGCTATCAATAGCGATCGCGACAGCTTTAGCATTCTACACCAGTCGAGCGATCGTTTATCCGATCAAAGAAGTAACCCAGGTAGCCAAGAAAGCGACGCTAGACAGTAATTATGATATACAGGCTCCTGTGACTACCGAAGATGAAATTGGTGTCTTAGCCACATCTCTCAACCAACTCATCCAACGGGTAGCTACCCAAATTCGAGAACTCAAGCAAGCCCAAGCTCACCTGGTTCAAAGTGAAAAAATGTCGAGTCTGGGTCAGATGGTAGCAGGAATTGCCCATGAAATCAATAATCCGGTTAACTTTATTTACGGCAACTTAATCTATACAAATGACTATACTCAAGATCTCTTAGAGTTATTGTGTCTTTACCAGAATTCCTATCCTCAGCCCCTACCCGCGATTCAAAACAAAATAGCAGAAATTGACTTAGATTTTTTGAGTGAAGATTTACCTAAACTTCTGTTATCTATGCAAGTCGGAGCGGAACGCATCCAGCAAACTATTCTATCCCTGCGAAATTTTTCTCGTCTTGATGAGTCAGAGCGAAAACAAGCTGACATTCATATCGGAATTGACAATACACTGTTGATCGTGAATCCTCGAATTAAACATGGAATTGAGGTAATCAAACAGTATGGAACCTTACCTTTAATCGAGTGCTATCCAGCTCAACTCAATCAAGTTTTTATGAATGTCATTGGTAATGCCATTGATGAACTGCTTTCCCATTGTGATCTGTCATCGAAGCAGATTGTTATTCAAACCCAATCTAGAGGCAACGATTGTATTGAAGTGCGGATTCGGGATAATGGTTCGGGTATTGCTCCAGAAATCAAAGACAAGATATTTGACCCCTTTTTTACCACTAAACCCGTTGGAAAAGGCACGGGAATGGGATTAGCAATTTCTTATCAAATTATAGAGAAGCATCGCGGGACTATTGAAGTAACTTCTGAATTAGGGCAGGGAACAGAGTTTGCGATCGCTTTACCGATTCAGTCGAGTTGAACTCCACAAGCGGTATATTTGCTTATCCCAATTCCAGGGAGATTAAGTTTTATTTTAAGCAAAGGAGAATTTTGTTAAAAATCTTAGTAAAACACGTAAATGTCCTGAAGGCAATCGGCGTAGAAGAGTCTTGTCTCCGTAAATTCACGGTTACTGTTTTAGTAAAAACATTTTTATAATTCCCTCAGTGACTTCAACAAGTAAAACAATGTATCCCCGTGAATTACTGTCGATGAATGCTCAATCTAGCAAGGTTGAAGACGTTTGGCAAAAAGCAAAAAATTTATCCCTTGACGAAAAAAGCGAATTAATTGAACGCTTGCTGGATAAAGAATCGGATTTGATCGTGGTATCGGCAACGACTCCTCTTGCCGATCACGTTATTGCTCTGACTAACCTGTTATCTCTAGAGGGATTAACCTATGTCTGGGAATCGATTATAGGTCGAATTTTTGAAGAAAGCAATAATTCTAGGTGTTGAATTAAAGACCAAGAATACAGAAAACTCGGCTTAATCTAAAATTTGATTCAACACTAGCGATTATAAAATCCAGGGTGTGCTAACAAAATACATGACATTTCGTTTAGTAGGTGGGTTGTGGCGCTTTTCCCATTGTTTAAGGAGTAAGAGCTTGCCAGATAGGGCAGCGCCTAACCCACTAGAAAATACGTTAATTTGGGCTTTATTATAACAAAATGGTTCGCTTCCTTCAATCAGGCATCTGACGTTGGAGGCGATGGTGCACGGGAGAATAACGAGAACCGACATACCAGCGACGCCATTGGTTAGAGCTGCGAATCGCTAGCCATAACAAGAGTAACGCAATCAATCCGCCTTGCTGGGGTGCGTCAAAGGCAAAAATTACTAAAGCAACGCACAATACATCTTGACAGAAGACAACCCATAGGGGCAAACCCCGCAAGCGGAAGAACCAGCCCACTTGTACCAGTTGGAGTACAAAGGCTAATAAGCCGCCAACGATACCGATTATCCAGATAAATTCAGCGGGAGTTTCGGTAAATTGAGCCACGGCAATACCCATGATGGCTCCGACAATGGGACTCAAGATTAACTGAATCGTTTGCAAAACCCTTTGTCCCAGACGCTTTTTGGAAGCAAATAGCTCAAAGAGCGACCAAGTTGTGAGGATACCTACCAAGGCTGAGGGGTGAATGTGAGAGAGCAGGGGGATTTCATCCCAGAGCCTGTCAGTTTGCAACAAACCAATAACCAGTAGAGGCAGTGCAATCCTCATTCCCACGGCTGCTGAGGCTGAAAGTGCGGCTAGGAGTTCAATCATTATCGCCTCTGACCTGAACTGTAAATCCGGTAAAAAGAAAATTCGTGACGTTCACCTGTCATTAGTGTAACGTCCAAATTGAGTTGACAACTTTTTTTAAAAGAAATAAAGACCTGTAAAGGATTGAATCGAAAACTACATTTGCTGCTTTTTTCCTTTATCTTTAATCCTTTTTTTATCCTCCTTGAGGTTTGACTCCCCACCCTACAGATAATCACCCATTCTCCTATAGGATAAAACTGAATGTTCATGAGAACGCCGCCTATGTCAATGGCAGCCTTTTTCCAGGGGATACTAGGAGCTTCTAGTTTGGCATTGGGAGCTGTTGTGGGAGTTTTTTGGCAACCGAACCGCTCCTTTTCGGCAGCGATTATGGCATTTGGCAGTGGTACTCTGCTATCTGCGATCGCATTTGAAATCACGATTCCTGCTTATCGTGCCAGTGGTTTCAGTCCGCTGTTGGTTGGATTTATGGCAGGGGGTGCTTTGTTTGCAGGATTGACTCAATATATCGATCAACACGGCGGATTCCTACGCAAACCAGCATCGAGTCGCCGCTACCTGTACGAACATCGCCACGAACAGATATCTGACGTACTTGCCCGCATCGCCCACGTTGAGGTGATGCAAAATCTGCCACCGCAAGAGAAACAAGCGCTTGTTTCTTTTCTCAAACCAGTCTACGCCCAACCGGGAGACATCCTGTGTGAGGAGGGAACTCCTGGCGATTACTTTTACATGATTGTTGATGGTGAAGCAGAGGTGCGTAAAGGTAGGAAAGTTTTGAATACGATGAAACCTGGGGAAGTCTTTGGCGAGATGGCACTTTTAACAGGAGAACCCCGGTCTGCTACAGTCGTTGCCCGTACTCCGATGGAATTGTACCAATTACACCGGGAACATTTCCATAGCGTTCTCAGTTGGTCGCCTCACATGGCTTGGGCGCTGAGTCGTTCCTTAGCGCAGCGACTGCGGTTGGCAACGGATTCACGGGTAGCCGTCGAACGCAATTTAGAGCGTTGGCGACAGCAATTAATTGACCAAGTTGAACTGGATTTGTTGCTTCGGGAAGACCCAACGATGATTGAGGGTTTGGTTAAGCGTTCTGCCCCCCTAGCCATTTTGATTGGCACGTTAATTGATAATATACCCGAATCCCTAGTCATTGGCATGAATGCCGGCGAGAGTCATTTTGGCTGGTCGTTTTTGTTGGCGGTGTTTATTTCTAATTTCCCAGAAGCATTATCGAGTGCGAGTGGGATGAAACAGGCAGGCATGAGTCGGAGTCAGATTTTGGGGTTGTGGATAGGGATAGTGGTGCTAAGTGGTTTGTGTGCAGTTGGGGGGTATGCATTAAAAAACAGCACCTCTGAGTTAGTGGTAGCGATCGCTCAGGCGGTTTCTGGGGGTGCTATTTTGGCAATGCTAGCAAGTACAATGATGCCGGAGGCTTACGAACTGGGTGGCAGTTCGGTTGCCTTTTCTACAATTTTGGGGTTTCTGCTCGGTTTCTTTATTTCATCGGGTCATATACTGTAGCCGTTTACAATTCTATGATCATGTCGTCGATATACCCATAATTATTGTTATGCCCGATACGTTTGAGTTATACGGACGAACTTTTGTTCCAGCCGAGCAAACACCCATTCCAGAGTGGCCCTCTATTGTGAGCGAACGCCCCCAACCGACGCTCACCCTCAAAGACAACGATTTGTTTTTGATTACCGACACCCTCGGTAATATCAATGGTTCCTTAGAACAAGACCGTCAGGGTCGTATGGGGCTGTTCTGTCACGATACCCGATTTCTAAGTCGGCTAGAAATACAAATTGAAGGACACTCCCCCATTCTGCTCAACAGCAATGCTGGGAAGGGTTTTGCTATTTCCGTGTTGTGCGCTAACCCGCGAATTGAAAACCACATCAATGCTGAAACTATTGGCGTTCAACGGGACATCGTTCTGAATGGTGCTTTGTTTGAAGAAATTCAAATCACAAACTACAACACAACTCCAGTCAAGTTTGAATTCACCCTCAGCTTCGATGCAGATTTTGTCGATTTATTTGAAATTCGAGGCTACCAGCGAGAGCAACAAGGAAAACTACTGCGCCTTGTCCAACCCAAAAAGCAAGATACAAACGTTACCACTCAAGAGTCTGCTGACTCTGACTTTTTTCCCCTCACCCCTTACCTCTCCTCAGAGGAATTAACCTTGGCATACCAGGGATTAGACGGTTCTTTAATAGAATCGCGTATCCAATTCATGCATCGTCGCCCCGACTATCTCAAAGGCTACACCGCAGTCTGGTCGTTGGAACTGGAATCTCATGGGACTCAGCAATTGGGCTACCGACTGCAACCTCTGACTAATAATCGACCAACCTCATCTGTCGAGACACCCGGAACTCTGGTTCAGGCTAAAGCCGCCGGACTCATGGAGGAGCAAGCATGGCGTTCTGCGGCAACCCAGATTCGTTCAGATAGCAAGGCTTTTAACCAAGTTATCGAACAAGCCGAGCAAGATATTTACCTGCTGCGCCAGACCTGGGACAAAGGGAAAACAATTTCAGCCGGAGTTCCCTGGTTTGCTACCTTATTCGGGCGCGATTCGATTATTGCCGCGTCTCAAACTCTAGTTCTCGATCCAAAGCTGGCACGAGCTACCTTAAAGATTCTGGCTCACTATCAGGGCAAAGTCGAGGATGACTGGCGCGAGGAGGAACCTGGAAAGATTCTGCACGAGATTCGATTGGGCGAGATGGCACGCTGCCAGGAAATTCCCCACACTCCTTATTACGGTACGATAGATGCGACCCCCCTATGGTTGATGCTCTACGCTGAATACTATGCCTGGACTCACGACACGGAAACTCTAGATCAGCTATGGTCGAATGCTCTAGCTGCCATGGATTGGATTGACCGCAGCCTGAAAGAGAGCGGCTACCTCAGCTACCAGCGCCGTTCTAAGCGGGGTTTGCTTAACCAAGGTTGGAAAGATTCTGGCGATTGTATGGTTAAGCGGGATGGTACTCTGGCAACTGGAGCAATGACTCTATGCGAAGTGCAAGCCTATGTCTATGCTGCCAAGATTCGCCTGAGTGAACTTGCTCGGACGAAAAAGCGGCTCGATTTGGCAGACCAGTGGCAGGAGGATGCCAGAAGCCTGAAAAATCGCTTTAATCGAGACTTTTGGTTGCAAGCGGAGGAGTTTTGCGCCTTGGCATTAGATGGTGAAGGCAATCCTGTAGATAGCATTACCTCTAATCCTGGTCACTGCTTGCACCTGGGTATTTTCTCCCCCGAAAAGGCACAAAGTGTAGCGGAACGGCTTTTAGCCCCAGATATGTTCAGCGGTTGGGGAATTCGCACCCTGAGCAGTTTGTCTCCAGCATACAATCCGATGGGCTATCATATCGGTTCAGTTTGGCCCCACGATAACGCCTTAATTGCCTTGGGATTGCGATCGCACGGCTATGTTGAGCAAGCATTAGAAGTGGCGCAAGGCTTGGTTGATATGACTATCCAGCAGCCCTATCATCGTCCGCCGGAACTCTTCTGCGGTTACGAACGTACAGACGGTAACGAACCCGTTCCGTATCCCGTCGCTTGTTCGCCCCAAGCCTGGGCTAGTGGTAGTATCTTTCAACTCCTGCACATGATGCTGAATCTGGTGCCAAATGCTCCTCACAATGAGTTGCGGATTATTGAGCCATCCCTACCAGAGTCCATCAATCACCTATCGGTACACAATCTGCGAGTTGGGGGAACTTTAGTCGATTTAGAGTTCGAGCGTTCGGAAACCACAACCGCTTGTCGGGTGATTCGCAAAAGGGGGAATTTGCGGATCATTATTGAAGCGTGAGAATGGGGAGTGGGGAGTGGGGAATAGACTTCTACTATTTCACGATTTATCCTTTAGATGAATTACAACTGAAGTGCAAGTATGAATGGAATAGACAAGCAACTTGGGTTAATTAGGTGATCGCAAAAAGGCTAATCGCCCTCGTGACATCGGCACCAGGTCAAATTTAGGGGAAACTAATCAATTCAACTAGGGCTAACATATGCAAGTGTACCCTAACTCCTGGCTGCCCTAATTTTCTCTCATCACAATGAATTAGCCCTGCTTACTAAGGGGGGACGTTACAAACGAGGGAGGAAGCCAGAAAAATCAGACTTCCTCCCATTAGTAAGGGGAGGGGTCTGGTGCATTTTTCCTAGAGGTCTAATGACCAATGATTAAAGCAAACCCAGCCAATGTAACAAACCCTGACCCGTCAGCAATTCCAACACCAACAAACCGATAAAACCAATCATGGCAAACCGTCCATTAATTTGCTCGGCGTAGGGCGTCCAACCAAAGGCGGGTTCGGGTGGGTTAGTAGACTGCTGAGAAATAGTCTCAGAAACTGGTGTTTCAGAACTCATTTTGGAATATCCTTTTCAGACTTCTTAGATTCCAACCTTTGCACGGATTCAATGAGCGATCGCACTTGGGATGTTCCTTCAGATTTATCGAATCCCAAGGGAAATTTACCCCGACCCATCATCCGTAATCCCAAGGGTGCTAAACTTAGCATTCCTTGAATATCTCGGAAGAAGTTGGCAACCACCTGCACGCCAAACTGACGCTCGTCAACCCAACCACCTTTTTTAACTAACTCAATAAGTACCTTACGGTGGCGGATTGAGCGACTCTCTTGCTTGTCTTTGCGAGATAGAATTTCTTGTTTAATTTTACCAATTTGATCCATCGGTGCCACATCCATGGGGCAAACCGCATTGCACATCAAACAGCGAGTGCAACCCCAAACGCCTTTTGTACCTTCGTTGTATTTTTCGACACGAGTTTCAAGGGCAGTATCACGAGAATCTGCGACTAAGCGTTGGGCTTTAGCGAGGGCGTGGGGTCCGACAAAATCGGGGTTGACTTCGCGGGCATTGCATTCAGAGAAACAAGCACCGCACATAATACAGTTACCATTTTGATCCAAACGCGATCGCTCTTCGGGACTCTGCAAAAACTCTCGTTCCGGAATTGCCCGACCCGCCGTGCTCACGTAGGGATCGACAGCTTCTAAGCTATCCCAAAAGCTGCGCATATCTACAATTAAATCTTTAACGACTGGCAGATTCCCAAGAGGAGCGATGGTAATTTCAGGAATTTTGCAGTCTTCAGACTGGGGCAGCTTCCCTAGTTCGCTACCAACATTTTCCTTACAAGCTAGGGCAGAGCGACCGTTAATCCGCATCGCACAGCTACCGCAAATTGTGTTACGACAATTTTTGCGAAAAGCAAGAGTACCATCCTGTTCCCACTTAATCCGATTCAGGCATTCTAGAATCGTGTTTCCTTCTTGCACATCCAGCTTATAAGTCTGGATAGTGGGGGAAGCCTTTTGAGTCTGTCGAATGATTTTAAAAGCAACTTGCATAGTAACGAACTCTTGAAAACCTAACACCTGCATGAAAACAGGATAAGGGACAAACCGACAATCCCCACGACTTTATCGCTATTCATGGCTCATCCCCGTATAATTTAACGATGATTTTCGGAAAGCCGATTGCTGCCACAGTTAAAATCTTAACGTATACAACCTTACTCTCGACTCCTCCTAAAATTTGTCCTTGCTCAAATGAAGATTTCAACAAACTCGCAAAAATACTTGTCAAAGTAGAGAGATTTAACGATATATTTTTTATATAGCCAAATATGCTTGGCAGACTTTGACGTTTACCATCCTGAAATTTACAGGATATCTCGTGAGATTATGACAGAGATCCCAGCTACTCCACTGACCGGAAAAGCGCTGCTTCAAAAAGTAAAAGAGCTAGCACACTTACCCCGGCGAGAAACAGCAAAACGCTGTGGCTATTACACTGAAACTAAAAATGGTCAGACCCGCGTCAACTTAACAGACTTCTATGACGCGGTACTAGGTGCTAAAGGTGTACCCCTCGATCCAGAGGGAGCAAAAGATGGTCGCGGACGAGAGCCAACCTATCGCGTGAGTGTCCATAAAAATGGTCAAATTGTAATTGGTGCAACCTACACTCAAGCAATG
This sequence comes from Coleofasciculus sp. LEGE 07092, assembly GCF_015207375.1. Taxonomy (GTDB): domain Bacteria; phylum Cyanobacteriota; class Cyanobacteriia; order Cyanobacteriales; family Coleofasciculaceae; genus LEGE-07092. The sequence continues at coordinate 2,891 of NZ_JADEWY010000120.1, read as the reverse complement.
GGATTAAAGCCTGGTGATGAATTTGAAATTAAGCTGGGCTACAAGCACATTCACCTCAAACAGGTGGATGGCGATGATGGCACAAGAAGCTCTGAAGAGCCAATTTTGGAAGCTGTAGGTGTATAACTTAAAGCCAGATTGAGGATGGGTTGTCTCTTTAATCCATCCTTGGCAGTATTTCAATTCGGTCGCTCCTCACAAATTTGCGAACCCGCCAATGGTTATCTTTGAGCAGGCAGCAAATCAGTGCTTGCTGTCACTGATGAGTGCAACTGCACTTTTGAAAGTAGCGGTGTTTTTCATCACTTGGGCTGCTTTGTGGCTACCACTGGCAATTCCCATGGCAGTACTGCTAAAATGGCGTCCTTCTCAGCCTCTGACAACTGAGCAAAAGTTGCCGTTACTAGCGGTGCTGTACCTGATTGCCCCCCTGATTGTCTGGGGGGCTACTCAGGTCGATGGGGTATCGTTTTCAGATTACGGTTTAGACAGTCAGTTAACACTTTTAAAATCCTTGGGCTTAGGATGGGGACTGGGATTGACAAGTTTGATACTTATATTTGTTGGAGAATGGATACTTGGGTGGATTGAATGGCAAGGGGCAAATTGGCACCGTTTAGCAACGATATGGCTGCCTATTTTAGTATTAGGGCTGTGGATTGGAATCGTAGAAGAATTAGTCTTTCGCGGCGTCTTAGTCAATCAACTTCAGCAAGACTATTCCCCCTGGATAGCCGCAGCAATCTCTAGCACACTCTTTGCTTTATTGCATCTGATTTGGGAGCGACAAGATACGCTACCTCAGCTACCGGGACTGTGGCTGATGGGAATGGTATTGGTGCTAGCCCGTTGGGTAGATAACGGTAGCCTGGGTTTATCATGGGGATTGCATGCAAGTTGGATTTGGAGCTTAACTTGTTTGCAGGACGCTAAACTCATTTCTTATACCGGAAAATGTCCAACCTGGATAACAGGCTGGAAGGAAAATCCCCTAGCTGGGGTAGCGGGTATTCTATGTTTGTTGGTAGTTGGAATTTTACTCTTACTTATACTACTTATACCTATTGCGCCCAATCCTGGCTTCTAGTTTAAAGGGTTAACGCCCTGAATGAGGTTGAATACTGATAAAGTAGACGCCCACTATTGATTATTTGCCACAAATTCCGTAAATTTCAGGTTCTATTGCTGATTTTGTCGCTATGTTCGGCTCCTGACTCATTCCTAACCCTGACTTTGTTCACGATTTCCCTAAACCTGTTGCGGGAAAAGCCCATCCTTCTAGCAAGTGTCACCTGTACGGCAGGATGAAAAGAGAAATAGCGAAGGAATGCTTGTAGAGGATGGGGAAAGAGGGTGCATCTCATCCTAGTAAAGTGATCATTCCTCCTACTTACCAGCACAGAATTCGTAGTGCAAGGGATAGAATCAACTCACCCTATATCGATAGAGAGACGTAGAAGCTATTTTTGCAGCCATCGGTATGCCTCAATAGGGAGATGGAGGAGAGTACCGTTTTGGGTAAGATGTGAATCTTCCTCATCCCCAGACAAGAAGTTTTTGTCTTCTGAAACCGAGTGACTATCCAACTTTTGGATAGTTTGACGATTATAATTTAAATATTATTAAGAATAAACCGACCCTAACCTACCCATCATTTTTTCTCCCCTCGACTGAATTATCAACCTCTTGTCCTGATTGGAGCCAAAAGCGTGCATTCGACCCCTCAATCTACTGCTATTGCCGCTCAAATTCAGACACAAAAGCCAATCCTTAAGGCATCACCTCCTCACTCTCACAAGAGACACTTCACTTCAGGACAACCTAAAAAAGTTCTATATTACCTGGTTGTACCGCTCTATTTGGTATTATTCTTTCCTTTTTTAACGGGATGCGATCTATTTTCCAAAACGGAAGCCGACGCTCAACCCAATCCTTCGGGTTCGGAACGGGGACAAGGTACTACGGCGGTTAATGTAGCGATTGCCAAAACCGGACAGCTTCAAGAACCCCTAGAGTTCACCGGTCGTACCCTCCCCATGCGGGAAATCTCCCTCCGTTCCCAAGCAGAGGGGCGATTGCTGAACCTGAATGTCGATATCGGTGATACTGTCAAGCAAGGGCAGATATTAGCACAATTAGATGACACCCTATTGCTAACTGCCGTCAGTGAGGCACAAGCCGAACTAACCGCCCTACAGTCAGAAGTGGCACGCGCCCGCACTCAGGTGGGTAATGCCAAGGCACAAGCCGAACAAGCGCGGTTACAACTCCAGCAGGCAAAAGCAGACACCGCACGGCTACAAATGCTGGCAAAAGAAGGGGCTATTTCTAAGCAAGAAGCAGAACTATCCCAGACTGCTGCCGCCACCGCTCAACAAACACTCCAAGCTGCTCTCCAACAGATTCGCACCGAAGAACAGGCAGTTGCTGCGGCTGAAGGTCGAGTGAAGGCACAACAAGCTATCGTAGCTCAAAACCGAGAGCGCCAGTCTTACGCTTTACTGGCTTCCCCAATAAATGGTGTAGTTTTGGAACGGGTTAGTGAACCGGGAAACTTGGTAACGCCAGGGAGTGAAGTGCTGAAGCTGGGTGATTTCAGTCGCGTAAAAGTACAAGTCCGCGTCTCTGAGTTAGAACTGGCAAATATCCAAGTCGGACAACCCGTTACGGTGCGCTTGGATGCTTTTTCTAAAGATTCTTTTAGGGGAGAAGTTTCCCGAATTTCCCCAGCGGCTGATCCACAGGCGTCTCAAGTGCCAATAGAAGTCACTATTCCCAACAGCAACGGACGAATAAGTAGTGGACTTCTAGCCCGAGTCAGATTTGACTCTGTTACTCAGCCCAAAGTTGTGCTTCCCCAAAGTGCAGTGGAGGTTGCAGGGGAGCGGGGG
>NZ_JADEWY010000119.1 GCF_015207375.1 Coleofasciculus sp. LEGE 07092 | reverse complement strand
AGAACGAGTTCGCGTCAATCTGACGCGAACTCTTAGTCAACTGAGTACTTTTACTTGATTATTTGGATCGTTTAGCGATCGCCCCTCATACTTCAGTTATACTACATATTGAAGTGCGGAATGTGGGTTGTATATTTTCCAAAACCTGAGAATAAACTAATCATCCTACTCTCCTTCACAAGCAGGAGTAGTGCTTATAAGTAAGCTACTGAGCTTGCTTTTATAAGCTTTCCTTTCAATTAGTTCACTTCCCTAATCAGTAAAAACAAATGTCTGAACTTCCACACATCCAAGATCAAAAACTCCGGCTGAATGCCCTCACTCACCGTTCCTACGTCAACGAAAACCCTGACGCAGGGGAAGATAACGAGAGATTAGAATTCCTCGGTGATGCTGTACTCGGTTTCGTAGTCGGTGAACTTCTCTATAAGCGTTACCCCGATATGAGTGAAGCACAACTGACTCGCCTGCGTTCTAATTTGGTAGACGAAAAGCAACTTTCTAAATTTGCTACGCAGCTAGGCATCGGTGACTTAATGCGGCTGGGTAAAGGTGCAATTAAAGAGGGAGGGCAGCAAAATCCATCCTTACTTAGTGATACCTTTGAAGCCTATATTGCCGCCTATTTTATGGAATCCGGGATTGAAGCCGTTCGCCAGTTTGTCCACCCACTTTTCCGAGATGTAGCTGACAGTATTGTTTTTGGGCAATCCGATACCGCCCCCAAAAATTTAGTAGACTCTAAGGGACGGTTTCAGCAGTGGGCGTTGGCAAAATCTGGCAAAAACCCTGAATATTTTATTATTGATGAGTCGGGTCTGGATCATGCTAAAGAATTTACTGCTGAAGTGCGGGTGAATGGCGAACCTTATGGAAAAGGTAAGGGACGCCGCAAACAAGATGCTGAGAAACGTGCCGCAGAAGCTGCACTAAAAAAATTCGGGATAACGTAGAGATAGAGTTGAGGTTTATCCCTCTTCTGTCACTCTCCGGTTTTTCCTATTAATGGTTTGTTGCTGCTCCGAAACCCACTCGATAATCTTTTAGTCAGCGATCCACCGCTACCCAGAATTAGGGTAGTAATCAGGATATGGAGAGCCAACGGTTTGATTGCCTCTCCAACTCGTATCAGGATGCGATCGCTAATTCAGGCAAAGTTTCTGTTTCCCCAATCTGCCGTCCCACTGCGGCGGCTATAGGTTGTAAGCTGTGAACCAACTGCACCATATCTGCCAACGACAGTGCCTGACGCGCATCTGAAACCGATTTTTCCGGTTCCGGGTGACATTCAATCATCAATCCATCTGCACCCGACGCCACTGCCGCTTTTGCTAAAGGTGCCACTAATTCCCGCTTCCCAACCGCATGAGAAGGGTCTACAATTACAGGCAAATGCGTCAACTGCTTCAGGGCAACAACCGCCCCTAAATCCAAAACATTACGGGTATAACTATCGAAACTGCGAATTCCCCGTTCGCACAGCACCACTTGAGAGTTACCGTGGCTGAGAATATATTCTGCCGCCATCACAAATTCTTCAATTGTCGCCGAGAGTCCCCGCTTTAGCAGTATCGGCTTATCCACCTGACCCAACGCTTTCAGTAAATCGAAGTTCTGCATATTACGACTGCCCACCTGATAACTTGCACCAGTCGCAACAACCCGCCAGTGGTTTAAACCACTAGCTCGTAGATAAAGTTCTCGCTATGAGGACTAAATACTGACTCTACAAGACTTTCAGTCCATTTCAATGGACTTGAGCTATTAGCCTGGAGTTTGAACTCCGGGCGGATTTTCGGGCTTATCGACAAAGGTGCAAGATGTCAGTTACATTTCAGATCTTGTACCAGTCTCACTAACCGCCAGTGCTTTAAACCACTGTCTCGTAGATAAAGTCCTCGCTATGAGGACTAAATACTGACTCTACAAGACTTTCAGTCCATTTCAATGGACTTGAGCTATTAGCCTGGAGTTTGGACTCCGGGCGGATTTTCGGGTTTACTGACAATGGTGCAAGAGGTGAGTTACACGACACTTTTTACAGCGTAACGGATTTTGCGGATAGGCTCTAAGTACGGAAGAACCAGAATTTTCGCAATCGCATCCAGAAAGCTTTCAAGGAAATTTCAGATTAAATTAGCACACTAAGTACGGAAGAACCCTAAAATCTTCTTCAAATTCCATTGAAGATTGGTCATTACGAAAGAACTAGAATTCTCCGGCATCATTTCTGGGTCTGTCGTTATTGCCCAGTAAGTTATGGCTTTTTTTACCATAAATTATTTCTCTAAGGATACTTGCGTATCCCCTTAAGGACAAGCTGTCAGCGTTGTCAGATTGCCTAAAGGAGCGGCTGGAAAGGTAACAGAACCGTTTGGGGTGTTGTTGAGATTAATGTTTGCCAAATCGACAACCAAAAATGTTGCACCAAAATTATTAAGTTCATAATTGATGTTGAAGACGTTAGGCAGACTGGTATTATCTTTCAAATTTAAGCAGAATGTGCTGTTAGGGGCGATAGAATTTGCTCTAAAATCAACAATACCACTGCCACTGTTTGATAAAGTATTCCCCTGGATATCGGCAACTGTCTGGCTATTAACAAGAGTTTGGATAAAAATACTTTGACCACGGCTGTCGTTAATTTCATTTTCACTAATCGTTAATTTTTGATTGGCACTTTCAGCCGCTAATATATTAATGCCTTCTTGACCACTATTGTTGATGATGTTCTGTGTAATAGTTAACTGTTGAGTGGCACCGTTAGCCGTCAAAATGTTAATACCAATTTGATTATTATCTTCGATAATGTTGTTACTGATAATACCATTTTTCAGTCGAGCATTACTAATACCAAAGGAGCCAAGGCGAATGTCAATCCCCTCGTCTCCATTCCCCTGAAGCTTATTATCTGATATCATTAAATTATCGACAATCGCATTATTATCTAGAGCAATAGCAATACCATCACCCCGAACTGGTGAAGTCCCGCCATTGTTCTCCAGCGTATTTCCAGCAATTGTGACATTGCTAGCAACAGCATCTCCACTAAAACTCAGGAGAATGGCATCATTAAAATTATCGCTAATTTGATTATTATCCGAAATAGTCAGGTCAACTTGTCCAGTTGTGTTGGCAAAAGCGATGCCTTGTCCAGTAGACATAGTATCGCCATTGGGTAGCTGAATTGTCCGATCAGAACCCGTATTAGTAATTGTATTACCTGCGATCGCAACTGTCCCATCAACGTTATTCAAAGCTATACCTTGATTGGTTGCCTGACGAATCGTATTTCCCTGAAACGTCACACCGCCCAAGTTTTGCCCAAAAATCCCGCTGTCTTGGGAATCCGTAATTGTTAATCCAGAAATATCAAACACTCCCGTTGGTGAATTGGTAAGTTCAATCCCGAAATTTGGCGCAGTGATTTCACTGCCTTGATTCGCGGCGATCGTCACAGTTCCCATGACATCGCTAAGTGAGATACCATTGGTATTATTAACTGGATCAGTAATAGTAATCGTACTATCGGTAATCTCGACTGTACCCGCTACCCCCTGAAGAGAAATGCCACCTGTGGTTGAATTGGAACTAGTAAGGGTACTATTAGCGATCGCAACATTATTTACCTGGTTTCCCTGAAACGCAGAACCCCCAGTACTACTAATCTCCAATCCCGAAAGCGCCACAGCACCTGTAGAGTTTTCCACCAAAATTCCGGCAACTCCATCTGAAGCTGTGGTAATCTGACTCCCTTCATTCGCCGTAATATTGAGCGTACCACTAATATTTGTTGCTGCAATGCCATTTTGATTGGGATTTGTCACGGTAATGGTGCTATCACTAATTGTAACTACGCCATTAACTTCATTAAAATTTAGTCCGCTTTTATTGGAATTGATGCTAGTGAGGCTGCTATTGCTAATCTCAAGATTATTAATCGTATTCCCCTCGATAACGGCTCCCACTGTGCTGGTAATATCAAATCCCGAAAGCCGAACAGAACCCGTCGTATCTTGCACAGATATACCAGAGGTTCCCGCCAAACCTGTGGTAATTTGACTCCCTTCATTCGCAGCAATATTAATTTCACCACTGACGTTTGCCACCGCAATACCCTGTTCAATGGGATTCGTCACTGTAATGGCGCTATCGCTGATATTAACTGCGCCGCTAACTCCATCAAATGTGATGCCATTGGTGTCAGAATTACTGCTGGTTAAAGTGCTATTTTTTACCTCAAGCGTATTAATAGTATTTGCTTCGATAACAGCTCCTGCCGTGCTATTAATCTCAACCTCTGAAAGCAGAATAGTTCCTGTAGAATTTTCAATGAAAATGCCAGCTATTCCCGTTGCGGCTGTGGTAACTTGACTCTCTCGAATCTCGGCATTACTGATATTTGTTGCCCGAATACCAGAGCTATTATCACTGGTAATAGAAAACCCAGATAGAACCGTATCATTACCCATGTTTACCGTACCCCTGACACTGGGAATCGTACCACTCCCAGACTGCGGTAACGAGACTCGACCAAATGTTACGGTATCAATCTCTTGTACGGGTGCTGTAGACAAAACCGATACACCATCAGGAATGGTGAAACCAGGAATTTCAGGAGCAGTTGTTCCTTGCACATAAACAATATGATCTGTTTGTGCTTCATTCAGCGCGGCTGCAATCGTGCCAAAAGGATTTTCTGCTGTTCCATTCCCCCCAGTACTTTGGAGGTTTACCTGCTGGAAAAAGTAGGGTTTACCTGTTAAAGGATTCGTTGCCCGGATTGTTGTTGGTTCTTGAAAGGTTTCCTCGAATTCTGTTTGCCCATCTACGGTAATGGTAGCTGTACGCATGACCGATTCGTCCATTCGCGCCCAGACAGAATTTGAGTCACTTTCCTCAGAGTAACGCCTCCCTCCAAGGGTAGCTCCCACACTAAATAAAACATTGGTTCCAAACAATTCATCCTCTTGAAACGCTAAACCAAAATTCAGACTATTGGTGGGACGAATATCCAGTCGCACTCGCCAACCTAAACTACCCTCTGTACCCGCTGCGTCATAATAGTAAAGCCCTCCATAAGCCCGCAACTCCCCATCCGTACCCCATTGAGCCAGTCTCGCCCCGGCTTCTACGTCAACCCCAGCCATTGCCGCTTCTAAGTAACGCACTTCCTGACGTTCTCGTTGGGCTTGTTGCACTAAAAAATGATCTTGGAAGAAAAGGTTTGTTAGTTGTAACCCCGTATCAAAAATTCTTTCTTCAACAACTTGGCGAGTATCTCCAATCGGGATATAACCATTCAGACGAAAATCCCAAATTGTACCGACACTTTCCACGCCGATACCCAATTGATGAAAGGTAGTTTTACCCGTATTACGATTATCATACGCCAGATACCCACCAAAAATTCGGTTAGCATCTAGGTTGTAAAAACGATGTCCTAACATAATACTCCCGCCCAAGTGGGAGGCGTTATCGAGCAGCAATTGTCCCTGTAGGAATGTTAAAGTACTACCAGGAGTTTGTAGGAGAGGAACAAAGCCCTCGAAACGGGTAAAGCCGTCGTAGCCAGCACCTGAGGTGTTGTAACCCACTCCTATTCGGGGGGTAATTCTTAAATCCGATGCTGATCCGAGTTGGGTTAAGGTGTTATTGTTTAATTCTTGTGCTTGGGTCGCGGTTGATGTAATACTTAATGCAGAGAATAATGTACAATAGAATAAATAGAGTTGGGCTTGTCTCTTCATTATTGGCGACTCTCAGCTACTACTATTAAATCGACTCCTTTCTTAGCACAAGTTTAATCCCGTTGGGGTGATCAACAAGGGTCTATCTAATACTAAGTTGCGTTCTAAGCCGTAACGTGGAGAAGGGGAGTAGGGAGTAGGAAATTTCTCTCATTACGCCATTAATCGGCAACTTGGTATCACTTCGTATCGGTTGAATATCAGTGACCACGATAGAACCGACAACTGCTAAGTTATTTATTATCGTTCGCTAAGTTACTCTACTATGTCATCGACTGCATCCTCTGTTTCCAGCCAAGCGATTCCTGTTGAGAAAATCTGTTATAACGATCAGGGACTCGTTCCTGCCATTATCCAGGATTATCTGGATGGTACAGTGTTGATGATGGCTTGGATGAATCGGGAATCGTTGCAGAAAACTTTAGAAACCGGAGAAACCTGGTTTTGGAGTCGTTCTCGTCAAGAATTATGGCACAAAGGGGCAACCTCTGGACATTTGCAGAAGGTGCGATCGCTCCGCTATGACTGTGACAGTGATACCCTACTGATTAGCGTAGAGCAGGTGGGGGATATTGCCTGCCATCTGGGGGAACGCAGTTGCTTCCACAAGGTTGAGGGGCAAAAGGCAGCACCGCCAGCGGATACTTTATCTCAGGTGTTTGAAGTTATTTGCGATCGCCGGGATAATCCTGTTGAAGGATCATATACTTGCAAGTTATTTAACGGTGGGGATAATAAGATTCTCAAGAAGATTGGGGAAGAAGCGGCTGAGGTGGTGATGGCGTGTAAGGATGATGATAAGGATGCGATCGCGTCTGAGGTAGCAGATTTGTTTTATCACACGTTGGTAGCGTTGGCGCATCACCAAGTTGATGTCCGGGAGGTTTATCGCAAGTTGCAAGATAGACGGCGATAGATAGAAATAATTCTCTGTGACGATTACTTCTAGGAAGCTCTCAGGGAATCTGAAATCCCCTGAGCGGTATAGTGTTTACATCTCAACGGTAAACACTATAGTGCAGTAAAATTTATAACCTAGTCTTGATACTCAGTTGATTTAAGTTAAGCATAGGGAGTCATGGGTCATTGATTTTGATTCCCATTCCATGTCGGTTTGAGGACGAAAAACCCCATTACTAGCCAAAAGGCTAACAGTCCCCCCGTGATTAAAAGTACAGTCACCGAGCCAAACTTTGCTAATAAAGCAGGGGCTGCTGCGGTAAACAAACCCCCTCCAACAATTGGCTCGAAAAACAGTTGTTTATAGGCAAAACTTTCAAAGGCTCCAGAGCGGTTATCTGGATCAACCATGCGTAGCAGTAAAATGCCTGTTGCTGTTACCCCCATAGACTGGCCCATATCCCCAATTCCCCTTTCAAACCAATAGCTAGGAATCAGACGCGGTGCCAAATAGATGAATGCCAGAACATTCCAGGTGATACCGACAACACTGAGAATCAAGAAAGGTGCAAGATTACTCCCCAGTACTGATAAGGAAATAGAGGCTAAGGCTGCAACAATCACCACATCCAGTGCCACACCGGCAATATTCTTCATCAACGGTTCAATAATCAGAGGACTCAGTCCTCTGCGTTCCATCACCAACTGCAAGAGGATGCCACCAATTAAAGCCATGGGAAATAGCGGCACATAAATCATTAATTGAAAGCCAGTTTTCCCCCAAGTTAGCGCCTCAATTTGAGTAAGGACTTCAAGAATCAGCCATCCCAAAACAATCGCAATTCCGACAAAACCCAAGTTAAGAGATAATGGGTCAATTAAAAGGTCACGCATCAGCCGAGATCTGCGCCGTCTGACGTGAGGACTTTCCTGGGAATGGAGTTCTGGGAGTTCATCGGGTTCTTCAGCCTCTTGATTAACAGTCGGAATGTATCCTTTTTTTCTACCCCAGTTTGCCAGTATTGTACCAATGATAATGGCAGAAACAATTCCAACTGTTGCTAACCCCAGCGCTAAATCTGCTCCCTCTTCAAATCCCAATTTTACGAACGTTTTCGCCATGCCACCTGCTGTTCCATGTCCGCCTTCAAAGGCGATTTCAATCAACGATCCAGCAATTGGATTGAGTCCAAAGAAGGGGGTCAATACGAGCATTGTTACCAAAATTCCCGTGACATACTGACCCCAAGCCAAGGTTTGACCAAAGACAACTTGTGGTGCTGCTTTTTGCCAAATCTCTCGGAGACTAGGAATGGATTCTCCTAAAAATAGGGCGGCAAACACGACGTTAATAAAAACTCCAGGAGCTTGTGACCAAACCAAGCGGATCGGCTCAGAAAATACTCCGTTTGAGAGGAGAGTATCTGAGCCAAAAATACTGGTGACAATTGCTCCTAAAACTTCTGGACCCAGCAAGAGTGCTACAACACCCGCTACAATTGATTCGGGTAAATATAACTTTTGCAGCCAGAAAACTTTTTGTTTAATGAATCGTCCGACAAGAATTAATAGGGCGATGAGAACTAAGGCAAAGAATGCGTCTTTAAGGGTAAACACAGATTTTTTTTGAGTAGCCAGAGCATAGATATAGCGGTTCTCTCTGACATGAGGTACAGTCCTACTCCCTACTCCCTACTTCCTGCTTTCATCAGGGTGTACCTCACCCGGTAGAGAAACGCTATAGATGAATGTACCTCACTGACTCTAAAGTTGCTGTCACCAATGAGCCTTTTACTCCTTCTTGATCAGGAAGGTCGTAAAATACACTATTTTACAAAACTGGTTGGGTCCTACTCCAATAGTTCAAACTTAAGTTCGGGAGTTGTTTCCACGGAACTTTCCGAGTCTTCCGACTTGAAGGATGAGGGAGGTACAATTAGGCTTAATGAAATTGAGAATAGCTGGGTAATGAGCCTAGATATTATTGTCATTGGTAGCGGAATTGGCGGGTTAACGGCTGCTGCCTTACTAGCCCGTTACGGGAAGCGGGTGCTAGTGTGCGAAAGTCACGCCATTCCCGGTGGTGCCGCTCATAGTTTTCAAAGACGGGGATTTGAATTCGATTCTGGTCCCTCATTTTACTGCGGGTTGAGCAACCAACGCCCCAGTCTCAACCCCTTGCGACAAGTGCTAGACGTTTTGGGAGAATCGTTGCAAGCGGTTCCTTATGACCCTCTCGGACATTACCACTTTCCCGAAGGCACGTTCCCCGTTTATAGTGATGCCGAACGCTATCGGCAAGCGGTGGCGCAGGTGACACCCCAAGGCGCAAAGGAACTGGCAGAATTTGAAAAACGCCTGCTATCTCTCTACGAAGGATTGCGAGACATTCCAACCATCGCCCTGAGAACTGATTGGCAGTTGATTCCCGTCTTATTCAGACACTATCTTCCCTCCTTATTCAAATTACTGCCCCAACTGGGACTTATCCAGAGTTCCGTTGGTCAAGTGATGGATGAAACGGTGTCCGATCCTTGGGTGCGGCGGTTAATTGACTTAGAATGCTTTCTTCTATCTGGACTCAAAGCACACGGTACTATTGCCCCAGAGGTGGCATTCATGTTGGGGGAACGTTCCCGTGCGGGTGTGGAATATCCAATTGGGGGTAGTGGTGCAATTGTCGATGCTTTAGTGCGGGGGTTGAAACGCTGGGGGGGTGAGTTACGCCTCAATGCCCATGTTGAGCAAATTTTAGTGGAAGGTAATAAATCGGTTGGCGTGCGGTTGCAACGGGGAGAGGTTCTCAAAGCACCCGTGATTATCTCTAATGCCACGATTTGGGATACCTATAGTAAGCTATTGCGCCCAGAAGACTTGCCCCCATCTTACCGAAAACAGTCTTTAGAAACCCCCGCCGTTGATAGTTTCATGCACCTGCATCTAGGAATTCGGGCAGAGGGGTTAGAGGAATTGACGGGGCATCATGTGGTAGTTCACGATGCCAGTCGGGATATTACCGAACCCGGAAATACTTGCATGATTTCCATTCCATCGGTTTGGGATGCCAGTTTGTCCCCAGCCGATCATCATGTCGTTCATACCTATACGTTAGAACCCTATGAAGGTTGGCAACGGGATGAGGGGTATGAGGAGAAGAAAAAAGTGCGATCGCAATCCTTATTCCGGGCTTTGGAACAGGTAATTCCTGATATTCGAGAGCGAATTGTCTTAGAACTCATCGGCACTCCTCTCACCCATTCCTATTATCTGCGCCGCTATCAAGGCACTTACGGTCCGGCAATTGCGGCGGGCAAGGGTATGTTTCCCAGTTGCCAAACGCCGATTCGGGGGTTGTACCGAGTTGGGGACAGCACCATGCCAGGAATTGGGGTGCCGGCGGTTGCGGCATCGGGTATCCTCTGCGCTAATACCTTAGTCACTCCAAAGCAGACAGGGGCATTGTTGGCAGCGGATTTTTGAATTGTCAAGAGGTAATTCACAATTCACCAGCACTCAGCTTTATTATGATTCACCCACAGTTGTCAACATATGAATCAGACCGTTGACCATGCGATCGCGTTCTAAGGGCACAATGTCACTACCATGCATGATGTTTTGAACAATCAGGTAATGGACTATAGAACCGACAAAAACCCGTGCTGCGACCATAGGATCGCTCAATTTAAGCTGGGGTTGAGAGGCTAAGTAGAGGGAAAGTTGTTCCAACAGGGGTTTTTGAATTTCGCGCACAAAGGTTTGAGCCAATTCAGGAAACCGCTCCGACTCGCCAATGATTAACCGCATTAAGGTCAAAAGCGTTTGATTGCCAGAAAACTCTTCTAGTACAGAAGTTGCCATTTGGCGCAGAACCTCGTCAGGAGGAGTTTGCAAGTCAGGAGTGGTTGGCAAACTGAAAAGTATCTGACGGCTGTTTTGCGTGAGTTGCTCGATCGAGGCGACAAACAATCTCTCTTTATCTTGAAAATAGCTATACAGGGTGGGTTTGGACACACCTGCCGCCGATGCAATCCGATCCATACTGGCAGCCACGTATCCATCTGTCGTAAACACTTGCAAGGCACCTGCCAAGATTGCCTTCGCTTTGTCTGGTTTGTCGTTGCTCGATTGGTCGGATGACTTGGGTTTAGTGGAACGATTCACCATAGATAGGGGTGGGTAAGGGGAGGGATGGAAAGGACACTCAGCCCCATCCATACTCTTTATTTTACTAAACCGTGTGGTTGACATTACTAAACCGTTTAGTAAAATAAAAATAAATCTTTTCTCTGATAGGGAGAGAGTCTATGAACTTAGACGTGTTAAACCATCAGGCGGCATCGACAAAAGCGCCTCGCCGTTGGCTGGTGTTTGCGGGCGCAGCAATTTTGGGTCTGGCTGGAGTTACAGCTTGGCGAGTCTGGCACTTTCAAGCCACTCAGATGAGGGAGGCTAAAACCGATGTCACTGTTGCGCCTGAAATCCCAACGGTGACGGCATTGGGACGACTAGAGCCAGCAGGAGAAATGATTAACCTCACAGCTCCAACCTCAACTCAGGAAAGCCGAATTGATCAACTGTTGGTTAAGGAGGGCGATCGCGTCGAGGCAGGACAGGTAATTGCCATTTTGAATAACCGCGATCGCTTGCAGGCATCCCTGCAAAAAGCCGAGCAACAGGTTCGGGTTGCTCAAGCAAAACTGGCACAGGTGCAAGCCGGAGCCAAAGCTGGCGAACTGCAAGCGCAGCGTGCTGAAATTGCCCGACTTCAGGCAGACCGGGCAGGCAATTTGGCGGCTCAACGGGCTGCCACCGCTCGGTTGGAGGCACAAGTGCAGAATGCTCGCATCGAATATGAGCGATATGAATCGTTGTATCAGCAGGGTGCAGTTTCCACGTCTCAACGTGATGCCAAGCGCCTTACTTACACCACCGCTCAACAACAGCTACAGGAGACTCAAGCGGAGTTAGGGCGGATTCAAACTACGAGCCAAGAGCAAATTCAACAGGCACAAGCTACCCTCGATCAATTAGCAGAAGTGCGTTCTGTGGATGTAGAGGCGGCACAAGCAGAAGTGCAATCGGCAATCGCTTCCGTTGCCGAAGCCAAAGCCAATTTGAAGCAAGCAGAAGTGCGATCGCCCCGCGCTGGTCAAATCATTAAAATTCACACCCATGCTGGCGAAAAAATTGCCGATCACGGCATTGTCACTTTAGGACAGACCCAGCAGATGATAGCGATCGCGGAAGTTTACCAAACCGACATTCCTCAGATTCGGGTGGGTCAACTTGCCACGATTACATCCCCTGTAATTCCTGACTCACTTCAGGGTAAAGTCGAGCGTGTTGGCTTACAAGTAGAACCCCAACAGGTCGTCGATGAAGACCCCGCTGCCAACATTGATGCCAAAGTCATTGAGGTTCACATCCGTCTCGATCCGAACTCTAGTCAGAAAGTGGCAGGACTGACCAACTTACAAGTTACGGTCACAATTCAAACTCACTAATCAAGAATTGCCGCCATGCTTGGCTTGATTAAAACATTACAACAGCGCACCCCCTTAGGATTACTTCAGCTTAAACATGACCGAATGCGGCTATTAACTGCGATCACAGGTATTACCTTTGCCGACATTCTAATTTTCATGCAGCTTGGGTTTGCCGATGCCCTGTATAAATCCAATACCCAATATCCCCGCATCCTACAAGCCGATCTAGTTTTGATCAGTCCCCAAGCTAAGAGCTTCGGACAGTTGCGAACCTTTGCCCGACGGCGACTTTACCAAGCTCAAGATGTGCCAGGAGTCGCTTCTACCGATGCCTTATACATTGGCTCAGTGCAGTGGCGAAATCCCCAAACCCGCAAAAAAACATCCATGCTGGTAGTCGGACAAAATCCTGAGCGAATAGCCTTTAACCTCCCTGAAGTCAACCAGCAGCTAGACACTATTCGTCTACCCGATATCGTTTTGTTTGACCAAGCATCGCGGGGTGACTATCAGGACATGATTGCCCAGGTTGAGCAGGGAGATACTGTCACGACAGAAATTGGTCTGCGAACTGTAACCGTAGCTGGACTGTTTGAAGTCGGCGCATCCTTTGCTGACGATGGCGCACTCATTACCAGTGACCAAAACTTTTTACGGCTCTTTCCCAAGCGCGATGCTGGAGCCGTCAGTTTGGGACTAATCCATCTCGATCCAGAGTATGACCCAGAGCAGGTAAAAGCTGCGCTAGCCGAGCGATTGCCAGATGATGTACAGGTGCTGACAAACGAGGGCTACATCGATTTTGAACTTGCAGAGATTCAGTCCAACTCACCGATTGGGTTTGTCTTTAACTTAGGCACAGGGATGGGTTTTATCGTCGGCGTAGTTATTGTTTACCAGGTGCTGTCAACAGATGTGAATAGTCACCTAGCTGAGTATGCCACCTTTAGAGCAATGGGCTACCGCAACACTTACCTACTGGGTGTAATTTTTGAAGAGGCACTAATCTTATCGCTGCTGGGCTTTTTGCCCGGTTTAGGAATTGCCTTGGGTGCCTATCAACTCACGGCGGCGGCTACAGCCCTACCCCTCGCAATGCCGGTGAGTCGGGCAATCATTGTTCTCTTGCTCACCTTTGTGATGTGCGGCGCATCCGGTGCAGTTGCCACTCGCCGACTACAAGCCGCTGATCCGGCTGATATATTCTAGAGATCTATTTTTTGGCAAGCTATGACTAAGCAACCCGTAATCTCTCTTCATCAAGTTGACCACTACTTTGGTACAGGACAACTCCGAAAACAGGTGTTGTTTGACATCAATTTAGAGATTTTTGCCAGTGAAATCATCATTATGACCGGTCCTTCTGGGTCTGGTAAAACCACTCTGCTGACGCTAATAGGAGGCTTGCGATCAGCTCAGTCGGGGAGTCTGAAAATTTTAGGGCATGAGCTTTGCCAAGCCAGTGAGAATGAGTTGGTACAGGCAAGACGACACAATGGCTATATTTTCCAGGCACACAATTTGCACGGCAGCTTAACCGCTCTTGAAAACGTGCAAATGGGGTTAGAAGTTCATGGCATCTTATCAAAGCAGGAACGCCACCGTCGGGCTGCCGAAATGCTAAAGCAGGTTGGTTTAGAAGAGCGAATCAATTATTATCCGGCAGATCTATCGGGTGGACAAAAGCAGCGGGTGGCGATCGCCCGTGCTCTCGTTAGCCACCCCAAAATCGTCCTCGCCGATGAACCCACCGCTGCCCTCGATAAAAAATCGGGACGGGATGTCGTCGATATTATGCATGACTTAGCGAAGCAACAGGGATGCACAATCTTGCTGGTGACTCACGATAACCGCATTTTGGATATTGCTGATCGAATTATCTACATGGAAGATGGGCGTTTAGCCAAGCAACCCGCGTTAACCGCATAATCCAATAATTCCGATTACGAGCAGCGGTGTGGAACTCCCTACCTCAACCTTCGGACAACACACCTGATCCACATCTTGAGGATTTCAGTTTTTATTTGTTACATTTATTTACATAAGGCAATACAAGTTAACGGAGATACGCAAATGATTCTTTTAATAGCACTGTTTATTGTCGGTTGGATTGCGGCTGCGGTACTGGGAACCCAAGCTTACTTCCGGGGTGAACAGAAAAAGCCCATTCACGATCGCAACTGGCATTCTGATTCGTTTGAGCAGCTAGCGAAGTCAGTTACTGGCACAGAAACCGACTACAGCGATCGCACTCCCGCATACCAAATGGATGCTTATGCTAGCAGCAACCTGCCCTACTAGCGATAACGTTCAGAGCAGCATCACAAAAGATCGGTGGCTAAATATAGTACAAAAGTATTAGCGAGAAAACGACCTCAAAGCGCTGTCAGGGTGACAGCGCTTTTTGGTGGCGATCGCTTTGGTGTATCCCAATGAGAGCAAAAATAATAGTCTTGTGAGGTGGGCATCTTGTCCACTCTCTGAAAACCGATGTATTCACCAATCCGTTTAGGCGTAGTGCCTGCTGCTTCAACCATGACAAGAGCCGACGAAGTTTGGAAAACTGAGCAACTTGCAAAAACCTTCTTAGAAGGAGTTCGGGGAGCTATTCCCCTAGCCACCGAGCAAATTGAATTCATGCTGAGGGTTATTCAAAAAGTTAGACCCCAAGTCAGAAGGTTTTTAGACTTGGGGTGTGGGAATGGCATATTAGGTAGAGCAATTCACACAAAATATCCCGATGCTAAAGGAGTATTATTAGACTTTTCAGAATCCATGATTAAAGCTGCCAAAAATCAACAGGTAGATAAGCTAGAAAATCTGGATTTCATCGTGCAAGACTTTGGCGTGAAATCATGGGTCGATTGTTTTAGAGAGCAAGACGCCTTTGATGTGATTGTTTCCGGTTTTGCCATCCACCACCAGCCGGATGAGAGAAAGAAAGAAATTTATCAAGAAATATACGGGCTTTTGCAACCAGGAGGACTCTTTATAAATCTCGAACACGTTTCCTCAAACTCTAAGTTACTTGAGGAAGCGTTTGAGGAATTGATGATTGATTCTCTCTATGCATTTCATCGCCGCCAAGGTTCACAGCAGTCTAAAGAAGAAATTGCACAGGAGTATTACAAAAGACCCGATAAATCTGCCAATATCCTTGCTCCTATAGAAACCCAATGCGATTGGCTGAGGGAGTTAGGCTTTACTCAGGTAGACTGTTACATGAAGGTATTTGAACTAGCGCTATTTGGTGGAGTGCGCCCAGAGTAAAGGTGAGATTCCTGACTGCTTGCAGCGCCTCAACTCGTGCTGAGTCGAGTTCCCCTTCTACTTCAATGGTGTACGCTGTACCGGAAAATTGGCGAATTAGGTCACGAGTTGGGGAAGAAGCAATAATCTCGCCTTTTTGGATAATTGCCACTCGGTCTGAGAGTTCCTCAGCAATATCGAGTTGGTGAGTAGTCAAAAGAATAGCACAACCTTCAGAAGCGATCGCTCTCACCGATGCAAAATGTGACCCAAGCCTTATTCAAGCTTTCTTAGTTGCAACACCAATAATCTGTGGGCTAACAATTGCAGGAATGTCTGCCCGAAAATGCTGGTAATCCACTCGCTCAAAACCCGCCTCCTCCAATGCTACCCAGGTTTCGCGATCGGGGCGGCAACCATCACCAAGAATTTTCCATAAGGGTTGCACCCAATGTTGTACCCGCCGCAACCCAGTTCCTTGCGGTGCAGCTACGTGTTCAAGGAAAAAGAAACGACCACCAGGCTTGAGAACTCGTAAGACTTCCTGCAATGTTACGGCGAGATTATCGACTGAACACAAAACAAGCGTACTGACAACAGCGTCTATACTGTTATCCTCGACATCCAATCGTTCAGCGGTTCCAGGGCGCAGGTCGATGTCTAAGCCAAGCCGTTCTGCTTCTCGCCTCAGATAGGAATGCATAAATGGGTTCGGTTCAATCCCAATCCAATGGATGTCGGGCGGATAATAGGATAAATTGGGACCCGTTCCCGGACCAATTTCTAAAACATTGCCATGCAAATTAGAAAATAAGGCTTGCTTCTGGTCAGCCATTTGGGCTTCGTACTTGGCAGTACCGTGAGCCATCAGCCAAGCAAACAAACGCTTGTACCAGCCTGGGTAATCTTGGATTTTTGATTCTACAGATTGCGTCTCAGTCGTCATTTTGTACGTTTGAATTCTTCAGTTGCCAGTTCTTTTCACTCCCACTTAGAAAGCCCCATCGTCTGGGTGTCTTCTACAATCGTTGCTGATAGAGGTCTGCATTCTAAAACATGATGGGCAGAGTGGAACTCATCATCGAAAACTCTCGCCCATGTTTATGAAGATGCGTTTGCCCTGTAGCCCCTATGAAAGCTCCAGTTCCGCTTTAACTAAATCTTCAGCAACGCGCTGAAGGTGGAAACCGACTTTTTCCGAGACTCGCTGCATGTGGGTATTCTCCGCCAGAATCTGAGCCGTGATCCGATCAAGTTTTTCATCCCGACCAATTTTTACCAGTCGCCGCAGTAACTCACTCCCCAACCCCCGACGCTGGTAGGTGTCACTGATGAGCATGGCAAATTCAGCCTCATTAACACCATGCATTTTACTCAACCGAGCTACCCCAATAATCTCATGCTCTCCGGTTTCGGGATTCTTGTAATCGGCAACCAGTGCCATTTCGCGATCGTAGTCGATAAAGCAGATGCGGGTTAACCGTTCGTGGGCAATTCGCCGACTCAGTTTCATCAAATTAAAATAGCGCAAATAGACGCTTTCTTCGGAGAGTGTCTTGTGAAACTGAACGATGAGCGGTTCATCTTCTGGACGGATGGGGCGGATGGTGACGGGAGTGTTGTCTTTGAGCGTCCAAGGTGCGATATATTGAGTCGGATAGGGGCGAATTGCAGGTTTGGAAAGTTTTTCTTCGCTCACATCCGCTTCGTGGAGGACAACTCGCGCATCTAGTGCCGTGAGTCGCTCTGACGACGCTAACAGAGGATTAATGTCAATTTCCTTAATCCACGGCTGTTCAACGACGAGTTGGCTGAACCGCACCATAATCTTCTCCAGTGTCCCCGTATCTACAGGTTTGCGTCCTCGCACTCCTTGAAGCGCTTTGTAGATTTTAGTTTGTTCCATCATGCGCCGCGCCAGGGTAGTGTTGAGGGGGGGGAGTGCGATCGCTCGGTCTTTAAATACTTCCACTAACTGTCCGCCGGAACCAAACACCAAAACAGGTCCGAACTGCGGATCGACACTGCTGCCGATAATCAATTCGTAGCCGCCATCAGGGTCAATCATCGGTTGAACCGTTACCCCCAAGAAATGCTCGGCTCCAACTTTCTCAGTAACAGAAGATTGAATGGTACGATATGCCACCGCCACAGCCTCTTCATCCCGGAGATTCAACTGCACGCCACCCACATCGGTTTTATGGGTAATCGTTTCCGAAAAAAGTTTCACCACGACGGGATAACCGATGGAGTTGGCAAACTCAACCGCTTGAGCTTCACTCTTAGCAATACCGGTTGGCACAATTGGAATGTTGTAAGCAGCTAAAATCTGTTTCGATTCAACTTCGGTGAGAATAGTGCGACCTTCATCCCGTGCTGTTTTGAGAATAGTCTGCGCTAAAGTGCGATCAGGTCCTCCTTCTTCATCCGTTGGCAGCATCGGCGTTTCATAGATGCCCCGCAGATTATAAGTGTACCGCCACATTAAATTAAACAAACGAGCCGCCGCATCGGGGTAGGGATAAGTGGGGATACTGGCGTGGTTAAGTAACGTTTCACCCGCCTTTGTTTCCGATCCGCCCATCCAGCTTGCAAAAACGGGTTTACTAGTTGCCTGGGCGTAGGGTTTCAACTGTTCGGCAATCTGGGTCGGATCAGTCATGGCTTGGGGGGTGAGAATCACCAATAGACCGTCACTATTGGGGTCTTTAACGGCAATTTCTAAGGCATTGGTATAGCGCTGGGGGTCGGCATCGCCGAGAATGTCAATGGGGTTGCCGTGACTCCAATGAGGGGGCAGGATTTTATCTAGGGCGTCGATGGTTTCTGGAGAGAGTTCCGCGAGTTCTCCTCCCGTACCAATCAGGGCGTCTGTTGCCAGCACCCCCGGTCCCCCGGCGTTGGTGATAATGGTCATGCGCGGTCCTTTGGGACGGCGGGGCTGTTTAGCGAGAACCTCTGCGGTATCGAACAGTTCGGAGATGGTATTGACACGGACTACCCCGCAGCGACGAAAGGCGGCATCAAGGACATCATCACTGCCAGCCAGTGAACCGGTATGGGACGCCGATGCTTTAGCCGCCGCTTCCGTTCGACCGGTCTTAATCACGATAATGGGTTTGGTCAGTGCCACTTCCCGGGCGGCTGAGAGGAATGACCGAGCATCCCCAATCGATTCCATGTATATAACAATACTCTGAGTATGGGGGTCGTCACCAAAGTAGTAAATCAGGTCGCCCCAATTCACATCCAGCATTGAACCGATGGAAATAAAGGCACTAAAACCGACGTTTTCCCAAAAACTCCAATCCAGAACGGCAGTACACAAGGCACCACTTTGACTGATGAATGCCAGATTGCCCGGACGCGCCATGGTGCTGGCAAAGGTGGCGTTGAGTCCGGTGCGCGGACTCATTAAGCCCAGGCAATTAGGACCGATAATGCGCATTTTACCCCGCGCTTTTTCCAGAATTTGCCGTTCTAACTCGAGTCCCGCCTGACCAATTTCTTTGAAGCCAGCAGAAATGATGATCGCACTTTTGACTCCCGCTTCCACGCACTCGCTGATTACACCGGGAACGGTGGGTGCGGGAGTGGCAATAATAGCGAGATCGACTGGATCGGGTACGGCTGTGATATTGGAGTAGGCTGGAATTCCTAGAACACTATGTCGCTTGGGATTAATGGGATAAATCGTCCCGCCGAAGGGATTACTGATTAGGTTCCACAGAAGAGTTCGCCCCACACTTCCGGCTTTATCTGTCGCACCAATGACGGCAACGCTTTCCGGTGCAAAGAATGAGCTGAGGGGTTGGCGTTCGGAGCGCAGGATATCGTAGGCTGGATCGGTAGTGGGTTTCAGTGGTTTTACCATGGTTCATTCCTCTTACTTCGCTTTGGTGATAGTCTTTGAGAGTAAATTCACCCTTCACCCTAGAGATTTAAAACTTCACTCCTAGAGATGATTGAATCCTTTATACGAACTTTGACGTACTAGCCTGTTATCCTCCTTCCCGTCTGAACGCTCAAAAACCTCCCCAAGCAACCTACGAATTTTATCAAGAGCAACTGCTAATCCCTGCTGGACTTTGGGAGAGAAGCGTTCACCCAACTGAAAGTTAACTGCTGGTATTGCCACGAGCCAGGCTTGGGGAGTACAACCGTAGACGGCTTGAGTCAGGGCTAAAAGCGATCGCGGGTTGCTCATATGTCCCAGTGAAAAATTATTGGAATCCACTGGCTCAAGGGGACAAACTTCCACGAGGGCATCCTCGGAAGCGGGATAGGCATCGACGAAGATAACGGAACTGGCACTTGCCAACAGCTCCGCTAATTCTGGGGTTAATTGGTGAACGGGGAGCGATCGCACGTTCTGCAACTCCCACCCTTCTACCTCAGCCGCAACCCATTGACCAACACCATCATCACTCCGTAACGTATTACCGTAGCCAATCACTAAAATAGAATAGTTTTCTTCTCCACAAATCAATGGGTTAACCCCCCCTGCACTAAGGTCGAATTGTGTCCGATTAAATAATAAATTCATAATTCCCAGTTAGCCGTACTCTAACTGAACTTCTTTTTTATTTTCTCGTAAAAACCTCACTAATTCTTCCACCAATTTTATTTTAATGGAGATGTTTTTAGGTAACAATGGATTCGTTTGACCAATGAGCGCTTGTCAATTTACCTTAAATATTTAGCAGACAGAATATGCATAAATACAGAACCTTTTTATCGCTCATAGTTCGCACCTTGATTTTACTGCACGTTCAAACCATAATTTTTAAAGATATCCATCACCTGTTGCACTTGCGCTGGAGTCGGTGGTTGCGTATTCTTTAGCTGATAATTATACCCAAGCTGTTCCCACTTGTATTCACCCATTTTGTGAAAGGGAAGGACTTCTACTTTTTCTACATTCTCCAAGGTTGAGATAAAATTGGCTAACCCCTCAATAGTTTGCAGGTTATCAGAAAGACCGGGAACTAAGACAAAGCGAATCCAGGTAGGCTTTTTAATCTCATTCAGATACTTGGCAAATTGAAGGGTAGGTTCTAGGGAAACGCTGGTAATCTTAAAATAAACCTGGGGATCGAAGGATTTAATATCTAGTAGGACTAAATCTACATAATCCAGCACGGATTTGGCGGCATTTAAATTCACATAACCTGACGTATCAAGGGCGGTATGAATCCCTAGTTCTTGGCAACGCCGAAAGATTTCTCGGACAAAATTCGGTTGCATGAGGGGTTCACCCCCGGTTACGGTAACGCCACCTCCAGAAAAGCGCATATAGGAGCGATATTTCTGCACTTTTGTAATTAACTCATCAACCGTTACCTCTGTACCATCCCCGATACTTTGGCAATCGGGATTGTGGCAGTACAGACAACGCAGGGGACATCCTTGGGTGAAGATGACAAAACGAATACCCGGACCATCGACTGTACCGCAGCTTTCGAGGGAGTGGATGCGTCCGGTAATGGGGGAGTGGGGAGT
>NZ_JADEWY010000118.1 GCF_015207375.1 Coleofasciculus sp. LEGE 07092 | reverse complement strand
GCTGGGGAGCGGGGGAGCTGGGGAGAAGAGTAAACTTCAAAAATCTCTGTGTCTCCCCACACCCCTAGAGTTTGGAATTTAGGGATATTTTTAGCTAGAGTTAAGCTTAAGAGTTTCCTATAAATCTTGTTGGATGTCCACTGAACTTCTGTCTGAACTGCAAACTGCTGTTGAACACCGACGCAATTTTGCTATTATTTCCCACCCTGATGCTGGTAAAACGACGCTGACGGAAAAACTGTTGCTATACGGCGGGGCGATTCACGAAGCGGGTGCAGTCAAAGCACGGAGGGCGCAGCGCAAGGCGACGTCTGACTGGATGGCAATGGAACAGCAGCGGGGAATTTCGATTACTTCGACGGTGTTGCAGTTTGAGTATCGAAATCGCCAGATCAATTTGCTAGACACTCCAGGACACCAAGATTTCAGCGAAGATACCTATCGCACCCTGGCAGCAGCCGATAATGCAGTGATGCTGATTGATGCGGCGAAGGGGTTGGAACCCCAGACGCGGAAGTTGTTTGAAGTCTGCCGGATGCGATCGCTCCCCATCTTTACGTTCATTAACAAATTAGACCGTCCGGCGCGGGAACCGTTGGAACTGCTGGACGAAATTGAGCAGGAGTTGGGGCTACAAACCTATGCGGTTAACTGGCCCATTGGCATGGGCGATCGCTTTCAGGGAGTATTTGACCGCCGTCTCCAGCAAATTCACCTGTTTGAACGTACTGCTCATGGCAGTCGCGAGGCAAGTGATACAGTTGTGGAGTTGGGCGATCCCAAAATTGAAGAGTTATTAGACCAAGACCTTTACTATCAACTCAAAGAAGAGTTAGAACTCCTTGAAGGAGCCTGTCCCGATTTGGATTTAGAACGAGTACATACGGGTCAGATGACCCCTGTGTTCTTTGGCAGTGCGATGACTAACTTTGGCGTCAAACTGTTTTTGGATGCCTTTCTGGAGTATGCTCTTAAACCCGAAGCCCGCAAGTCTACAGAAGGGGAAATTCCCCCAACTTATCCAGAATTCAGCGGGTTTGTCTTTAAGCTGCAAGCGAATATGGACCCAAAGCATCGGGATAGAATCGCGTTTGTGCGAGTCTGCACGGGTAAGTTTGAAAAAGACATGATAGTCAGCCATGCCCGAACTGGTAAAACGGTGCGTTTGTCAAGACCTCAAAAACTATTTGCCCAAGAGCGAGAATCGATTGATGTGGCTTATGCGGGGGATGTGATTGGGTTGAACAATCCCGGAGTATTTGCGATCGGCGATACGATTTACAACGGAAAGAGATTGGAGTACGAAGGAATTCCCTGCTTTTCTCCCGAACTATTTGCTTATTTAAAAAATCCCAACCCGTCTAAGTTCAAGCAATTCCACAAAGGAGTAACAGAGTTGCGAGAAGAAGGGGCTGTACAAATTATGTACTCAGCCGATGAGTCGAAGCGTGACCCAATTTTAGCAGCGGTGGGGCAGTTGCAATTTGAAGTGGTGCAGTTCCGAATGCAGAACGAGTACAATGTCGAGACGCGGTTGGAGATGCTGCCTTACAGTGTTGCCCGTTGGGTAGCGGGGGGTTGGGATGCTCTTAATGAAGTAGGGCGGTTGTTCAATACGGTAGTTGTGAAGGACAATTGGGGGCGTCCGGTGCTGTTGTTTAAAAATGAGTGGAATTTGCAGCAGGTAGAATCTGACCATCCCGAGTTGAAGTTGAATGTATCAGCGCCGGTTGTGTCGGGTCAAGAACCGGAGTCGATTTAAACAAGATGTTGATAGGGCACCCTAACCCAGAGTGCCCCTGCCGAATCAAGATACCAAAGCCGCGATCGCTCCTTCAACAACTTCAGCCGCTGCCTCGATTTCCTCAGTTGAAACAATCAGGGGGGGGACAAAGCGAACCACCTTCGGACCGGCTGGCACCAGCAATAAGCCTCGCTCCATAGCTGCTTTCACCACATCCACTGACGTCAGTTCAGTTTCAGCGCTCAACTCCAGCCCATTAATTAAACCCCAGCCCCGCACTTCTACAAACACACTCGGATATTTTAGGGCGATCGCTCTTAACCGAGCACGCAACTGCTCACCCCGTTCCTGTACATTTTGCAAAATATTATCCTGCTCCAAAGTCTGAGCGACAGTGAGAGCGGCAGCACAGGCTAAGGGGTTGCCGCCAAAGGTGCTGGCATGATCCCCCGGTTCAAACACATCACAGAACGTCTTGCACATCATTGCCCCAATCGGAATGCCACCTGCCAATCCTTTCGCACTGGTAAAAATATCCGGCTCAATCCCTAAATGCTCATACCCCCAGTATTTGCCGGTACGACCAATCCCTACCTGTACTTCATCCATAATCAGCAGGATGCCTGTCTCATCACAGATTTTTCGCAACCGCAGAAAATACTCCAACTCTCCCGGACGAACACCGCCTTCTCCTTGCAAAGCTTCCAACATAATCGCTGTCACCCGTTGGTCGCCTTCATCTAGTTCTGTCACCGCAGCTTCCATCGCCCGAATATCGTTGTAGGGAACATAGAAAAACCCTGGCATTAAGGGGTCGAAGTTTTTCTGATACTTTGGTTGACCGGTGGCAGTAATGGTGGCTAGGGTTCGCCCGTGAAAACTGGCTTTGGCAGTTACAATCATTGGCTTTTCAATCTCTTGCACCGTGTGGGCGTATTTTCGTGCCAGTTTGATAGCGCCTTCGTTTGCCTCAGCTCCAGAATTGCAGAAAAATGCTCGATCGGCGCAGGAATGCTCAACCAGCCACTTGGCTAATTCCCCCTGGTTGGGGATGTAGTACAAATTGGAAACATGGTGCAGCGTTTGAATTTGCCGCGTCACGGTTTCAATTAAGGCAGGGTGAGCATGACCAAGGGTACAGGTAGCAATTCCAGCCACAAAATCGAGATAGTCACGCCCGGAAGTGTCCCAGACACGGCAGCCAACTCCCCGTTCCAGGGCAATGGGAAAGCGACCATAGGTCGCCATTACATGGGTATCAAATTCAGTGGATTCGTAGGGAATCGGCATCGCTGATGCTGACTCGGCTGGAATTGAGGCATTTTTCACGAGAGTGTCTCTAGTCACAGGCTCATCCTCCTATATTTTTACTTCTCATCTGTGAATATTAATGGGAATCCTGGAAAACCGCTGTCTGACTACAAAAATTCTATATTTCCGACTATTGGTAGAGAGGCAAACCCTCAAGTTTATGAGATGCTATGCCTGTAGCTTATGATGATTTATCATCATGCTTCTTATACCAATATCGCTAAACAATTTGTAATCAGGGTAACAACTAGCCAAATTGCTTCTGGTAGCCTTAAAATCAGTATTTTCTAATCCTATAAGGTATATCCATCGAGTTCGAGGGATTTGCCGTTATTGTTCTTATCCCCCTTGATCCATCTTTACCTTATGAATCCCAAAATTAAGTAGCCCCAAAGTTAAGTAGCCACAGTCGTTGTTGAAAACCAAGTTTTGACCTTAGGGCAACTCAATCGCAATCTTCCATAACACTCACTACTCAGACCCGACTATGACTATTGCACAATTGAACCAAACCGATAATTTGAAGTTTACAGAAGATTTGGATTTTTCTCACGATAACAACACCGAGATAGAGGCAACAAACTTAAATCTCGTGGAAGTGGAATTTTCAGAATCAGAGGGTGAACAAGCTACAGGTCGTCCATCAGGCTATCGCAAAACGAACTCCGATGATACGGTGGGTGCTTTTTTTAAAGAAATGGCGCGTTACCCACTACTCAAGCCGGAAGAAGAGGTAGAGTTAGCCAATAACGTTCAATTCTTGGTAGAAGTCGAACAGCTTCAAGAACTTTTGCACGATGAGTTGGGGCGCAAGTCAACTCAGTCTGAATTGGCACAAGCCCTGAATTTGACAGAACGTCAATTAGAAAATCGTCTCTATCGCGGTCGGGTAGCCAAGCGTAAAATGATTCGCTCGAACTTGCGCTTGGTCGTTTCTATTGCCAAACGCTATCTCAACCGGGGTGTTCCTTTCCTGGATTTAATTCAAGAAGGGGCATTAGGACTCAATCGTGCTGCTGAAAAATTCGATCCCCAAAAAGGTTATAAATTTTCCACCTACGCCTACTGGTGGATTCGTCAGGCGATTACCCGCACAATTGCCAATGATGCCCGTACCATCCGCTTGCCGATTCACATTGTTGAAAAGCTCAATAAACTCAAGAAAGCCCAGCGCGACTTGAAGCAAAAACTGCAACGCAATCCTAGTGAAACTGAACTGGCAGAAGCTCTAGAAATTAGCCGGAGTAATTTGCGCCAGTTGCTACAGTTGCGGAGGCGATCGCTCTCACTCAATCACCGAGTTGGTAAAGGGGAAGATACCGAACTCGTAGATCTGCTCGAAGACAACGAGCTGCGGTTGCCCGAACAGCAGATGAATGAATCCATGATGCGCCAAGAGATTTGGGACGTTTTGAGTGACGTACTCACCGAGCGAGAAAAAGATGTCATCTCTCTACGCTATGGTTTAGTCAGCTCTGAAGCCTACACCTTAGAAGAAGTTGGCAGTATATTCAATCTCTCCCGCGAACGAGTGCGTCAGATTCAAAGCAAAGCCATGCGCAAGCTGCGTCGTCCCCAAGTTGCCCGACGCCTGCAAGGATGGTTGCATTAAAGGAGTTATTAGTCATTGGTCATTTGCCTGTAGTCCTGTAGTAATGACCAATGACAACTGCTCAAAATCAATTAATCTATGGCTGAGTTTACTCTACGACCTGCAACACCGACTGATGTACCTGTGCTGTTGATGTTAATTCAGGCACTGGCAGATTACGAAAAACTCTCCCATGTCGTCACGGGTAATGGAGAGGCTCTCAAGGAACACTTATTTGGTGCAAAACCTTACGCTGAGGCAATTTTGGTACAATCTGGGGGGCAAGCTGTGGGATTTGCTCTGTTTTTCCACAACTACTCCACATTTTTGACTAAGCCAGGACTCTACATTGAAGACTTGTTTGTTCTCCCCGAATTTCGACGCCAAGGCATTGGGAAGGCAATGTTGGTGTATATTGCTCAGTTAGCCCTAGATCGCGATTGTGGACGTCTGGAGTGGGCAGTTCTAGACTGGAATGAATCTGCGATCGCTTTTTACGAGTACATGGGCGCTACCGTCTTACCAGACTGGCGCATTTGCCGAGTTATGGGCGATTCTCTGCCTCAACTAGCAAACCAGGAATCAGGTTTAAGGGAGAGTAGGGAGTAGGGAGTAGGGAGTAGGGAGTAGGGAGTAGGGAGTAGGGAGTAGGGAGTAGGGAGTAGGGAGTAGGGAGTAGGGAGTAGGGAGTAGGGGGGAAGAGCAAGAACTTCCGGGATTTACCTCACTCCGCTACGAGTGAATTGTCAACAAGTGTATTTTATCCCTTGCCGTAGGTAGTCTTCCCCTGTAAAAAGGTAAGTAGATCTACTTAACAGTTGAATTCATTCCTTTCAGGTTTGCCAGGAGAGCATCATGATGATTTGGGTAAATGAACAGATCGATCCATCGGGTTTAATTTACTCGTGCATTGCTTGTTGCAACGAAAAGCAAGCTCAAGAGTGCCACGAGTCTTTCGAGGCAAATTTAACCGATATGCAAAAATCAGCCGGTTGGGAGGCGCGTCTGAGAACCGTTAGTTCTTGGGAGGAAGTGCCAGTCAATGCCTTGAAACTCGATTAGACTCTCAAAAATAATCGCCTGCGGTTTTCATTCATGTAGGTGATTCCATTTAATCCGTAGGGTTTTTGTTGAAAAAAACCTTGACTTTTTGGTTCAATTTCCAATTCTTTTAATAATACAGGTTGCCTTTAATAAAATAAGGTGTTCTGTTTCTAGAACTGAACACTCTGGGGTGATAGTCGATAAAATTGATGGTTTTTCTCGTTGTAGTGCGGCAAGAACGGTTGATTTTAACATAAACTGCTGAATCAAACTTTGGTTAGCAACATAATCCGGCTCAAATGCATTGCGATCGAGTAACCAAAACTCTACGCCATAGGTTGTAATAAAATCCTCTATTTGACCAAAATTAGAACTATATTGAGCCTTAATCAAGTCTTGCGCCCGTTGGCGAAATTGTTCGTAGTATCCCAAGTGGTAAGGTAAACTATACTCGCTGCCCACTAATATGGATCGTCTAGCAAAAGTCGGAATATTACTAGCTTCTTCAGAAATAGAGGCAATTAGTATATCTTTTGGCTGTTGTTGTAAAAACTTATATAACTCTGGCTCTTTGCCCACGACGTACAGTTGATTCGGTCGGTTTATTTGCGGAAAAAATGGTACGAGAATCAACACGAGTACAACAAGAAGAGTGACTCCTAACGATAGGACTTGTCGCCGTGTTAAACCAACTTTGATTTGTTGACGAACCGTTCTGAGCTTAACGTCTAACCACAGCGTTAAAGCAATACCCGCCGCCAGAACTAAAGTTAGTCGAAAACTAACATAGATATATCGATTCGGAAGATGAAGTCGGAACAGAAGTGCATGAGCGAGAAAGAATAATCCGATTGATGCCAAGAGAATTTGAGGTAATACCTCGATATGCTGAGAAACGAGTTTGGCTAAGGGAAACTTCTTCTTATTTTTCAGCCAAACTGGAAGCATCAATCCGGCTAAAACGGTTGGCGGAACTATGCCAATGGATAATAAACCACTCCGAGGTCCAAACAGCCAAAATAACAACGGATTATTACTAAAGAAAAAGGCACGTCCCCCTTCTCCATAATGAAAAACAGGTTGAAATTTAGCTTGGGCAACGGTAATTTGTGGATTGAATTCATTAGAATGTAAGGCGTAGGGCAGCAACATCAGTGCTACGACGAATAAGCCAGTCACCCACAACCTGTCATCTAGCCCATCTGGAGAAAATTGCAACCCTTGACGGTATCGAGATAACAGTCGCAGTGTCAAAATGGCTAATGCGACTAATGCTATTTGAGGATAAAACAGTTCTAACAGAGCAATTGATGCCAGACACGGTAATAGAGCACCCCGTAGCAAGTAGTGTAAGAAAGCCAGAAACAACGGATAAGCAAAGGCTCTCGGTGTGGCTGAAATTAAGTCATCTTCAATCCACAAAACCTGATTGAGCAATAATGCTGTAATAAATCCAGCCCCAGGAACTGGTAAAAATTGCAGGCTGATACCAAAACAATAACCTGTAGCAATTAATCCTAAAATTGTCGGTAAAACTTTATTCAGCAGCAGCGGTTCGATACCTATCCCAGCGAACAGCCGATAGAACAGCGTGTATCCTGGGGGCACAACCGATTGAAAATAATCAGCAATTAAATCGTGAGGAAATAAATCTGGATCAATAAACCGTTGCATCCAAAAGACGTGCTGTCGCCCATCGTCTGGAATAATGTATTCGTGGCTAAAGGTAAACTGGAGGGATTGAATTCCGTAGATAATCGGAATGATAAGGCTTAGACTCAGCCAGAAGACAAGTTGTGGTTGGGTGACGGGAGTCATTGAAAATCTTCGTAGAGAAGCGAACGACTCACCGGAAGAATCTTTTGGCATTTAGCATCGTAGTTGGCATCTGGAGAGTAGAGATGTTGTATGCAACGTCTCTACATCAGAATAGACGAGGATAGACGAGATCCCCGACTTCTTAGAGAAGTCGGGGATCTGAACTGCTGGGTATCAGATTAAACGGATTTGATGTAACCTGTAGCTTGATAGCGACCTAAAGCGGTTAAAGGAAAATGTTGTTGATAGAGATGGTATTTCAGATAGAAGTGACAGGGAAAACCTGTGCCTGTAAAATACCGTTCATCCCAGGTGCCATCGGGTTGCTGAGTTTCTAGAAGGTGGTTGACACCTCGTTCAATTGATGAGTGTAGAGAGGCGAAATCTTGCAGTTCTACATCGGCTGCTGCCATTAAACCAATTAATGCCCAAGCCGTTTGAGATGCCGTACTGTCTCCCTGTCCTTTCAGGGCTGGATTATCATAACTTTTACACGTCTCGCCCCAACCCCCGTCAGGATTTTGACAGCTAATTAACCATTTTGCACCTTTTGCGATCGCTAATTGGTGAGAGTGAGGTGCAATTAACGATAGGGCAACCAAGGCGCTACTGGTTCCATAAATATAATTAACCCCCCAACGACCAAACCAGCAACCAACAGATTCTTGTTCTTGACTTAGATAGGCTAGGGCTTGATTCAGACGTTGCGAGTTAATGGGGAATGGGGAGTAGGGAGTAGGGAGTAGGGAGTGGGGAAGAAGGGATTTTGTTTTATCTGCCAAACAACGCCCTACCATTTCTAGTACACGGGCGGTAACATCAGCAGTATTAGGGTCAATCATAGCTTTAAGATCGCCATAGGGCAGTTGATTGAGCCAATCAGCATTATTATTTAGATCAAAGGCTGCCCAACCGCCATCCTGACATTGCATTGAGGCTATCCAAGCTATAGCGCGATCGCTTGCTTGCTGTTTCAAGTCCTCATTCGGTAACTCTACTGCCTGCAATGCCATCACCACAACCGCTGAATCGTCCACATCGGGATAAAACCGATTGTCAAATTCAAACGCCCACGCCCCAGGTTTTCCGGTTTTATTCTTGACTGCCCAATCCCCAGAGTCGAGAATTTGCTTGTCTAATAACCATTCTCCGGCTTTCACCAAGGCGGGATGATTGGGAGACAGTCCCGAATCAACCAAACCGCGCATGACTAAAGCGGTATCCCATACGGGGGAAATACAAGGCTGCACCCGATAGTTATCCTCGGTTTCAATAACAAAGCGATCGACTGCCTGCAACCCCCGTTCTACAATGGGATCGGCTGGATTGTAATTGAGGGTACGCAGTGCTAAAAGCGAGTTCAGCATTGCTGGAATAATACCGCCCCAGTCTCCTGTTGGTTCTTGGCGTTCTAGCACCCACTGTTCTGCGGCTTTAAGTCCTTCGTCCCGAAACGGTACTAAACTATAGTCTTCGGCAAATTTAAAGGCATCATCTAAGAGAACAAAGATATCTGTCCAATCGTTATTGCGGGGTAACTCATACCGAATGGTACTGACTCCCTCGGTATAGAGTTCATCTAGGGTAATTGCCGGATTTATGGGAAAGACTGGCTTTTTGTCAAAGACGATAATCAGAGGAACGGTACTCCCTCTCGCCCAACTGGACATCTCGTAGATGGGGAACGACTCTGGCAGTAACATAATCCAAGGGGGAATGGAGGGAAGCCCCCGCCAGTTGTAACAGCCGATAAGGGCTAGGTGCATCTTGGTGAAAATGCGCGTCTTGCTGATACCGCCCCGTTTCAGGATAAATTCACGCGCCTGTACCATGGCTGAGTCAGTTTTGGGTACACCCAGTAACTTTAGCGCCATGTATGCTTCTACTGAGGTGCTAAGTTCGCCGCCATCGCCATAGTAGAGTTCCCAACCGCCATGTTCCCGTTGTTGCTGGCGCAGGTAGGTTTCTACTTTATGCAGGGGGCGTGTTTTGTCGGTTCCCCAAAGTTTGTGCAGAAGTACGATTTCTGCGGTAATTGTGACGTTTGACTCTAACTCTGCCCACCAGTATCCTTGGGGGTGTTGGGTAGAAAGAAGGTAGTTTTGGCTTTTTGCGATCGCTTCTTGCACCTGAGACGCTTTTACCTTATCTTGAAGTTGCATCGTTGACCCTTCACTCTCAATCACACTTGTATTAAGCAGGATAAATTACATCGTGTTCTGGTAGCATCTCTAGGGTTCAATTACCGTAGTGGGATCTCTGACCTCAACAAAATCTCCACTCCGATAGAGACGAGCACAAGTCCCCAGATAGATGCGATCGCTTTTTTCTTGCTGTTGAATAGGAGCTTAGAGCATCAAAATTCAATCTTCAGATTAGACAAAATGCTCCAATGGCAGATGAAGCAATGCTTACCACTGCCAGGATGTACTTATAAGGAGATATGAGGAATGGTAAAACAATCCTATGGCAACAGCCCTGCTAGTCTTGGTAGCATTTCTACAGGTGCGATTGCCCTAGCTTTAATGGCTCTGTTGCTTCCGGCTTGTCAAACAACTGTTCCGGAAGCGGAAGAGAACGTCACCGCCGAGGACGTTGCAGAGGAGACGGACGACTTGCTCGGTCAAGAAGTAACGGTGAGAAGCGAGGTTGTAGAAAAAGTCGGTCCGGCTGCCTTCACGATTAGTGATGAGGAATTTTTGAGCGGTGAAAGCATTCTGGTTTTGAATGCTTCTGGCGAACCCAGCGTTCTCCCTGAAGACACAGAACTTCAGGTAACAGGTAAAGTGGCTAAGTTTGTCGTCGCAGATATCGAAAGAGACTACGATTTGGACTTAGATGAAGAGTTGTACGTCGAATACGAAGATAAACCAGCCCTCATCGCCCAATCTATCGCTTTAGCACCTGAAGTCGAGGAAGTCGCTGAAAATCCTACTGCCTTCTATAACCAAACCATTGCCGTGAAAGGTGAAGTTGAAGAGATTGTCTCTCCGACTGTTTTTAGAATGGATGAGAACGATTTGTTTGGTGACGATGATTTACTAGTCTTGGTTGCGAATCCAACAAGAGCCATCCAGGAGGATGAAGAGGTTGTCGCTACTGGTGTACTGCGCTCGTTTGTTCTTGCCGATATTGAGAGAGATTACGATTTAACTTGGGATTTGGATCTACAAAAAAAATTAGAAGCCGAATACACCCAAAAACCTGTACTTGTGGTTAATGATGTTTATCCATCAGCACTCCCAGAAGTAGCGAAATAAGCGCCTCCCCTCAGAAATCTCTTCCTGATGGGAGGCGAGCGCTATCTCAACAGACAGATGCGATCGCTCTTTCCTTGCTGTTCAATGAATCATTAAGAGCGTCAAAACTAAGTCCATCAGATTGGACACGCTTGCCTAACTGGTATGGCCATTCCTGCCACTGCCAAACTATGGCTGATATTGATATAGAGGAGAGAAAGGAATGTTACATAAATTTTATCACAACCGCCCTGCTGCAAGTGCTATCACCGTAGCACTAATGGCTATACTTCTTCCGGGTTGCGTTACCACTCAACCCGAAGCAGTAGCCCCTGAAACTGAAGAAAACGTTACTGCCGAGGACGTTGAAGAGCAACCAGAAGAACTAATCGGTCAAACAGTAACCATCCGAGGTAACGCTGGCAGAATGGTTGATAATGTTACCTTTACCATCACAGAGGATCAATTTTTTGAAGGGGACGAAATCCTGGTTGTAAATACTTCAGGACAGCCTTTTGTTCTCCCCGAAGACAACGACATCAAAGTGCAAGTCACAGGCGAGGTGCGCCAGTTTAAAGTCGTTGAATTTGAAGAAGAATTCGATTTAGACTTGCAGGCAGATACAGACTACGAAAACAAACCTGCGATCGTCGCTGACTCCATTGCCCTAGCGCCGGAACCCGAAGAAATCAGCGAGAACCCTAGTCTATTCTACGGTCAACCTATTGCCGTTGAAGGTGAAGTCGAAGAAATTTGGGGAGCAAATACCTTTACCTTCGATGAGGAAGATTTACCCGTTTTAACCGTAGCCGCACCCGCACAAGCCATTGAAGAAGGTGAAACAGTTGTGGTAACAGGTCAAGTTCGCCCCTTTGTGATTGCCGAAATTGAGAGAGACTACGATTTAACCTGGGATTTGGAGCTACAAAAAAACCTAGAAGCGGAGTACACCAACAAACCTGTTCTCATTGCTGATACTGTCTATCCATCCGCTGAATAGGCTGTTGAAGGGGGAGAGAAATAATTGGCAAACCAAGCAACACGGCGTAGTTTGAAAAATCTCCCCTTAGAAATAGCGAGCGCTTCCCTATAGAGAGAGGCGTTCGTCTTGTTATTTTTTTTCAATTAAAAGTAAAACCTAAAATAATTTAATCCATGCTTAACTACCCTCCTAATAAAAACTACTCCAAAAGCCTTCCTCAAGGTGTAATTGCCCTAGCACTAGCCTCTATCCTAATTCCAGCTTGTACTGATACTCAGAAAGCCGTTCTACCGAAGGAAAATATCACGGCGGCAGAAGTGGTTAATGAGACAACCGCCATTGCCGGTGAGAGTGTCACAGTGAGAGGTTTTACCACAGAAATGGTGGGTCAAAATGCCTTCACGATGGTTACTGATGAACAGCTTTTTGATCGTGATGAAATTTTGATTGTGAATGCTACAGGTAGACCGTTTAACATTCCCAACAATAAGGAAAACATATCCATTCAAGTAACGGGTGAAGTTCGTAATTTTAAAATCGCTGAAGTTGAAAGAGATTTTAATTTAGACTTGCAGCCCAGTCAGTATACCTATACAGACTATGAAAACCAACCTGTGATTATTGCTAAATCCCTGGCTTTAGCACCAGAACCCGAAGCAATCCGTGAAAATCCGCGTTTGTTCTACAATCAGCCCATCCTTGTAGAGGGTGAAGTTGGAGAAATTTTGGGTGCCAATGCCTTTACCCTTGATGAAGAAGAGTTACTAGTATTGGGTATGTCAGCACCCGCACGACCGATTAATGAAGGCGAAACTGTTGTAGTAACGGGTGAAATTCGCCCGTTAATCGTAGCTGATATTGAAAGGGATTACAATTTAGCTGGAGATTTGGAACTGAAACGAAAGCTAGAAAAAGACTATAAAAATCAGCCTGTCTTTATTGCTGATAATATTTTCCCATCTGCTCAGTAAGTAGTCGATAATTAGAAATTCCCACTCCCCACTCCCGTTCCTACTACCCCCAGGTGTAATATGAGTCCGTTGATGCCATCAGACAGGAGAAGGATAACGTGGAAGTCAGAGCCGCAGTCGCTTACGAAGCAGGCAAACCGTTAACTATCGAAACCGTTCAACTAGAAGAACCCAAAGCTGGCGAGGTGCTAGTAGAAATTAAAGCCACGGGTATCTGCCATACCGATGCCTATACTCTCTCAGGAAAAGACCCAGAAGGACTCTTTCCCGCTATCCTAGGACATGAAGGTGCAGGTGTCGTTGTCGAAGTGGGAGAAGGTGTTACCAGCCTAAAACCGGGTGATCATGTGATTCCGCTCTACACTCCCGAATGCCGAAATTGTGAGTATTGTTTGAGTTTCAAAACCAATCTGTGTCAAGCAATTCGCACAACCCAAGGACGAGGGGTAATGCCCGATGGCAGTAGTCGCTTCTCCGTTAATGGCAAAATGCTCCATCACTACATGGGAACCTCTACCTTTGCCAACTATACCGTACTGCCAGAAATTGCCGTTGCTAAAATTCGGAACGATGCCCCCTTTGATAAAGTTTGTTACATTGGCTGCGGCGTGACTACAGGTATTGGTGCTGTCATCAACACCGCCAAAGTCGAACCTGGTTCTAGAGTTGTGGTGTTTGGCCTGGGGGGAATTGGTTTAAACGTCATCCAAGGGGCGCGGATGGTGGGTGCTAGTCAAATTGTTGGCGTTGATCTCAATCCGTCAAAGAAAGCATTGGCGGAAAAGTTCGGCATGACTGATTTTGTGAATCCCCAGGAAGTCGAGGGTGATTTAGTTCCCTACTTAGTAGATTTAACCAAAGGTGGTGCAGATTACAGCTTCGAGTGCATTGGTAATGTAAAAGTCATGCGCCAAGCTTTAGAATGCTGCCATAAAGGTTGGGGTGTTAGTGTCATTATCGGAGTTGCTGGTGCGGGTGAAGAAATCAGCACTCGTCCCTTTCAATTAGTTACGGGACGGGTTTGGAAAGGAACCGCCTTTGGAGGTGCAAGAGGACGCACTGATGTTCCTAAAATTGTGGATTGGTACATGGAAGGTAAGATTAATATAGATGATTTAATCACTCATGTCATGCCTTTAGAGCAAATTAATGAGGGGTTTGATTTGATGCATAAAGGAGAGTCGATTCGTAGTGTTGTTATGTTTTAGCTTAAAGCGCAAGAAACCTATCCTACAGCAAATAGGGTTCTATCCTGCGAGATAACTTATCCCTCTTCTGTCACTTTCCGAAATTCTGATGAATTTCCGTCATTACAGCCAACTACACCTAACGCAATAATCAGGATTTGATCCCCATTTTTCGGAGTCTGACAGAAGAGGGCTATTCAACTTGCCAACAACTTAGAGGGTGTCACTCGCCACAATTGCTCGAGTTGATTGGCTGGCATCGTTAAATATAAAATATCGCCTCCAGACAACGCTATTTCTAATAAGTCCCAGCCGTGGATGGTTTGGAATTGAGTTTCAATATACAGCGGTACGAAATCAGCATCCATACTTACATCCTTAACACGGCGTCCGCAGAAAGGATGGGCAGCAGTAATCAGCATAGCCAAAGCAACCCACAGGGTATCACCAGTCATCCCATTCCCTAAAATTCGTCCGCCCAAAGCAGCCGCCGCAAAAGAAGGGGTTGCCAATTCTGTAGGACTCAGCACCACTTCAAAATTAAAAACCTTTTGCACACCACTTGCAAATTGGGGGTCATTATTGCGCACGACAATGGGTAAATTGGAAGCTAGGGCTTTAGCACTCAGACTAATCTCAACATTAGTCATGTCGTTACTCGTCACGGCTAACAGCGCTTCGGCTTTGTGAATGTTAGCGGCTTCTAGAGTTGTTCCTAAACTGGCATCTCCTACAATCACTGGCACCCCCAAGGAACGGGCAGTACCCAAAAAGCGGTTATTAGGATCGCGTTCAAGCACCACCACTTCGTAGCCGTTGGTATGGAGTTGATTGACAATTTGCACCCCAGTGCCTCCGAGTCCGCAGATGACGTAATGGTTGCGGTTAGGCACACGGGCAGCATCCCAAAACTGGTTGAAACGAGTTCCCAAAAGAAAA
Organism: Coleofasciculus sp. LEGE 07092; assembly: GCF_015207375.1. Classification (GTDB taxonomy): domain Bacteria; phylum Cyanobacteriota; class Cyanobacteriia; order Cyanobacteriales; family Coleofasciculaceae; genus LEGE-07092. Next base: position 6,374 of record NZ_JADEWY010000118.1, on the reverse strand, counting down.
TCATTGAAGAGGGCATAGCAAATACCAATCACACCAGCCCCCACTAGCATCATGACCGATGTAAACACCTTTATACTGTCGGGAGCTTGTTCTGCCACTTTCTCTTGGCCCCCAGCACCCGTAATCATGCCGACGGAAAAATAGAGAGCATCAACAAATGAGGTATTTAAATTAACGCTAACGTAGGTGCCTGTCGCTATCAGAATCGTGACAAGCAGCAGAAGCGTCCCCACAACAATGGGTTGCCCGTGTCGCCGAAATTGTCGCAGGTTGGTAATAACTTTGAGCAGTTTTCGTAGCCAAGAATTCCGACGGCTGCGAGTACTGGGTTGGGTGCCAACGATGAGGCGATCGCCTGCTTGCAAGGTTTGCCCTTGAACTACGGCAGAAATCAAATTTACCTGACCTTTGACGGGTAGGTAATAGATTAGCATCCGCGATCGCTCTTCCCACAAGTCACTCAAGGGGCGTCCGATCCATGGATGGGTGTCGTAAATGTATTCTTCGTGAATGGGCCAGGTTTGATTGAATAGTCGTAACTGCCCAATCGCTCGATTGCCCATTGCTGCAAAAGCAAATACAGGTGCTGCCAAGGATGCAACACTCATGCTGACATGGTTGGGTAAAATCTGATCCAAGCGATCGCCTAGACTTGTATTGAACAGCCGATTGATGATCTGAACCCTCGGATTCAGAATTCGAGCTTGAGTTAAGATTGCCAGATTCAGGGCATCATCGCTAGAAGTAAGGATCAGGGTTTGAGCATCCTGAATTCCTGCGGCTAAGAGCGTAGATGCCGCCCGTAAATCTCCAGTTATCACATGATGTCCATCACCGGGAAGCAGGCGATCGCTAATCCCCACAACAGCAGCTCCCTGCTGCCTCAGTAGGCAAAAAATCTTATATCCAGTGCGACCCAAGCCACAGACAATGATTCGGGGTTTCATGTAGTAGCCTTGTTGACAGACCCATTGCTGCCCTTTAGTGTTTAAACCCCTATTGTCATACCGATTCGATTAGAGTACTGTAGCTGAAGACACCACGTTTAACACCCCAGTGTTGTGTTCGTAGAGAAATTCACTGTAATCGGCGAGGTTATCTAGTCCGAGCAAATTCAATATGATCTCGGCGGCTAACCAAACCGTAGTTTTAATGATAACCTTCTTCCATTGGACGTTCATCAGCCTTGCCCTCCTGACGATGAGCTTTTGAAGTTCGCGGTTTTAGGGAAGAACCTTTTTTATTCGCTCATCGGAATTAATTAATTGTGGTGCTTTGTTCGCAGGCTGGAGGAGTTGATCCGGAAAATACCAGGAATTTTGTTTTTACCCGTGTTGCGGCGTTAAAAATGGAGATATCCTTTTGCCAAGACAACCACAATTTTTATGAAATACCACGTTATTTACGACGGCAACTGCAACCTGTGCGTGACTCTAGTACAGCTATTAGAAAACCTGGATAAGGGACAGCAATTTGACTACCTGCCAATGCAGGATGAAACCACTTGTGCCAATTTTGGGATCACACCCCAAGACTGTGAAATGGGTATGATTTTAATCGATGCCTCTTTACCAGAGCGCCGTTGGCAGGGAAGCGATGCGGCAGAGGAAATTGGGCGTTTGCTGCCCATGGGAGATGTGTTTGTCTCGGCTTATCGGGCAATGCCGGGGATGAAATGGGCTGGCGATCGCACCTACGAGCAAGTGCGCGATAATCGTTACAGTTGGTTTGGCAAGCGGTCTAACACCTACAAGTCAGCTTACCCAGTCGGTTGTAATGCTGCTCAATCAAGGGAGATTTAATTGCTTGAGCAGTTCCAGAGTTTGCTGAAGAGTTTAATTTGACTGTTGGAGAGTTGTTTGATTGGCTACTGGAGTAATGGGTTAGGAGGCGGCGAAAGAGAGTAGTCATTGGGGTGTCTCTGGATTGTCTTCTGAATCAGTGTCTTTTGGTGTCACGTCGAACATAATCTCGAAGGAAAGGGTAGGAATCAGACGGCGGAGGACTTGCAGGTGTCCCTCGGCGTTACTTCGGCAGCGAAAGCGTCCGACGATGCGGGTGTGCATATTGGGCAGGGGGTTGATAATGCACCAGGGGAAAAGTTGTTGTTTGTAGTTCATGAGACTTTAATTGGCGGTGAGGGTAGGTTGTTTGGCTAATGTGCGTTGAATGATGTTGAGGAGGGTTTGGCGCTGGGGTTCGTTGGTTTGGGGATGAAGTACCCAAGCGCTGATGGGGGAGGGTTGGTAGGTTAGGAGGTAGCACTCCTCGGTTTTTCTGCCAGTTCCTCTGTGATTGAGGGGGGTAATTGTCCAAGCGGCTTGTTTAGGGCGCTTGCGGGTGATGTAGCCCTGTTTTTTGAGGGCGGTTTTTAGGGCAGCAACGTCTGTGGCGACGCGATGAGCTTCGGTCGCTTTGGATTTTTTCATGGATATTTGTTTAAGATGAGACACTGAAAAGGAAAGACCAGTCAGCCACGCTGTATCCAGACGGGGCTGTTTAAGTCGGCTGGTCTTTTATTCTGTGCTGAAATTGGAAGGGCAACTAACGAGCTGTAAAGCAGCTTTTCAGTTGCTTGACCATTGTTATCGTTTCTAATATGACATCGTGTCATGTCTAAGTGGCTCTTGTCAAGGTGTCATGTTGACGTGGCAGCAAACAACCCCATGACCAAAAAACAACCATTAGAAGGTGAGTCACCGTTAAAGACACTGAGAGAAAAGCTAAATTTGACGCAAGAGGAGCTGTCGAGACGGTGTAGTATTCCTCTGCGGACATACGTGCGTTGGGAAACTGGTGAGGCAACACCTAGACCAACGATTCCACAAGTTAAAGCGTTATGTAGAGAGCTAGGGATCTCGATTGAGGATTTGCCGGATGAATTTGGACCGATGCGATCGCAATCTGAGGGCGAGTAGGTAAGCAATAACCGCTTCTGGCAAGTTTGGGGGTATTACGATCACTCTCAAAGTGGTTGTATTGGCGTTAATTAGACTATAAACTTAACTCTTAGGCTTTACAGGCTACATTTCTGTACAAGATTAAAGAGACGATTCACTCCAAAATCACGGACACGTTCTAGCCCTTCCTCAAAATTAAAGAGTTCTGCAAACTCAAGCAGATTTAAATCCGGCAATTTGATTTGAAAGCACAAGTAAGGCAGATGTCCCTTTGGAGATAAATGGTTGAAGGTGCGATTTCCATAACTCAGCCAACGCCCTGATCTGCGCCATCCTACATGATTGCCAAAGTAACAAACCGTTCTATAGTCGGCATCAGGAGTACCTCCAACGCTCTCCCAAATACGTTTCTGAATACTCAAGCCGAAGCGTTCATTTGAGTACTTTTTCCAAAGTTGGTCAATAGTCTGCAAGTCTTGGCAAGGAAAATTTTCGATATGTTCTGTAGTAAGCCAGCCTTCCTGCTCTCTACCAGAGATTTTTAGCATCACAGCCAAAGTTTCCTTATCCGCCTCTCGCCATTTCTCGTCTTTCAATAAATTTTGCATCCGTGTGTAGTCTACTTTCTGCTGGAAACTCAGCTGACTTGCCAATGCCTTAACTGGCTCTACTGATTCTCGGCGCGGCTTGGTGATCGCCTCTTCACTTTCAGGTAAACCAGGAGGAGCGGATATTGTTTTTTCGGCTTCAGAATTACCGTATTGAGCAATGTATTCCAGTAGCTCTTGCTCAATCATCCCTAAACCCTTGGCAATTTTACCAAGAGTCTTTTGCCTTGGTTCAGCAATTCCACCATTAACCAGTTTACTAACGTAATCAGTTGTTAATCCTGCTTGTTTTGCAAACTGGCGCTGACTCAGGTTCCTTTCATCCAGCAACTGTTTTAAAGCTAATCCAAATAACTTAGATTCTCTAGGCTTGTACATCTAAAATTCAACCGTTGAATTTCAACCCGTGGAACATTTTCAACCTTCCGATTGAAAGGAACTCACCTTTAGGATTGAGCTGTAATAAATTCGAGGAAATACAAGAATGACTCAAACTACAGCCCAACCTATCACCGAAATCCTCACGCAACCGCTCTCGCCTCCGTCCTTTCAAGGTGACAGCACCTTTTGGACGATTATGGCGATCGCTATCCTAGTTAAAGTAATTGTAGGCAATCCACCTGCAAACAAGCCACGCCAGTAATCTGCATCAAGTCTCATCCGCCAGGGAATCAATTCCCTGGCTAATAGCAAAAGTCCTCTAAAGAGGACTCAGTAACGCTTTCAGTCCACAAAGCGTGGACTTAAGCTATTAGCCCGGAGTTTAAACTCCGGGCTGAATTTTATCAAACCATTGAAGGATGCTCACCCTGCCTATCCAACCAACTCACTCAATCCAAACATTGCTGCAATCTCCTGCCGACTCAATTGCGGAAATTTATCAAGATCTAAAGCAGCCCATCAAGCCTAGAAACCCGTAAAGCCAGTATGATCGGAATCGATCGCTCTATGCCAGCCGCCGATGAGTTACTGCCTCAGCCTTGCGTGCCAACATCCCCAAAACCAAAATGGGACACGGTTTTGTCAAAGTTGTGGGGCAAAATTGCTGCTGGGCGATCGCTACCACCCCATCCAGCCTATTAGTCAAGGGGGTTTCGGCAGAACCTTTTTAGCCGTCGATGAATACAAACCCTCGAAACCCTACTGCGTTATTAAACAATTTTCCCCCCAAGCTCAGGGCGATCGCAACGCCCAAAAAGTTGCCGAACTCTTTGAACAAGAAGCCGTGCGCCTTGATGAGTTGGGCAAGCATCCCCAAATTCCCGAACTCCTAGCGCATTTTGAGGAAGAAAATTGTCAGTATTTAGTGCAAGAGTTTATTGAAGGGCAGAACTTAGCCCAAAAACTCACCCAAACTGGCTCCTTCAGCGAAGCCCAAATCATCGAGCTACTCAACGACTTGTTGCCTGTCTTGCAATTCGTCCATAAAGAAAACATCATTCACCGGGATATCAAACCCGAGAATATTATCCAACGCTTTCCCCCCCCATCTCCCTCACCCACATTAATTCCCTTCCCAGAAGGACAACTCGTTCTCGTCGATTTTGGAGCGTCTAAGTTAGCACCCAGAACTGCCATATCCGTAACGGGAACAGTAATTGGTAGTGCCGGATATACAGCTCCCGAACAAGCAGCCGGAAAAGCGGTATTTGCCAGCGATATCTACAGCCTGGGCGTTACCTGCGTCCACCTCCTGACCCAAAAAGACCCCTTTGATTTATACTCGTTTGATCAAGGGATTTGGGTGTGGCAAGATTACCTCAGCACTCCACTCAGTGATACCCTCACTCGCATTCTCGATAAAATGCTCGCAGGTGCCACCAATCACCGCTATCAATCAGTGGCTGAAGTAGTCTATGAATTGCAAGCCGCAGCAATTAATTCTAGTTCCTCTCCCATCCCCTTAACTGTTCCTACTCATCCGTCACCGACAGCCAAACCCGAACTGATAGTCGCCAAATTGGGTGCAGCGAACTACAAAACGATAAGAGCCGCCATTAAAAACGCTGAACCGGGTACTCGCATCTGGGTGCGCCCTGGTTTCTACCGAGAACATTTGACTATTGATAAAGATGTAGAGATTATCGGAGATGGGCAGCCGGAGGATATTATTATTGAAAGTCAGTACCGACCCTGTATTACCATGCAGGCAGAGAAAGCAACGGTTAAAGGTTTGACCCTGCGCCACCGGGAGTGGAGTAATTTACACCGGGCTGGTTTTATCGGTCGTTTAATCAGTCAAGTCCTATTCTACCCCTATGCGATCGCTCTTCCTAAAGGACAATTAATTCTCGAAAACTGCACGATTACCTCTACAGGTATTGCCTGCATCTACATCCACGGTGCTACCGCTAACCCCCAAATTCGCCATTGTCAAATTCAGGATGGGGCTGAATCCGGGATTTTGGTGAGTCGCAAGGGTAGAGGGCTAGTAGAAGACTGCGATATTTTAAATCACGATAGCGGCGTGCAGATTATGAAAGGCGGCAACCCTACCCTCCGACGCTGCAAAATTCAGGGAATGAAACAAGAGGGAGTATTTATCGCTAAGTCTAGTGAGGCAACAATCGCAGACTGCCAGATTGTTGGCAATACTGGAGCAGGAGTGACTATTAAAAATGGCGGTAATGCCACAATTCACCAGTGTAGGATTAATCGCAACCAAGAACAGGGTATTTATGTAGAGTCTAATGGTGCAGGACCAATCGAACAATGCAATTTGAAGGGTAATCGGGGAGGGGCTTGGTATATTGCCCCTCAATGTTCGGTGCGCCGCTGTGGGAATCAGGAATAGGGAGACAAGGGGACAAGGGGACAAGGGGACAAGGGGATTGTTATGGTGTTATTCTTCTCCCCAGCTCCCCAG
>NZ_JADEWY010000117.1 GCF_015207375.1 Coleofasciculus sp. LEGE 07092 | reverse complement strand
GAGCAGGGGTGCAGGGGTGCGGGGGAGAAGAGTAAACTTCGAAAATCTCTGTGTCACCCCACACCCCACACCGTTCGGACTTCGGCGTGAGCGCTCAGTCGAACGCTGACGCTCACGCCGAAGCCCTACACCCTAATCTCCAGCGATCGCTTAAGATCAAACAGATGAATTATTTGGAAATATGGTCAAACTCAGGCTCAAACGATACGGCAAAAAACGCGAAGTTAGCTACCGAATTGTCGCAATTGCAAGCAATGAACGCCGCGATGGTCGTCCCCTAGAAGAATTGGGCTTCTATAATCCCAGAACTGATCAAACGAGGCTAAACGCACCAGCAATTGCCAAGTGGCTCCAAAATGGAGCTCAACCGACTGATACAGTGCGTGACATTCTTCGGAAAGCCAATGTCCTTGAACAAGCCCGTGCCTGAAAACGCTCGATATACCGAGCCAAATTATGTCGATCTCGTGCGATTTTTGATACAGCCGTTTTTAGAGTCACCTTCTTCGCTTAGTGTAGACTGCGAGAAGTCACACGGTAATGAGCGAGTCTGGATTCGTGTGGCTTTTGAAGGAGAGGACAAGGGGCGAGTGTTTGGTCGGGGAGGTCGCAATATTCAGGCGATTCGGACTGTTATTCAAGGAGTAGCTCAGGCAGCCAATCAATTTGCCCATCTAGATATCTACGATGGCTCTGCTGGCGGAAGTTCCCGTCGAGAGACTGCATCAAACAGTAAAGCTCCCCCCCGAAAAGGTCCGTCTCGCCGACCGTCAAAGCCTAGAGTGAATTCCAAATTTCGCTCTGAGTAAAACGCGAGTTGAGGACTCCTTCGTTTCTAACTTGCTACAGGTAGGCTCAATTAGGTGGAAGATAAGGGATAAGGAGAGAAGGATGGGGAGTATTTATCCTGAAAAGCTTCTCTCCGTTTCCCGGTCTTTAATCTTCTCTAACCTGCCAATGTTCAACTTCAATAAAGCTACAATTGGATGAGTGACGTATCCAAAACGATTGAACTGCCAAGCTACGAAAGTGCGATCGCACTTTCGGGCGACCGTGATGAAAATCTGAAAACTCTATCCCAGCAAACCGGCGCAACACTGGTATTGCGGGGACAAGAACTGTTAATATTTGGCACTGCCAACCAAATTGAACGCGCTTCCTCCCTGGTGCGATCGCTAAAATCCTTTTGGGAGGAGGGAAAACGGATTGACAAAGCAGACATCCAAACCGCTTGCCATGCCCTAGACACCCACCGCCAGGATGAACTGCGAGATTTACAGCAAGATGTGCTGGCGCGGACTCGTCGAGGCGAGGTGATTCGAGCGAAAACTTTCCGGCAGAGACAGTATATCAAATCCGTACTCAGCCATGACCTCACCTTTTGTATCGGACCGGCTGGTACTGGCAAAACCTTTCTAGCCGTCGTTCTCGCAACTCAGGCGCTGCTGGCGAATCAATACGAACGATTAATATTAACACGACCTGCTGTAGAAGCAGGAGAAAAGCTAGGCTTTCTGCCAGGAGACTTGCAGCAGAAAGTCAACCCATTTTTGCGCCCCCTCTACGATGCGTTGTACGAATTGATTGATGCTGAGAAAATTCCCAATCTCATGGAACGAGGTGTTATTGAAGTCGCTCCCTTAGCTTATATGCGAGGTCGTACCCTCGGTAATGCATTTGTGATTGTGGATGAAGCTCAAAACACAACACCAGCCCAGATGAAAATGGTTTTAACTCGCCTGGGTTTTGGATCGCGTATGGTTGTTACTGGCGACATTACCCAGACAGATTTACCGATGAATCAAGAGTCAGGGTTGGGAGTTGCTAAAAAAATATTACGCAACGTTGACGGTATTGCTTTTTGCGAACTCACCACTAAGGATGTTGTTCGTAACCCGTTGGTTCAGAAAATTGTCGCTGCTTATGAACAATATCACTAGGCTTGCTGAATCTCAGTTTCGGCAATAGGGTAATCTTAACTAGATCTATAGGTAGCTACTCTAACTCATTCTAGGACGCCCTAGGGTAGTAATATAGAGGACTGCCTCATCTATAGGAATGCCCAACACTTCATTCACTTGGTTGTCAAAGAAACCCCCAATTCCACTCACTCCCAAACCCAAGTAAATTGCCACTAAATTTAGCCGTTGCCCCAAATGCCCTGCATCCATGTGCAGATAACGGTAAGCGCGATCGCCATATTTTGCTACAGCCTGGTTCAAATCAGACGTGTTGAACAGTACCGCACCTGCATCTCGACCCAAATCTTGACCCAAACACAAATAATGCAACTCCCGTCGGAAGTTTTTAAAACGAATTTGCCGTAACTCTTGAGCTTTAGGAGCGTAATAGTAACAGCCTTCTTCTAAACCCGTTATGCCCGATACGGCAATAAAGGTTTCAATTAAACTCAAATCAAAATAATCTGGCGAACTATCAAACCCTTGGTCAGCGTAATGCTGGGGTTGGTAGGTAAAATCTAAAAGGGCTTTGAGTTCATCGAAGGTTAGGTTAGCACCATTGTAAGCACGAGTCGATCGCCGTTTGAGAATGGTGTTTTCTAACGCCGAGGATACCAATCCCTCAGCCGTTACTCCACCCCAGTAGATAGGTGTCGTAACCGTTGATACTTTTGTACAGAAGGGAAAGTTGTACTTATCCTCTCGCTGTCTCTCCATCTCCGAGTCATCAGACTGCCTTGTCTCAATGGGCTGATGGCGCTTCTCCTCGATTTGAGTGGCGCGATGAAAATAACCCAGCAATTCTCCCTCCGGCACTTCTGGATAGTCTACCTGAGTGGCAGAGGGTAACGCGGTGGAAACAGGGGGTAACTTCTGTTGCCGCTTAAACCTATCGATCAGGGGAATGACAGCGATCGCTCCTTCTTGTTCAGGATCGATATAGAATAAGTCATTCACTTTGCGATCGGCAAAACCACCAATTAAGTGAGGGCGATAACCCGTCAGAGCACCCGCTAACTCTATATTGCCCAGCAAATGACCTGTGTCCAAAAAAATTCGTCGATAAGCGCGGTCTTCGTAGCGCCAAGCGGAGCGATAAAATATGGCTGTAACGACAATAGCCAGTTCCACTCGTTCCAAAACAGGATGAAAGAAGCAGGCATCTTGCAGTCCCGACCAAACTGCACTTTCCCAAAAATGCACCAGTGAATGGCTACGGCACTGATAGTTATAGAGTCCTGGCGGTAGTAGGGAAGTGCCACGGGAAATTAAATACACTTCCGCCGGATAGAGCCCACCCGCAGAAGGTGCCGCCCTCAAATAAATGGGCGATCCCATTAGCGTTTCCATTCTGGCAGTCAACCCATAACTGCACAGTAACAGTCGTGATAAACGCCGCCAGCTTTTAGCCGGTTCTGTGGCATCGGCTTGGGCATCATCTTGTAGGTAGGGTTTTAAGTCAAAGGTAACACCGACTTTGTAATCTTTATAGGGGGTGGGCTGATTTTCCCAATCCAACCTCTTATTTTTTGCCGCGATTGTCTCCGGGTCATATTTAGTGCGCTCGTGGTAGTGTTGAGCGATCGATCGTTGCGGTTCTGACATAGTTGCAGGAAGTTTGGAGCTTCGCTTTTCATCTTGACATTCTTAGACGCTAAAATGCTTGGCTCCACACCCTAAGTCCCAGAATCATAAAATGATTCCCTATATTATTAAATTAAGAATTTGTCAAGAAATACTAAACATAATAAAGCAAATATTTACAAGTGTAAAAAAAATATTAGGAAAAATGTGTCATTGGCTACAGTGTTTTAGGATTTAGGGAGGATTAATACTGCATCCACCCTGAGATCGCAGCATCAATCAAATTATGGGAAGGACAAAGGCTGCCACAGTAGAAATACAAATGAGGAAGATTGGTGGGGCAGAGTTACTGGCTGAATATGCCAGTGGCAAACGAGACTTTGGTGCCCTAGATATCAGTGAGGCTGATTTATTTGAAGCCGATCTACAAGCGATCGATCTTAGTGGCAGTAAATTGCAAAGTACCTACTTACCCTACTCTAATTTGAGTCAAGCTAAATTGGAGGGCGCACAACTTCAAGTAGTACAGTTGAGCGATGCCAAGCTCTACCAAATCAACCTATCTGAGGCGAATCTTCAAGACGCCAATTTGTGTAGGGCAACCCTGCGCCGTGCCAATTTACAGGGCGCGAACTTAGCAGGAGCCAACTTGCAAGGAGCGGACTTAGGGAATGCCGACTTGACGGGGGCTAATCTGAGTGATGCCAATCTAAGTGGAGCGAATCTGGCAAAGACGAACTTAACCAAAGCTCAGTTAATGGGTGCTAACTTGTTTCGCAGCCATAATGTTGATCTCTCGAATGCCAAGCTCGACTGTTCGACTATTTACCCAGATGGACACCGACCCGATTACCTGCCATCCGATGTAAGCTGTTAATTTCATTAGACTGCTACTGCAAAACTAAGCGATCGCCAAGTTCTCGGGTAATCAGGAGTGACTGCTGATGATATTCAATAGCCCGTTGGCATTGTCCGAGGCAATAGTAAGCATTACCCAAACCGCTAAGAGAATGAGCTTCCCCAGAGCGATCGCCAAGTTCCCGTGCTATCTCTAGGGATGACTGGTAGTATTCAATTGCCTGTTCATAGTATCCAAGGGAACAGCAAGCCTTACCCAGTTTATTTAGAGAAACGGCTGTGCCGATGCGATCGCCCACTCCTTGTTGAATAGCCAGTGACTGCTGATAGTATTCAATCGCCTGTTGATACTGCCCCAAGCACTGGTAAGCATTCCCTAGATTCCCCAAGGAGCTAGCTTGACTGATCGTATCGCCCATTTCCTGTGCCATCAATAGCGACTGTCCATAGGCATCAATTGCCTGTTGGTACTGCTTTAGGGAATAGTAAGCTTTACCCAATTTACGAAGAGAAGCCACTATCCCTCTAGCATCGCCGAGTTCCCGTTGAATAACCTGCAACTGCTGATAGTAAACAATTGCCTGTTGGTACTGCCCTAAGAAATGATAAGCACTGCCCAAATCCATTAAAGATTTGCCTTGCCCTCTAGTGTCTCCGAGTTCCCGTTGAATAATCAGCAACTGCTGATAAGATTCAATCGCCTGTGGATATTGCCCCACAATACCGTAAACATTGCCTAGATTGCCGAGGCAGATGGCTTCTACTCTAGCATCGCCATGTTTCTGTGCAATGACTAGCGACTGTTGATAATAATTAATCGCCTGCTGATAGTCTTTCAAGGAACGGTACGCATTGCCCAAACCCATCAAGGATTTGGCTTGCCCTTTAATGTCGCCAATTGTTTGTTTAATGGCTAAAGACTTCTGATGAAACTCAATTGCCTGCTGATATTCCCCTAGGGAATGGTAAGCCTTGCCGAGATTACTCCAGATTCTGGCTTCCCCTCTAGCATCACCGAACTCTCGCTCAATCTCTAGGGACTCTCCATAGTAATCAATTGCCTGTTGGTATTGTCCTAAGCAATGGTAAGCTACACCCAGGTTGTTTAAGGAAGCGGCTTCCTTGCTATGATCGCCGAGACTCCGGGCAGTGCGTAATTGCCGATCATGGAATTTAATTGCCCGGTGATACTGACTCAATCGATCGCTTTCTTCGGTTACTTTAAGTAAAGTACTCATTCTTGATTTGGTATTATTATAATAGGCAAGTCTTTATGCCCGTTTATAATTTTCAACCCTTTTTTGTGGTTGATATGTACTAGTGACATCAGTTACCAGCTAACCTATTTTTCCTGGGTCTTAACTCCATCTTGAAGGCTACAAAGGCACTCCCGTTATAGCCACAAAACTTAACGGGAGAGAACGTCACGGAAACTACATCAAAGCTGGCTTAAGTTCCGATAATGTGCGTTTCATCTCTAATATCAAAACCCCCTCCTTGGCTTCCTTATTCGCAAGGATGAGAAAGAGAGCCTCATCACCACAAGTGGTCAAAATGCTAAAGCCATCATGACCTTGAACATAGACTCGATCCATTCCACCGGTGCCGAGTTCTCGACCAATGCGCTCGCCCAGAGACAGCATAGCAGCAGACATCGCTGAAACTCTTTCTTCATCCATGCCACCCGGTAAGCTTGATGCCAGGGGTAAGCCATCTGTCGTAACCATCGCTGCCCCCCGAACATCGGGTGTCGTTGAGACAAAATTTTGGAGAATATGCCTCAGTTTTTCAGTATTGATTGCCATGATAGTCGCCTTCATCTAGCTGCTTACGTTAGGATGGTGTACTCCAGCACATCATGAGTACTACCCTTCAATACAGAACCGATTTGTCGCCCTTTCAAGCGCTTACCTAAAAACGCCTCTAAAAAACCTTGAATTGCGCCTAATGTATAGGTACAGGGTCGCGACGAACCCATCGGTTCACCTGAAGAACAAAAGGTTTCTTTGGCGTAGACTCTGTAGACCTCGCCTTCTTGTTCTATCTTGTCGATAATGCATAGACGAGTTCCCTCTTTGCCTAAAATTTGATTAGCTTTTTCTCGAATTTCTGCGAGAGGTAAAGCCGTACCTTTGTTAACTAAACCTAGCTCTTGTATGGAACTTTTTCCTTGGTTACGACCTGCGGAAATCATTGCAATTGCCGCCGTTTTCTCACCAATTGCTTCTTCCATACCAATAAGAATCGACTTTAGGAAGAGAATGCTACCAAAATCTCCCAGTTCTTGACGCAGAACCCTTGGTTCTACAGACATAAGACAAATCTCCTTTTATCTGTAGTTGTACGAAATTCAGTTCCCTTGACGGTTTTACAGGTATGCTATTCAACGATTGTGCGACAACTTGAACATCATTTAGATGTCTGTTCCATAGCAATAAAACACGCAGGGGTTATGCAGGTGTTGATACATATTACTTCTATAATTAATTATGATGGAAAATCTTGTCAGAAGAGGTAAATTTTTGTAAAATAAAAAGATAAGAGAGTATGTCTATTTGTGTCAAAACTCCAAACTGTAGCTAAAGAAGGAGTTCAGAATGCAGAAGTTGCCCAAGTTCAGACTATCTTTCAGGTGGAGCTTCGGGGTGATAGTTGCTCTAATAATTTTGGCTATCTACATCCTGGACGGCAGTTCTAGTACTAGCATGAGTACGGCTACCCCTGTGGCTCCAACAACTGCTAATTTACCGGAATCTTCGATAACTGTGATGTCACCCGACTCAGAATTGGTTGATCAAGAAATTAAACACCTTGTAGAACGGCAGGCTAATGCTTGGGAAACTGCTGATTCAGATAAAATCGTTGCCGATTTTGCAGACGATAGTCTATTTATCGTTCCCGGTTCCACCTTCAGGGGCAAGCCGGAAATTAAAAAAGCAGCCGCAGATTATTTTGCAGAATTCACAGAAACTCAGGTAACGTTAAAACGACTGATTATTAGCGGTAATGAGGGAGCAGTTGAATGGAATTGGCAGGACAAAAATAGAAAAACAGGGGAGAAATCTCAAGCTGAAGATGCTATCGTTTTTGAACTTGAGGACGGAAAGATAAAATACTGGCGAGAATATATTGATACGCAACCCCAAGGAAATTAGCGATCAAACATGATGCTCCAGTGCCGCTGATGATCACCAGTGAAGCGATCGCCAAACTCAAAGCTGCCATCCTAGCTGTACAGACGGTCGGTGAAATCCACGCTTTGATCGTAGACTACACCTATGAAGAGATTGAGCAAGCTTACAGCCAGCTAACGCCCCAGCAACAGACAAAAATTCAAGGAATTAGCGATCGCGATATCCAGAGGCAGTTGGCTGCCCTCCAATCTTCTCACAGATCGCCAACGCGATCGCTACAAGTTACTTGACCAATCCGTCATCGCAGATTAGCGTTCAACCGAGTTGATACCACAACCCAAGCTGTGTTGTTAAAACACGCTCAAGCCGTATCAGTGGCTTCTTAAGCAGAGGAATTGGGATGAAGTGACAGGGGAGATAGGGAGCAGGGGAGAAAGAATTCTCACACATTCCCCTTGTCTCCTCTAAAACCTAGCCCCTTTTCCAACATTACTTAGTTTAGATCCCAATAGTTTGAGTCGAGGAGTTAGTCTTTGCCTCATAAAATTGGCGAGCCATCTGTCCTAGGGAGTAAATTAAAGCCGTGTTACTAGATGCTGCCACAAACATACCGATTAAAGGCAGCAGCTCCACAAAGCCCAATCCGCCTTTGAGTACTCCAGAACCTCCCACAGACAACCCGAAAATTGCCAGAACTTCACCCCGTCGAGTTGAGTCTTTCAGTGAAAATCCATAAGCGGCGGCAATCCGATAAACCATCTCCGCTTGGAGTGCTGTCACCGCTGCTAACTCAACCCCAAACAATGTTAGTGCCAAAGGAGGTACGAAATTAGTTAGTAATCCAACCCCCCCTGCTTTCATAGCAGTATCGACAATAATTCGGTGAGAAATCTGTTCGGGTGTTTCGAGGGGGTATTCCCGTCGCAGCTTATCTACATCACTTTGAGCCTTGTCCACATCAACTTGACCGAGTGCAGCCACTACCAAATTAATGCCTGGAACTTTGGCAGCATATTTAGTGAGGGGATGTTCAGCGATAGGCGCGGCGATTTTGCCTACCCTTTCGGTTCCCTCTTCTACAAATCGTTGAGCCGTCGGCACAACCGTCTTGGTGACAACCGTGGTAGTGCCTGTAATGCTATCAGCCGCAACTTGCGCTGCCGCAGATGCTACCTTAGCCGCAGAACTGGCGACTTGCGTGGCTGTTGCGATAGCGTCTCCCATTTGGTCTGCCAATGAACTATTTCTGCCCTGTGCTGCCATAAGTCTTAGTGAACTTCTCTACATTGTTATGAACTTTACCTCTACTCTAGAAGAGTCAAGACCCGATATCCTCTATCCTGTGATAGTAATTTGATGAGGCAAGGCAGTCCCAATGAAAAAAAATTCACCGCCATGAATGAAAGTCACCCCTTCAGGTAGGGTAGGCAAAATTTATCAAGCTGAAATGCTTATGCCTGCCTTACAGTATCTTGGAGTTTATTGCCAGCGCTGCAAGTCTTAAGTAGAACCGTGTTTACCAAGGGTTTCCTACTAAGGTAAAGGCACTCCAATAATACGGATGAGTCAGTTCCTTATCCGGCAATTCAGCCAACTGGGGCGGTAAAAGAATGGTACGATTCGGCGTAACCAGTTGACCATTTTCTATTCGCACCTCACCCCGAATCATCGCTAACTGTGCTTGTCGTAATGCTTCAGCTTTAATCGGCGCTTGTTTTAAGTAGGAATAAAAGGTGGTCATGAATCCCAATGTGGCTTCATCGCTGACGTACCAGAGACTTCCCAAGGCAGATTTTACCCCAGCTTGTACCGCTAATCCGGTAAATCCTAACTCCGCCTTTTCATCCCCTAAAGCGGTGCGACAGGCGCTTAATACCATCAGTTCCACCGGGGGGTTATTTAATCCCAGTTCTCGGATTTTCTCAAGAGATAGCTTACTATTCCAAAACTGAATATAAGAGTTTTCAGGTTTGCCGGATTTAAATTCACCGTGGGTGGCTAGATGCAGGATGCCAAAGGGGGTTTGATTCCGAACTGTTTTCAACTGTTGGGGCGTGAATGTAGTATTGAGAAACGATTGACCTTGCCAGAGTTTCTCGGTAATTGTTGATAACTCTACCGGAACGGCAGGTAAGGGATTTTGGTCGGTAAATTCGGATGCCCCCATCGCTAACACTTTCAGATTCTTTATATCCACATAGCGAGTATCCGTCAAGGAAATACTGGGCATTAAATTAACATTGTATTTTTCCAAAATAAACTGCTCCCCATCATGCAAAATTGCCATGGGTAGGGAACGTAAACCACTATCGACGAGAAGGGAAATAATATCAATTTGGTGGGTATTTAACTCCGCTTCAATGGGAGCAACTAACCATTGATAAAGCTGTTGTGCCGCCGGGAGGTAAGGGCGAGGAATGCGAATATCGGTGACAGCACGGCGTAACTGTTGAGTGGTTTGGAGAACTTTTTCTCGTGTTGCACCGGGTATGGGACGGCGTATGGGTTGCCCTTCAGCGGTGACAATGATTAATTCCAGTTGATCCTGACTGCTGTCGCGTTCACGTTCAGGGGTTTCTAGTTTTTTGTTCAGATTTAATCCTGGAGTTGGTGTTAGTAATGGGGCGTTACTGGGAACAAAGACAGCATAGAGTAGTGCGGGTTTCGTTCCCGTTTCTTGTTCAATTCGGCGGAGGATGGCTTGGGATTCGGCTTGGTTGGTCGTTGGAGTATCGGAAAACCCTAAATAATCCTCATACTGACGAGTAAAATATTCCTCAATTTCTGCCACAATGTCGATTTTTAGGTCAGAAATCTGGGTTTGGACGATTGGGGGTGGGTTTTGGGGCAATTGGAGTAGGTTGACGGGATTAATCGTTGAATTCGGGGACGATTCATTGATGGGATTGACAGGATTAATTATTGGATTGGCAGATGAGTCATTGATGGGATTGACAGGATTAATCGGTTGAGGGGTTGAGGGGGATTGGGGTTCGGGTTGAGGAGTTGATGGCGGTTGAGTTTGGTTATCTGTGTTGGTTAAATCAAAGGGTGTCAACGATAAACCGTTAGCGGTAGCGATGACTTGATAGTTGCCCGCAATTGTATTTGCCGTAACCGGATTCTCGGCGATACCTTGAGCATTGGTGAGGACGGTTGTACCGTTACCAAAACTGCCTGATGCACCACTTGATGGGGCATTGAAGGTGATAGGGACACCTGGAATCGGCTGATTAGCAAAGTTCTCTAATACTTGCACAGTCAATGAGTCAGCAAAAGCCGTATTAATTGGTGTACTTTGAGGTGAACCTGTGACATTTAAGGTAAAGCCTTGGGACTCAAATGCACCAATATCAACGATGTCATTAATAATGCGGATTCCTCCTCGTTGGTCAGTCGTTATACCAGCAGGAATATTAGCATTATTCCCCGCATCTAGGGCGGGGCTACCTGGAACGGGGGCATGAGTTTGAGTTGAGCCGCCATTGTTCGCTAAGGGAGCAAGAACTTGGTTAATATCGGTGATACCTAAACTGGTAAAGGTGAGGTCACTCCCTGTACCGATAGTACCGTTTGCGCCTGTGGGGTTGCCAATTAGGTTATTCGCATCACCATTAATAATAGCTCCACCCGAAACATCAGGGTGAATCCTACCGCCGAGATCAAAATTATCGGCAACAATGCTGTTGCGGATGGTTAAAGTGTTGCCGCCCAAAAGAGTTGAATTATAGATACCACCGCCATCTCCTATCCCATTGGCATCGGAGTCGGCTGTGTTGTTGGTGATAGTGCTGTTAATGATTGTGCCGCCACCACCAGTGTAAATACCGCCGCCGTCACCTGTTGCTATATTGCCACTTATGGTGCTGTTGATAATGGTTACTCCACTGCTGCTGAAAAGACCGCCGCCAAATCCGACAAGACCGTCGCTCAATGCGCTTGCCGAATTTCCATTGACAGTGCTGTTGGTCAGGGTTACGGTATCTGCGCTGCGAATGCCACCACCAAGATTGTCATTCACCGTGCTGTTTTCCAGTAGCACCGCACCATTACTGATAATGCCACGACCAGAATTACTCCTTACCGTACTGTTATTGAGAGTGACTGTACTATGGATGCTGAGAATGCCGTCACGGGAATTTTCACTCACCGTGCTGTTGTTGAGTGTCACCGCACGCCCAGCAAAAATGCCAAAAGCCAAATTATTACTCACACTGCTATTGTTGAGTGTTACTGCATGTTCTTGGTTAAAAATGCCGTCACTGGAATTGTCATGCACAGTACTGTTGTTGAGTGTCACTGCACCTTGAGCGGAAATACCGTCACCAGAATTATTATTCACAGTGCTGTTGGTCAGAGTTACGGCATCTGTGCTGCGAATGCCGTCACCAAGATTGTCACTCACAGTGCTGTTATCGAGTAGCACCGCACCATTACTGATAATGCCACGATCAGAATTACCCCTCACCGTACTGTTATTGAGAGTGACTGTACTATTGTTGCTGCTAATGCCGTCACGGGAATTTTCACTCACACTGCTGTTGTTGAGTGTCACCGCACGCCCAGCGGAAATGCCAAAAGCCAAATTATTACTCACACTGCTATTGTTGAGTGTTACTGCATCTCGGCTAAAAATGCCGTAACTGGTAACAAAACTTATAGAATTACCACTCACAGTACTGTCGGTCAGAGTTACTGCACCCTCAGCGGAAATACCGTCACTAGAATTATTATTCACAATGCTGTTGGTCAGAGTCACTGTACCAACGCTGCGAATACCACGACCCGAATTATTACTCACAGTGCTGTTTTCCAGTAGCACCGCACCCTTACTGATAATGCCACTAGCAGAAATGCCGTCACCGGAATTGTCACTCACAGTACTGTCAGTCAGACGTAGCGTTCCCGTTCCAACACCCCGAGTTATACCACCCGCAGCGAGACTAACACCATTACGAATCGTCAAGGCATCAATAGTGACATTACCATCCCCCGTAATATCGAAAATACGGAAATCAGGCGTTCCTGAGACAGTACTGCGTTCAACAATGACATTACTCGCACCACCGGAATCACCATCAATTATCAAATCGCCATTCCTGGCATCAATAAATAACTCATCGGATGTCAGCGTCACCTCAGTTAACCCAGGTACAAAGCGAATCTGATCATCTCCATCAGCAGCATTAGCATTCAGAAGCGCTTGTCGCAGTGAACCTATCCCGGCATCATTCCCATTTGTAGTTGTAAATACCTGTAACGTATCCCCATAATTCGCCAACACATTCCCCTCAAACGGTGCAGTCGCCTGAATCTCCCCCACACTCCGTTCTAACTGCCAATCTCCCCCGAACCCAGTCAGATTCGTAGAACCCGCCACATCTACCCCCGTGTAACTCGCCAGGGTATTCAGCAAAGCGTCACCACTACTCCCCAATGCCACAAAACAGGCATAGAGTAAAATATCTGCCCCTACATTCAATCCCTGATTCCACGTCGCCATTTGAAGTTGATATTGACGGATCGTATTACTATCGACAAAGGCGTTCCCTAACCAGAAATTCCCCTCACTCCCTTCGGAAACAATATGTAGCGCATCGACTAAACTCAGTCCAGGTGTGGTTAGAATTTCAGTAATCGTCTCCATGCCATTTTCATTAGGCGTAACCACCACCGTTGTCGTTCCCACCTCACCCCCGAAGAGTAAATTACTGTAGTCAGGGACAGTCGCATCTAGGAAAATGTAGCTGTTAGCATCCGTTGGATTAGCGGCAAACCGAGTAACAGTAGGGGCGCTGTATTCCCCGTTATGAGTGCGAATAAGGGTTTCGGGGGAACCTATGGGGTTAACATCATTCGCCGCCGCCAAATGGACTTGATTCCCCTCAACTTGACCCGCAATTGTCACATTACCCGCCGTATCTAGGGGATGATTAGTATCTGTTAACCTGAGTTCGTCGTTGGCATCAACACGGATTCCTGTGTCATCTTCAAGATTGGAACCCGTGAGTAATCTCGCTAAGTCTGTCGCCTGAATACCACTCTCCAAATCAGCCGGACTAATTTCTAAGCCCAACACCATCCCCGCTTGGTTAATCCTGACGGTTCTATTTTCAGGGACAGCCGTAATCGTAATCGTCCCACTGGCAGTGCTTAGGGTTCCGGTATTGATGACACTGCTACCGATGAGTGCCAAATTCCCCTGGTTCAGTTCAAGTTCAGCCGCGTTGACGATACTGCCATTATCACCCGTAAAAACAAACGTATTCGGCGCACCAACCAGATTTTGATAGTTGACGTTGCCTGTCGCCGTAAAGAAACCACTCTCAAAACCAATCGCATCAGCGGTGGTAACCGTTAAACTGCCAGGAATGTTAAAACTTGCCCCTTGAGTAAACACAATCCCGGCGGGGTTCATCAGCAGCAGATTACTATTACCCCCGGTGACTTGCAGTAACCCTTGGATAATCGAAGGGTTTCCCCCAGTAACTCGCCCGAAAATCGTTTGGATATTGGGGTTCGAGAGAAAGTTGGCAATTTCGTTAGGCGAAAGTCCGAGTTCCCCAAAGGAGTGGAATACCTTAGAGTCAACTTGTGTACCCCCCCTAATCGTGTAGGTATTGCCCTCCTGTTGAACCATTGTACCCGTGCCATCAGAAGCTGGTGTGATAGATTGGGCAAGGGTTTGGGGTGCAAGGGTAGTTAGTCCGAGCAGGGGGAGGAGGGCAAGAGCGATCGCACTGCGAGCTACCATAATGTTTGGGGGATTTTGGTGAGGATCGAAGTCGCTACTATTCTCTCACGTCGGAAAATTAAGAATAACAGATAGAGCCCAAGGGAGAAAGATGTAGGTGCAAGATGTGAGCGTTTATTTGTGCCTACTCACCTTAGAATCAGGAAAATTGGCTTATGGGAAGACGCTACGCTGTTATCGGAACTGGCGCGATTGGAGGCTTTTACGGCGCTTGTTTACAAAACGCTGGGCAAGAGGTACATTTTCTGCTGCGACGAGATTATGAGTACGTTCGGCATCATGGTTTGGTAATCTCGTCAATCTATGGCGACTTTACCTTACCCCAGGTTAATGCTTACAACGATGTAAAAGATATGCCTCGTTGTGATGTGGTATTAATTGCCCTGAAAACCACTCAAAATCACTTATTACCTCACTTATTACCTCCTTTAGTCAAAGAAGGGGGTGTTGTTCTCACCCTGCAAAATGGTTTAGGTATTGAACCGGAAATTGCCTCAATTGTCGGGGAAAATGTAGACGTTTTAGGCGGGCTATGCTTTATCTGTTCTAATAAAGTTAGTCCAGGTCAGATTCATCATCTTGATTATGGTCAGATTCAGTTTGCAGCTTATAGTAAAGATAACCAACCTGTAGAAATTACACCGATAATGCGTCAACTTGGCGCTGATTTTGAGCAAGCGGGTATTCCGATTCAGCTTTCTAAAAATTTACTGCTATCGCGGTGGAAAAAGTTAGTGTGGAATATTCCCTTTAATGGTCTATCCGTCGTATTAGATGCCACAACAGATGCTATTATTAATGATAGCTATGGTCAAAAGATGGCTGAACAACTGATGCGAGAAGTGGTAGCGGCTGCTGCTGGCTATGGTTTGGAGATAAAAGAGAGCTTCATCCAAAAGATGCTGGAGCATACGGTAAAGATGAAACCTTATCGTACCAGCATGAAAATTGACTATGATTCCCATCGTCCTTTAGAGATAGAAGCCATTTTTGGTAATCCCATACGGGCAGCTCAAAACATGAGTGTTCCGGTTCCTCAGATAACGATGCTGTATCAGCAATTGAAGTTCTTGGATGCATAGATTTTTCTAGATTCATCTCCTCCTTTTTCTTTAAATCTCCGCTATACACCTGGTAATACCACGTTGCAGCTCAATTGCGTAATGGGAGAAATTCCCACTCCCCACTCCCCACTCCAAGAACTTCCATAAAGACACAGCCTAAGCCTTTCAGTTAACATAAGTTAATAAAGGTTGAAGTTTTAATGATTGGCAAACTGTCTCAACATGGAAACAACAGCAACAATCCTTGAGCCTATCGAGGCTGGCGAGATGCCTGCTGGCGGCACTGATTCAACTCGGTTCGACTGGACAGAGGTGTGGTATCCCGTTTACTACATTCAGGATTTGGACAAGTCGAAGCTAGCTCCCTTCACCCTGCTAGGTCGAGATTTAGTCATCTGGTGGGATCGAATTGCCTCCTGTTGGCGAGTTTTTGAGGATCGATGCCCCCATAGACTGGCACCCCTCTCAGAAGGTAGGATTGCCGAAGATGGGTTGTTAGAGTGTCCTTATCACGGTTGGGCGTTTGCGGGAGAGGGCAGTTGCGATCGCATTCCCCAACAACTTGAAGGAGGAAGTGCGCAAACCTCTCAACGGGCTGGCGTTGCCTCATTACCCACGACTGAACGGCAGGGGCTGCTATTTGTTTACGCCGGTCAACCGGAGAATGCACCCAAGGTAAAGGTTCCCATTCTGGAACTCTTGGAAGAATTTACAGACGAATGGATTTGCCTTAACACCTTTAGGGATTTACCCTACGATGCACTGACGTTGCTAGAAAACGTGCTAGACGCTAGCCACGTACCCTTTACGCACCATCGTTCCGTTGGAAATCGGGCTTATGCCAGTCCAGTCGAGCTTGAAATTACTGAATCAAGCCGACAGGGATTCAAAGGAATGTGGGAACAAGGACCGCGAAAAGGAACCCTAGGACGCCAGGATACCACCTTTATCGCTCCGGGTTTGATGTGGCATGACCTGACCTCCAAACAGTTTGGCAGAACGTTAACTGTGGTTTATGCTACACCCATCCGTAAAGGGGAATGTCGCCTTTTTGCTCGCTTTCCCTTCAAGTTTTCCTCTAAATTGCCAGGTTTATTCATCAAACTGACCCCACGCTGGTACTCTCATATCGGGCAGAATGGGGTTCTGGAAGATGACCAAATTTTTCTGCACTATCAGGAACGTTCCTTGGAGGAAAAGGGAGGCAGCTCAAACTTCGCTAAAGCCTTCTATCTACCAACCAAGGCAGACCATTTTGTGTTTGAGTTGCGCCAGTGGGTGAACCAGTACAATGCTAATCCGTTTGTAGACCAAACCTTACCGTCCCGATTGCCAAAGGAAACCCTCCTAGACCGTTATCACTCCCATACAATTAAGTGCAAAAGTTGCAGTACTGCGTTAGTGAGAATTCGGCAAATCCGACTGGGAGTTGCACTGGTGGGAGTACTTGCCTGGGCGATTGTACCACTGCTAGCTCTGTTATTTGGGAAAACAGCAACAGCGGTGGCAGTTGTCTCGACTGCTTTGGCTTTGCTTCTAGGAGCGGCATGGTTTGGACTGGGTAGATTAGAGCAGCGATTTTACCAAGGACGAGAAATTCCACCACGGAATAACTCCTGAAAAAATAGCACTATGGCTGCGTTATGAATTGCTATCACAAATAGCGAAATACAATCTTTTTAAATACCACTAGGTACGATATCTAAACAGCCCTCAATGTAATTTACTTCTGGGACTTGACCAATAATAATCTCAGGGGCTTTATTTCCATTCACTAATTCGACTGACTATCCCGCCGCCCTAATTCATAAACTGCGCCACTGATACAGGCAAGAATACCGATGCTAATTCCCCAACTGGAACCGAGAGTGTATTCAACGCCCCAGTTGCAGAAAGATCCAACGATTAAAAACGGCACGATACTGAAAAGTGAGGCGTAGAAAGCATTTTGAGCTTCTCTGCCCTTACGAGTTCTTTCAAATTCCTCTACAGAAGTATAGAGCGATCGCTCGGCAAAGTTAAACCAGCGATTCAGTTGCTCCATCACCCATTGGTTTAAGGTAGAGAAACCCCAATACAGCGCCAGCGCCCATAACGAGGCTCCTGCAATTGCTGTGGCACTCAGCTCGAATTGAAACGGAAAGATTTCAGTCAGCATCAAGAAGTTTGCGTTGAAGAGGGATCAGTCAATTATTAATGTATCTTAACAAAGCCTCTCAGGAAATAGATCATAGAAATGCCCCATTTTTCATCTGTACAGCCATTAAGGAAAATTTTCCTGAGTAAAGTCAATCAGAATTCCCGGAAACTGAATGCTATCTCCAGAGATTGATATTAAGTTAAGTTTCTCGGCATCAGGTGGATGGGTGGTGCATCGCTTTGATTCCAGCCGCGATATGCTAATCTATCGGGGGCTAGCGATTGTATGAATCTCAGACATCATCCGATGGCTCAAACACCCCAAAAGTGCTTTGAAGTCCCTTCATTGCCTACCAGTTTAGAATTAGAACGGTTGCATCGGTGTGGAGCTACCAAAGTTTAACCCTTGCCAATTATGAGTGAAAAGACCGCGTATTATATTGTTTTGTTGAAGTCACCCCACTTGTCAGTTCATCAAGCAGTTGAGGAGTGAATAGATGTCACACGTATCTAAACCCCAGTGGCAGCCAATGCGCAAGGCGGCAACGTGGCGTTTCTTACTTTTGGCTGGACTGAGTTTAGTTGGATTAATCCTATTCGGAGGAGTCAACCAACATCAAGTCAAAGCCTTCGAGGTTCCACCCGTTCAGGTAATGAACCCAACATCCTGGCAAGGGGGTTCTTTTCCCGTCGAAAATTTTCAAGCTTACACCTCTCCCTACGGCTACCGCCGCTCTCCTCGGGGGTCTGGCTCAGAATTTCATCGTGGCTTGGACATCGCTGCACCCGATGGCAGCTACATCCGCAACTGGTGGGCGGGTCAGGTTGTAGCCCTCTCCGATAATACCGCCTGCGGCACCTCAATCACAATTGAATCAGGAGAGTGGAAGCACGTCTACTGCCATATGAAAGGTCATGTTGAAAGCAATAGCAGTGGCACTTATCTAATTGATCGTTCTGGCGGTATTCAACTCTGGAAAGGTCAACAGCTATCGACTGGAGTCAGAATTGGTCGCGTGGGGATGACTGGTCGGACTACAGGACCACACTTACACTGGGGAGTAAAGTATTCTGACCAATATATAGACCCAGCCTTAGTGTTGCGGGAAATGTATCGACAACAAGCAGTTAAAGGATAAAGAGTTGGTTAAAAATTAATGCGACGATAGATTTCAATCAGGGGAACTTCTACGTTTAAACTGTGCAGAATGATCGCCTGCTCAAGGTTAGAGTACACTTGCCATAGCCAGCGATCATTACTGCTAGGCTCAAGATTGTGATACTGCTCAATGTAGGGTTCAGTTTGGCTCACGAGTAGATATTCACGAAAGCTGGCAAGAGAGCGATATTTTCTGAACTTTTCACCTCGATCATAGGCTTCGGTAGAGGGTGATAGAACTTCGACAATGAGTAAAGGATTGAGAATTTCATCATTGCGCTCACCATTAAACTCTGGGAAGCCATTAACTACCATCAAATCGGTATAAGTACCGCACTGATATTCAGGAATCCAAACTCGTAAGTCGCTGTTATACAAACGAAAATCTGTATCTCTCAGCAAAAACCCTAAGTAAATTAATAAGTTGCTAGCGATAGCACTGTGGACTTCAGAACCTCCCGACATTTTAATAATCTCTCCGTTGCGGTATTCATGGCGTTCTGGGTGGGTTTCTTCCATCGCCCGATACTCGTCTAAGCTGAGGACAGTTGTTATTACATCTGGGGAGCTGCTTTGAGAAAAGACCACAATCAGACCTCTTGAATCATTACCTCTAGAACTATCCCCAGGATAATCTCAACCCAGCGGATAATGTTCTGCCAAAAATGCTTCTGCATCCCCTTCATCCTCAATCACACCATCGAGTGTTGCCACTAACAGGGCATCTAATATTTCCCGATATCGCGGTCCAGGTTTGTAGCCTAGCCGTTTGAGATCGTTCCCATTCAAAGGTGCCTGAACATTCGCCCATTGAGTCAGGTACTGCCAAAGCTTACGCCGAATGGCTCTAGGGCTTTGTACCGCAATTAACACTAAGGTAGGTAACTTGTACTGATGCAGCAGCGTGAAAATTTCGCTGGGACGCTGGTAGTGGGGTAGCTTCTCTACTACCTCAGCTTGTACTTGCCCCAGTTGCTGAAGTCGCTCAATACTATCGGCAGAAAGCTGAAGCTTTTTTGCCACTTTGCCCCGTTCTGCTGGGGGTAAATGGGCAATCAATACCTCCAACCGCATCTGCCAGTGTTTTAGGCTTTGGTCGGAGTCAAATCGCCGCAACCAACGATCAACAAGGCGCACTCGCCACCACAAGGATTTGTCTAGTTTCAAGGTGGGATGCAGACAGCGTAACGCTTCCAAAGACCCTAGTAACTGTAATGCCCGTTGCCAGTAAGGTGCTGTCAGAATGTATTTCAGTTCTGCTTTTAATCGTGTCTCTAAGGCTGGCGCTCGGGTATTGGCAACCTGCGATCGCTCGTAAACTCCACTTTCTAAGGCATAGTGGATATAGTCTTCCGTTTGCGGTTCAATCTCAAATCCCAACCGCACAGCAAACCTTACCGCTCGGTAAATCCGGGTAGGGTCTTCGATAAAGCTGTTGGCGTGCAAAACTCGTATTTGACGCGATCGCAAATCCAACAATCCCCCAAAAAAATCCAACAGGGGCAACTCTTCATTCCGTACCCCCGTCAGCCGCGCTGCCATTGCATTGATCGTAAAATCACGTCGATATAGATCTTGGCGAATCGAACTGGCTTCAACCTCCGGATTAGCAGCCGGATAGGGATAAAACTCAGTTCGGGCGGTGGCAATATCAATCCACAACGAGTCTAAAACCGGGTCGTTGTGCCACAACAGCGCCGCCGTTTGAAACGCGCCGTGAACCTCTAAGCGAACATTAGAATAACTTTGCCGTAACGCCTTAGCCAAGGTGACGCCAGCACCCACATCAGCCGAGCGATGAAAGCCATCTACTACCAAATCAATATCTTCTAACAGTAGGCGATCGGTTTCCTGTGCCAGCAACAAATCTCGAACCGCTCCCCCCACTAGGTAAAGATGCCAACCCCGTTTCTCTGCCTCCCGTGCCGCTTGGGTAAGGAGTTCCCATAGGGGAGGTGTAAGGCGATCGCGCAGATTCAAAAGTCGGGACTGATTGCTAACACTCGGCAGAGGGCAAGCATCGCCCCACTCTCCCCGTTCTTTTCCCTGACGCAATTGCCGCAGCACATCAGTACGGGTGACAATACCCACCAACTGCCCGTCTTCAATTATCGGCAGCCGTCCGATATCATACGTCACCATCAAAGACTCAATCTCCGGCAGAGAAGCGTGGGGGCTAACCGTCTTCAGATTACGAGTCATGTAACCTTTAACTGGCGCATGACCAAAACCGTGGTGCAGCGCTAAGTCAATATCTCGCCGCGAGATAATCCCTGCCAATTGGTCAGTTTTATCAACGACCGAAAGCCCGGAATGACCATACCGCAATAAAATTCGCTGGGCTTCAGCGATCGTGGTATCTGGGCGAATCGTTCGTACTGGAGACGACATCAACTCTCGTGCCGTCAGCGGTTGAGGAATTTGTTCTTGTAAGTGCTTGACTAAATGCTCTAGAAGTGATATAGGGTTTTCATGTCGAAGAGTTGCTGCTGCTGCCTGAGAATGTCCACCGCCACCCAGAGGTTGGAGCAACTCATTCAAATTAGTACCCTCAATCCGCGATCGCCCAATCACCGTAACACGAGATTGAAAACTAGAAGAATTCCCCCTTGGCTC
>NZ_JADEWY010000116.1 GCF_015207375.1 Coleofasciculus sp. LEGE 07092 | reverse complement strand
CTGTTGATTCATTGAGTCAAATCTTGGCTCCGTTAATTAACTAAGTATTTTTACTCAGCCAATACCTCGTTTTAGCGAGCGCCCTTCATACTTCAGTTATACTACATTTTGAAGTGCGGAATGTGGGTTTAAATATTATAGTTATAGTGAGAGCTTATGGTAAGGGGAGAAAAACCTATCGCTATCGATTTGTTTGCTGGGGCAGGGGGCTTTGGTTTAGGGTTTGAAATGGCAGGCTTCTCTGTACCCCTATCTGTTGAAATCGATGCTTGGGCTTCCGATACACTACGCTATAACCGTCCTACTATGAAAGTTGTTCAACATGATATCCGTGATTTTAATACAGAAAGTAGTGTTAGAGAAATTTGCATCCTTAAACCTGACATTATTATTGGTGGACCACCGTGTCAAGGATTTAGTGTTGCTGGAGCAGCTAAAAAAGACCCCAAAGACCCTAGAAACAGTTTGTTTATTAACTTCGCTCAATGGATAAAATTCCTTAGACCGAATGCATTTGTTATGGAAAATGTCAAGGGATTACTGTCACGGAAAAATACAGAAGGGTTAAAGGTTATAAATATTATTAAAAAAAGTTTTGAAGACCTTGGTTATTTCGTGGAAGTTTGGGTTTTGAATGCTGCTGAATACGGTGTTCCGCAGATTAGAGAGCGTATCTTCATTGTCAGCAACAAGATGGGCAAAGAATTAGGTATTCCCAGAAAAACGCACTCTCTAGAACTAATTCATTTTAATAAACTTCAATTATCGCTTTTTGATGATACAGATGCAATTCCGGCTCTAACTGTATGGGATGCAATATCAGATTTACCCAAGCTTAATGCCCGAGAAGGAAACGAAGAACAACCTTATCAAATAGAACCTCAAAACAGTTATCAGATTTGGATTAGAAATAGGAGCGATACACTTTACAACCATGTTGCAATGGAACATTCCGAACGACTTGTAGAGCGTTTCAGGCATATTAATTGGGGTGAATCAAGTTCAGATGTACCCAAGGAACATGGCGCTAGACGGCGTAGTGGTAATGGTGAGTTATCAAACAAAAGCTATGACCAAAATAATCGCCGATTAAATCCCTATAAGCCATCTCACACCATTACAGCTTCATTCTATGCTAATTTTCTTCATCCCTTTCAACATCGAAATTTAACAGCTCGTGAAGGAGCAAGAATTCAATCTTTTCCTGACAATTATCGCTTTCTAGGTAAAAAAACTGTTGTATCTCATAAACTATTGCAGCGAGAACAAAGATTGAATGAAAAGTTTCTTTGCCAATACAATCAAGTGGGTAATGCTGTTCCACCTATTCTTGCTCAAGCAATTGCAGTTCATCTTCAACAAAAATTAGAGCTATGCCCAAAACTGATAGAAACCCTCTAGTTCATGGCTCTAATCTTGAGCAGAAGGAAAATCATCGGACAAAATATAGAGATGATGAGAGTAGAAGATATCTTAACGAGATTAGAACTGAGTATGATACATGGCATACAGATAATATACAGTTGGTCGGACCAACATCGAAAGCTACGGATCAGGATGACGCAGTTATTAGTAAAAGAGTAGAACTTTTTGCAACGTATAAATAAAGATTTTTTAGATCAGCAGCATTTTGCTGAAAAATTTGATTCGAGATCAAACCTCCATTCTAGTCTTTTGGAAGAATTCCTTGCGAAATATGTTAAAAATTCAATTAATCCGGTTGTTGTACAACATCTCTTCAAGAAGGTGCGAAACCATTTAACAATGGACTGGGCTGGTGGTATTGAATTTGGTATACAGCGTGGCTGGTTAATTGACGAATAGATTGGTCTTGCACTAAACTTCAATAAATAGAATCGATTTAAACAACTGAGGGTAAGGAGAAATAGAGCAACAATCAGTTATTTCCCCTTACCCCTAAAAGCCTTCTCATGCCAGCCCATTTAAAAACGGCTGAGGAACACTTCTATCTCAAATCTCCCCTTCTCAAGCCCCAGTACCCAATACCCAGTTAACTAGGGTACGAACGGGGAAACCCGTAGCACCATTATTATTGCAGCCGCTCTCTTTATCCGCCCAAACCGGACCTGCAATATCTAAATGCGCCCAAGGCGTTTCTTTAACAAACTGCTTCAAGAAAAGAGCGGCAGTAATCGAGCCGCCAGCACGGGGTCCGGTATTCTTCATATCAGCAATCGGTGACTTCAATCCCTCAAAGTATTTCTCTTCCATCGGCATCTGCCAGAATTTTTCCCCAGCTACATCTGAAGCCGCTTTCAGTTGGGATGCTAGAGAATCATCGGTTGTCCACAAACCACCAATATCATCGCCTAAGGCAATAATACAGGCACCCGTCAGCGTGGCTAAATCAACGATCGCATCCACTTCCAATTTCTCAGCAAACACCAACGCATCCGCTAGCGTCAATCGTCCTTCGGCATCGGTATTATTGACTTCAATCGTCTTACCATTAGAGGCGGTGAGGATATCCCCCGGATGCATGGCACGACCACTGATCATATTTTCCGTTGCTGCACTGATAAAATGAACTTCTACATCGGGCTTGAGTAAACCGATTGCTTTGGCTGCACCCAGAGTTGCCGCTGCACCTCCCATATCCATTTTCATGGTTTCGATGCCACTGCCCGCCCCTTTGATATTCAAGCCACCGGAGTCAAAGGTTAAACCCTTACCGACAATTGCCACCTTGCGGCGGGGAGTGCCTTCGGGCTTATATGTGAGGTGAATAAACTTAGGGGGCATCTCTGAAGCTTGGGCTACCCCCAAAAACGCACCCATCCCTAACCGTTCACACTCATCTCGCTCCAAAACTTCTAACGTCATGCCGTGTTCTGAGGCAAGTTCCTCTGCCGTCTGCGCTAAGGTAATTGGGGTTACAGCATTAGCGGGTGCAGCAACCAGTTCCCGTGCCAAAATCACACCCTCACAGATATGCCGAGCGCGCGTCATGTCTGCATCCTGTCCGCCCAATCCCAGAATCTCCACTCGTTCTAGCTTTGCTCCTTTGTCCTCGGGTTCCGACTTAAAGCGATTATCAACGTGTAGGGCTAGGAGCATACCTTCTGCGATCGCCTGTGCACTCAGCGCTGGATCATTATTCGCTACGGGTAGGCTAATTCCTAAGGTTTTGCTCTTTTGCTGTTTAGCAATCCGAGCCACCAGAGCCGCCCCACGACGTACACTATCGAGAGTCAGGGCGTCAGGTTTACCCAACCCGACGAGTATAATTTTGCGAATTGAGCTATCGGCACCTACACGAGTTACAGCACTGCTGCCAGTACTTCCTTTAAATTCTGTTTCTTCAATCAGTTCTGCTACTGTACCCGCTAGTTTCTGATCAAGTTGGGCTAAATCGCCACTCAACTCTACTGCATCTTCAAATAACCCAATGGCTAGGGCATCACCAGTCCAATCTACCCGTGGTGTATCCGTTGCTCGAAGTTCCATGCCTCTTGATGTCTAAATTACTACCTGCTCTTCAGTATTGCATTGGGAATTGGGGATTGGGAGAAGATTGTCCCCATCCCCCAATCCTCTCTCCCTCGGTTGGCAGAGGGGGAGCAGTTTTAGTCCAACATCACGGTTTTGAAGACAATGGGTATTGTGGCGTTTTAGCACAGATTTCTAACTCTTTATACCCTGTCTTTTCATCCTCGGTTCTGAGAAACACAAAATCTTCGCTGCTACCGATAACTATCTCAGCCGTTGTATAGATAATACACCCTTCTAAAAGATGTCCTCCGATGGTTTTACCTTTTTTATCAGATAGAGCAATATGTAAATGGATGCCGTGAATAGAAAGAGTACCGACTAGGGAAACCATTTCAAAGCTGCGCTTGAATGATTGAGCGTAATTCTGACTGGCAAAGCGAAGAGTTCCTTGTTTAAGACTGCCCACTGCGGTGAGGATAAAACCCGCTTCAATACTATTCTGTTCAACGAAATCCTTTAAGCAGACCTTTAAATCATCGTTAGGGTTTAATCGCAGTGCAAAAATTTTCATATCCGTTCTTCCCATCTCCGAGTAACTGCTTCACTTAAAAAGTGTAAAGTTATTTCAACAAGGATTGGGGCAGATTCATTAGGTTCGCAACACTGATCAACTGCCCATCCCTATCGCCACTTCGTTGATTTCACGGTGTTTTTCAGAAATTGGTAGCACTAAAATCGACCTAAACCCCTATGAGATTAACCCTATGATGCAAACGCCACTGTCCTGTGAGAACTTGCAAGATCCGGTGGAACGTCTCCTGCACCTGCTATCTCAAGAATCCTCGTTACGAGCATTACAGGATGATACGATCGCAGTTCATGCCTCTTTGCGAAAAGCGATCGCTCCCAGCCCTCAGAATAGAATTCTGGGGCTATACAAACCAAGTCCGCGTAGGCGGACTAACCGAAAATCAAGGGTTTTCTAACCTGCGTAGGCAGGTTTTGTTTGTATAGCTGCGGTTTCAACCGCCAGGTGCAAGATGTAAGAAAAGGCAAAGCAGGCAAAGGCACTGGATTTGTTGATGGAGGGGTTCGTGAGTAATCGCGATCGCATCCATACCACTAGCAATGCTACTTAATTCTATGGAGCAGTTTAACTTTTCCAACCTTCAGGAAGCGGCGGGTTATGCGCGTCGGGGTTAAGGATAGACGACAGTCTATGGACGGGGTGAACTGCCAGCCAGCCTGCCTGTGATCGCTAGCCCCCAGAGCGCGATCGCGGGGTGAGCTGCGATACCAGAAACGTGCCATCGCCTCAATCTAGAGTGCTTAAACCTATACCTCAGCACCAGATACAGTCACACACACGCCGACTGATTTCTATAGAGCCATAACAAATTATACTAAAAAGTTTTTATTCACTTTTAGATGTATCGACGGATTGTGTCCTGGTAATCCTCTAGACGATTACCAGGACACAATCGAATATGTCTCTGCCATTTTTCAAGCCATTTTGAAAGCTGTTCAATACCAGATTGATGTTCTTCAGATGTGTTGTGTTTACCTGACTGAGCGCATTTTTACGAATGAATGCAGGAACAGCCCTATCCGGCTGCAATACTTTTAACCTCGGAAAATTTTTGAACGCGATCGCTCTCTCAAACAACAACAACACCCAAGCTAGACTTACTGAGTGATTTCCTCTTTTGGGTAATTATCTACAGAGCTGCACTGACTAGTTCCTAGTATTCAGTTGCATGGCTCCCTATCTTACAAGCTGAGGAAATATCAGCAATTTAGTTGAGTGTTGCTATTGTTATTAGGCGAGACAGATATTTTATGAAACAGATGTTTTACCTCTTAAGTTGACTGTGAACTTGACTAAACTATCTGTCAGGGAAGCTTTATTGCTTCACCTTCTACTTTACTCCTCTCTCTTCTAGATTGGAAGAAATGATACAGAAGTTTGCTTGTCTTTAAAAAACACAGCAATCTAACACGTAACTTTACAGATGAGGCAGACAATTTGATACTAATCAATCTGTGGAAGATTTAAGAGACAAGATTCGAGCAGCACTACTTGAGAAGGCGGAATGACCAGTGAATGCGCTGGATTGTGTCTACTGCTGTCGGATTGCTAGCCGTGTAGTAACTGGTAATTGAAATAGTCTGGTTGTCAGTATAGCGAACGAAACTGAGAATGGTATCGGGAAAGTCAAAACTGCTACCCGTCAGCCAGATTCTGACGGCATCCCGTCCGCCAATCTTCAGGTTGCCGCGCCGCGTCAGGGTAGAATCGCCTTCTTTACTGGTAGCGATCGCTCCTTCCACAGCCGTTTCTAGGGAGCCATTTACTATAGTAATATCAGTTTTAATCAGGTTAGGTGGTGCTTGACCCCCTCCGGGTTCAGATGGGCGACGACTCCAGAGCGTGATATAGTTTTCGTTCACGCGCTCGACAGCCCAGCCAGAAGGGTGAGCAACGGAGAAAAAATTGGGTTCTGTATAGGTAACAAAGTTTGCCCCAGGTTGAGCGACGACGGGGACAACTCCGGCAATTGGAGAAGCCAGGGGAACGACGCCAACCAACGCCGTTACGCTAAGTAAAGTGAAGAGAGTGCCTTGAAGTTTCACAGTGGTTTTGCTCATCAAAGGACAAAGGACTGTCTTTCGCCGATTTTCATTTGACACTCATAGAGCTGCCCTTCTACAGTAGAATAAGGTTCACTACAAAATCTAACATTTAGCTAGACCTCTTGTCCCAGCCGGATTTTTATACCGATTATTCTGAAGAAGTTCTTGTAGAGCTTGACCGCTTGCAGGAAGTAGCCCTTGGTCAGGTAGAATTGCAACGCGAGCTTCTTGAAACCTTGATTGAGGTGGTTCGAGTTAATATAGAAGCTATCCAGAACGCTCTACCAGCAAGTGATTATTTGACGGTTTCCAAATGTTCCCATCAAATTAAGGGCGCTGCGGCTAATGTCGGAGTTCCTTCTATCCGGGGTTTAGCGGCTGAACTAGAGCGTCAGGCAAAGGCTCAAAATCTGTTAGGTGCTGCCGAGTTATTAGCTGCTTTAGAGAACCAGCGATCGCGAGTGCAAGCGTTTATCTCCAGCCAGCTCTCGTAATATACCCTTCTGTTGTGTTGGCTATGGCGAAGATTTTAGTGATTGATGACGATCTGACTGTTCAGTTGGTGCTGAAAAATTTACTCCAAAGCCAAGGTCACGAAGTCACCATTGCTCAGAACGGCGAAGAGGGACTCTACAAAGCTAAGGTGCTGCATCCGGAGTTAATAATTTGCGATTGGGTCATGCCGCGCTTGAATGGAGTAGAAGTTTGTCGGCGCATCAAAGCCGATCCACAACTGGCAACCACCTTCTTGATTCTGCTCACAATGCGTGACCAAGTCACTGATAGAGTCGAAGGTTTAGATGCTGGAGCTGATGAATTTATCTCTAAGCCTATCAAAACCGAAGAGTTACTGGCACGGGTACGGGCAGGATTGCGCTCGTGCCAGTTAACTCAGCAGTTAAATCAAGCCCTGCTGACGTTGCAAGCCAATCAGGTACAGCTTGTACAAAGTGAAAAAATGGTTAGCCTATGGCAGCTAGTGGCAGGTATGGCGCACGAACTCAACAATCCTGTCACCTTCATCTACAGCAACCTGAGCTATGTCGAACACTACACTCAAGATTTGCTCGAACTGCTGCATCTTTACCAAACGCTTACCCCCAACCCCAGTCCCGAAGTTACCGAAAAACTAGAAGAAACCGACCTAAACTTTCTCGTTGATGATTTGCCTAAAATTCTCTTGTCGATGCGCAGGGGTGCCGAACGTATCCAGAAAATTGTTTTATCATTACAAGACTTTTCTCGGCAAAATCGCTCAGGCTTGCAGTTGGTTAACCTTCACCGAGAACTCGAAAACACCCTATTGATTTTGGAACATCGCTTGCAGTCGTGTAATGGCGAACTTGGCATTAAAGTGCTAACAGACTACGGCGATTTACCTCTCGTAGAATGCTATCCCAGTCAGTTAAATCAGGTATTTATCAATATTTTCAATAACGCGATTGAAGCTATTGAAGCAGACCCTAACACAATATTCGGTCAGATTTCGATCCGCACTCAAGCCCTAGATAGCGATCGCGTCGTGATTCGGATTGCCAACAACGGACCGGAAATTCCCCCCAAAGTCAAAGCCCGAATATTTGACCCCTTCTTCACCACCAAACCCGTAGGCACTGGCACCGGATTGGGGCTAGCGATTAGTTATCAAATCGTTGTAGAACAACATAAAGGCTCGCTCAAGTGCCTGTCAGAAGCAGAATGGGGTACAGAATTTTGGATTGAGCTACCTCGTCTATTAAACGTTTCAATGCTTTCGAGTCAGGAAGTCGTGCAAAGTTTTAAATGAAAAATTTTTAGAATACAGGAGTTCAGAAATTCACAAGGTTTTGAACTTTTGGATAAGGTGGACTTGAAGACGACCAAGCAAGAGTCGGCGTACAATTGAGTTAGAAAAGAGAAACAATCTTCTATAAGCATTCTGGCACGACAGCTTGAAATTGACAAGACACGAGGGGTAGGTTTTTTCTTTCATGAAAGTTTATCAACGGTATTGTTATAGAGTTTTGTCTCTCCTTGCTTTGACTGGAAAACTAGCTGGAATTGATGCGGTTTTTCCAGCCTTCAGCCACCCCATAACTCCGGCAACTGACGGCACGGGTACAGTTGTCATTCCGGATGGCAACCGTTTTGATATCCAAGGCGGCACACTATCCAGTGATGGGGCAAATCTTTTCCACAGTTTTGAAGAGTTTGGGCTTTCATCGGGTCAAGTTGCTACTTTTCTCTCTAATCCCCAAATTCGCAATATTTTAGGGCGAGTTATTGGAGGCGATCCCTCACTTATTAACGGTTTGATTCAGGTGACAGGAGGTAATTCCAACTTATTTTTGATAAACCCTGCGGGGATAGTTTTTGGTGCTAATGCCCAGTTAAACGTTCCTGGAGACTTTTTAGCAACAACTGCCACAGGTATTGGTTTTGACGATAACAATTGGTTCAATGCTTTCAGTGCAAATAACTACCAAACCTTAAACGGCACTCCCAGTAGTTTTGCGTTTGATTTATCTCAATCAGGAAGTATTATCAATGCGGGGAATCTTGCGGTTTCAGAAGGACAAAACTTAACCTTACTGGGCGGCAATGTGATGAATACCGGACAACTAACGGCACCGGCAGGAACTATCACGATTGCCGCTGTACCCGGTCAGAATTTAGTCCGGATTTCTCAACAGGGCAACCTGCTGAACTTAGAAATTGAACCGCCGAGGGATAACAATGGGCAAATCCTACCCATTACTCCTCTAGATTTACCCACATTACTAACCCTTGGGTCTGGAATTGTTGAGACGGAATGGGATGTCCACTCAATAACAGGAAATGCGATGCCTCCGGCTGGCTTCGCCTACGCTTCTGGCACGCTTGATGCCTCCGGTGATACTGGCGGTGCAATTAATGTTTTAGGCAATCGCGTCAGTGTGATAGGTGCTGATATTAATGCTTCTGGTAGCAATGGCGGTGGCACTGTACGCATTGGCGGTGACTATCAGGGGAACGGCAGCGTCCCGAATGCGCAGTTTACTACGGTAGATGGCAATACGACGATTCAGGCGAATGCGATCGCCAATGGCAATGGCGGTAGGGTCATTGTTTGGTCAGATCATACAACACAGTTCCAAGGAGCGATCGCAGCACGGGGGGGTTCTGCAAGGGGAAATGGTGGATTTGCAGAGGTATCGGGTAGGCAGATATTAAAGTATGAAGGCACTGCCGACTTACTAGCACCTAACGGATTGACAGGGAACTTACTCTTAGATCCCGCTACCTTTACTATTGCTAATTCTGGGGGAGATATTACACCAGCGGCAGTTGTTAATGCCCTACTAACCGCAAACGTCACTTACTCTGCGACCGATTTTCTGACTGTTAGTGATGGCGTAAATTCTAGCAGTGGTTTTAATTTAACCCTCGACGCACCCACTATTAATCTCAATGCACCGATTACCCTCAGCGGTCAACTTCTAGGGACGGCAAATAGCGTGAATGTCGGGTCTAGT
This sequence comes from Coleofasciculus sp. LEGE 07092, assembly GCF_015207375.1. Lineage (GTDB taxonomy): Bacteria > Cyanobacteriota > Cyanobacteriia > Cyanobacteriales > Coleofasciculaceae > LEGE-07092. The sequence continues at coordinate 11,708 of NZ_JADEWY010000116.1, read as the reverse complement.
GGCAGAGTTCAAAATGGTATCGATGTGGCGATAACGGGTGCAACTGTTAACTTGGCAGCCGGAACCTTTACAGACCTAACAACAATAACCATAGATAAATCTTTGACGTTGAAAGGGGCTGGGGCAGGCAATACAACTGTTAGCGGGAATGATACCATTCGGGTCTTTAATATTTCTGGTGATAATGTGACTCTGGATAATTTAACGGTTGCCGATGGAAACGTTACTGGTAATGGCGGTGGTATTCTGCATAGTGGCGGCACGCTGAACGTTACCAATAGCACTATCCGCAATAACAATGCTTCTAACGCTGGTGCTGGTATCTACAGCGATGACGGCACGCTGAATATCCTTAACAGTAATATCAGCGACAATATAGCCAGTGGTAACGGTGGTGGCATTCAACAGACTGGCAGCAGCAATGCCAATATTACCAATAGCACCATCAGTGGCAATACAACCAACGGTAACGGTGGTGGTATTGATATTAACTCAGCCCCAGGCGGCTTTACCTTAACAGTTACCAACAGCACCATCGCTAACAACGGGACAATCAGCGGCGGCGGCGGTATCTCTCTAGGTACTAACAGCACTGTATTCTTCAACCACAGCACCATCGCTAATAATTCTGCCACCACCGGAGGCGGTATCTCTAATGTCTTCGGCGGTACTGTCAACATTAGTAACACGATTGTCGCCGGAAATATGGCTTTCAGCGTCAATCCCGACGTGTCTGGAACTCTTAGCAGCCAGGGTTTTAACCTAGTGCAAAATAGGGGTTCCAGTACAGGCTATATCTCCTCCGATTTGCCTGATGGTACTAACCCCTTACTCGGTTCCTTGGAAAATAACGGCGGTTCGACTCCAACTCTTGCCCTACTTCCTGGTAGTCCGGCTATCGATGCAGGTAATACTACAGGTGCGCCCGCTACGGATCAACGCGGTGGCGCACGTCCTCCCTTTGGTACAGGCAATGGTGCCAGCGTGGATATTGGTGCCTATGAAGTCACGCCATCCTATATTGTGACTCGCACGGTAGATGATACCCTGAGCGGCAGCTTACAATCTGCGATCGCTTTTACCAATCTCTTCTCAACCCTAGACAATCGGGGAACTATCCTCTTTCAAATTCCCACTACCCCCGATGCCGGCTATTGGTCGATTGCCTCAACGTCAGTGCTACCAACTCTCACCCAACCCGTCATTATCGACGGCAGCAGTCAGATTGAACTGAATGGTATCAATGCGGGAACGGGCGCAAACGGCTTAGTTTTGGGTTCAGGTTCAGCAGGCAGTACGATTCAGGGTTTGGCCATTAATCGCTTCGGACAACATGGCATCTTAGTGCAGAGCGGGGATAACACAATCCGAGGTAACTTTATTGGTACGGATTTTACGGGAACTCAGACTCTAGGGAATGGCAGCAGTGGCATCCTGATTCAGGGGGGAACAAACAATATCATCGGCGAAGATTTGCCTAACGGGAAAAATACGATCGCTAATAATCCTACAGGGGTTCAGATTGCTGGTGGCGGTAGTGCTAGTTTTACCCATTCCACGATTACAGGCGGTATGACTGGGCTATTGGTGACAGGAGGGGGAAGTGCGATCGCTAATTTAGAAAATACTGCCTTTTCCGGTCAAACGGGTGACTATATCACCTTAACTGAGGGTGCCATGGCAGGTGCACAAGTCGATGCTAGTACTGCCACCTTCGAGGGTTTAACAGGTGCTGACTCAACCCTAGCTGAGTTATTTGCTCTGGAAAACAACATTACCCACGCTCTTGATACTGCCGATGCCGGCTTGATCCGAGTCAATGCTAATAATTTATACGTGACTCCCCTCAGCGGTAGTATTCAACGGGGTATCAATGCGGCTCAAACCGAAGATACCGTTAATATAGCAGTTCATACATATAATGAGTCAAATGTCAATATTAATCGTTCCCTCAATTTGAATTTTGATGGAGAGGGAGCCACGATCACAGGCAACGTGACATCAGACGCAGGCAGTATAGTGGGGTTGTTGGGTAACCTTACCGTTGAGGGTGCCGATGGTATCGATTTCAGTAATACTGTAAATTTGCTGGGTGATGTGAGTCTATCCACGACGACTGGTAATATTACCATCGCTGGCACTGTCAGCTCGTCCAATCCCAGCAACCTTACCCTCAACAGCGCCAACACGGTTGAAACTGAGGGAATTATAGCTAGCAGTCTTACTGTTACTGCTGACGGTAGTATTACGACAGGGGATATTAATACTAGCTCAAGTTCTGGCAGTGGCGGCAGGATTGCTCTCAGGAGTGAGGCTAGCAGCATCACCACGGGGAACTTAAACTCATCGGGACGGATGAATGGTGGAGAGAGTCAGGTTGAGGCGAGAACTCAGATTCAAACGGGGCAAATTAATACCAGTGGCATGACAGGCAGGGGGGGTAATGTCACCCTTGATCCTTCTGGGGATATCCAAGTGAGTTGGATTAATACCCAAGGCGGCACCATAGGCGGCACTGTAGACATTACTACAGAACGATTTTTTAGGGCAACTGACCGTTTTACAACGGCGAATGGGGTAGAGGCGAGTATTTCGAGTATGGGGGGCAGCCAGAGCGGGGATATTACAATCCGGCATGGTGGTAAGGGGATTGTGCCGTTTGAGGTGGGGGATGCTGCAATCAATGGTACAGCCGATGCGATTACTAGCGGACAGTTTGCGATCGCTCCATTTGAGTCTTTTCCCTTTACCCAAGTTGAGGGCAATATTCAGATTCTTAGCGTTGATGCTCCTGTCGATGAAGTCATTAATCCTCCCGGTGAGGTTATCAATCCTGCTATTAATCCTGTCGATCTAACCCAAAACCAGGGGAGTAGGAACCAACCCGAACCTTCGCCCCGATCGTCTTCTAATGATACGTCTTCTACTCCGACCCAAGAGGCTGAAAGCCAAGTGGCACAACAGGAGGAAATTTTTACAAATACCTTTGAAAATTACTTGGGGCTGAAGGATACTCCCACCGTTACTCTAGCAGAAGCTCGGGCTACCTTAGAGCGGATTCAAGAAATTACGGGTTTGAAGTCAGCCCTCATTTATGTGTACTTCAAACCCCAAACCCCAGCTCCTGTAACAGAAACGTCCAACTCAACGGATACTCTGTGGCAGTTTAGTTCGTCTGTGGCTAAACCCAGACGGCAGTTACTGCCTCAAAACCAAAAACCACAAGCAACAGACCCGCTAGAATTAGTACTGGTGACTCCTGAAGGAGCCGTGCTGCGGCGACAGTTAGCAGGAGCCACGCGATCGCAAGTTCTGCAAGTCGCTCAAGAGTTTCGTGCCGCTACCACAAACGTCCGCAACCCTGAGGGGTATTTGGCAGGTGCGAAGCAGATGTATCAATGGTTGATTGAGCCGTTGGAGAAGGATTTAGAAACTCAACAAATCAACCATCTCAGTTTCATTATGGATATAGGGTTGCGATCGCTCCCTGTGGCAGCACTCCATGATGGCAACCGCTTTCTCGTAGAACAATACAGTGTTGGTTTGATGCCCAGCCTTTCCCTCACCGATACTCGCTATGTCGATTTGAGAGACAAGCAGGTTCTAGCAATGGGAGCTGCTCGATTTACTCAACAAAAGCCATTACCCGCCGTACCCTTAGAGATTAGAGAGATTGCTAATCAGTTATGGTCGGGAGACGAGTTTCTCAATGAAAATTTTACCCTAGATAATCTCAAACAAGCCCATTCCTCAAAATCCTATGGCATTATTCATCTAGCCACCCACGCAGAATTCCGTCCCGGTCAGCCTTCAAACTCCTATATTCAGCTTTGGGATAGTAAACTAGGACTGGATCGGCTACGCCAAATTGGGTTAAACGAGCCGCCAGTGGAATTGCTGGTTTTAAGTGCCTGTCGTACTGCTTTGGGAGATGAGCAGGCAGAGTTGGGTTTTGCTGGCTTGGCAGTAATGGCAGGAGTCAAGTCAGCCTTTGGTAGCCTGTGGTACGTCAACGATGAAAGCACTTTAGGGCTGATGATGAAATTTTACCAACAATTAAAGGTCGCTCCTGTCAAAGCTGAAGCACTCCGGCAGGCACAACTAGCGATGTTAAATGGAGACGTGCGCATTGAGGGAGGTAAGTTAGTACTCGGCAGCAACCGCATTTCCTTACCCGCAGAATTAGCTAAGTTAGGAGACAGAACCCTGACTCATCCTTACTATTGGAGCGCTTTCACGTTAATTGGCAATCCTTGGTAATGTTTCCCTTCTCCTTGCAGGAGAGAGGCTCTGAATTCTCCCCCCTCCCCACTCCCCACTCCCTATTCCCTACTCCCGAGAAGCAACTAAGTATGCAGATTAACCAAATGATCCGGATTCTGCCGATAAATTCTTGAAATAATTAATAGGTAAAAATTGTAAAATCGAAATATAGAAGGAGTTAGACAAACTGGGATAATTGACAATCTTTGTCCTACGGCAGTGGCTCAAGGGAGTCAGTTGACAATAGTCTAGAGCAATCTGGCACAAATAAGTGACTCACTGAAACTCTCCCTTGTCTCCTTGTACTAGGGGGTTTCCTAGTTAGTAGCGATTGATACTGCTACTGATGAGTTCCGCTTTACAAACGGTTACAGAAAGTAGCGTAGATTTTTAGCGCTACAGTCGAGCCATAATAGAAACAAGGGTTAAACGGGTGTGTCTTTGTAAAGATTGGCTGAATTTACTGCCTATAACGAAAAAACGAGATAGGAAGGAATTTAGCAATTCAATGAGGTTCATTGAATTAGAGACTAGGGAAAAAACACCTGCCAGGGAAAAAGTTGGCTATTTTCTTCAATTCATGGAGAAAATGCCGATAAAATTGCGTCAGCTATCCTTTAGCTAATTATTAGTCATGGTTTCTACTACAGGCGCAATTTATTTAAAACTAGCGAGTTCCTTGGCAGTCACGGCAGTTACCCTAGGAGCTACCTTTCCAGCGTTGAGTCAACCTATCTCAGCACCGGACGACACGGGTACAATTGTGACGCCTGATGGCAACCAGTTTGATATCCAAGGGGGTACTGTATCTGGAGAAAACCTCTTCCACAGTTTTGATCAATTCGGACTGAATTCGGGTGAAGTTGCCAACTTTTTGTCTAATCCCCAAATCCGCAATATCCTCGGACGGGTAGTTGGGGGAGACGCCTCCATCATTAACGGTTTGATTCAAGTGACTGGGGGCAGCTCGAATTTATTCTTGATGAACCCAGCCGGGATAGTATTTGGTGCAAATGCCCAGTTGAATGTCCCCGCATCGTTTACCGCTACTACCGCCACAGGTATCGGTTTTGGCGATAATAATTGGTTCAATGCCTTCGGCACAAATAGCTATCAAAGCTTAACGGGCAATCCATCTCAGTTTGCCTTTGAATTAGCACAACCGGGAACGGTTATTAATGCAGGGAATTTAGCTGTTCCAGAAGGACAGAATTTGACTTTACTCGGTGGCAATGCTATCAATACAGGTCAGCTTACCGCACCGGGAGGAACGATTACCATTACCGCTGTGCCGGGTAACAATCGGGTGCGGCTCAATCAAGCAGGTAATGTACTGAGTTTGGAATTTGAGCAGTCGATACAAACGAACGGAGAAGCCGAATCTATCAGCCCTTTAGATTTACCTGCATTACTAACGGGTTCAGCCGCAACGGTAGAAACTGGGTTGAATGTTTCTGGCAACGGAGAGGTGCAGGTTGCTAATTCCGGTACAGCCATACCTACTGAAGGGGGAGTTGCCATCGCATCGGGTACGATTGATGCCTCGAATGCCAGAACTGGAACGATAGGTGGCACTGTTCAGATTTTAGGCGATCGCGTTGGCTTGATTGGTGCCAACGTTGATGCTTCTGGTGCCAATGGGGGTGGTACGGTTCTGATTGGAGGAGATTACAAAGGTCAGGGAACGGTTCCCAATGCCGATGTCACCTTTGTTGATCAAGATTCTACCATTCGAGCTGATGTCTTGGAGACTGGTAACGGGGGTCGGGCGATCGCTTGGTCGGAGGAAACAACTCGCGTCTATGGTTCAATTAGCGTTAGGGGTGGGGAAAATTCTGGTAATGGCGGTTTTGTAGAAACCAGTAGTCGGGGATTTTTGGACGTCACCACTACACCCGATATCGCTGCACCGTTTGGTGAGGGTGGGATGTGGCTGATTGATCCCAACAATATAGAAATTGTGGCGGGTAACGGTGCTTCAAATATTACGACGACCAATCCCTTTGAGACAACCAATGACACAGCCCAACTCGGTGTTAACGTCATCCTAAACGCTTTGATATTCGGTGATGTTACGGTATCAACGGGAACAGCCGGGGCAAATTCCCAAGCGGGAAATATTGAGCTGAAGACAGACCTGAACTTTAATGGGATTGGTACAGGGAAAACGCTGACTTTAAATGCCCATAACGATATCACTACGAATGGTCAGATTTTTGACGGTAATCCGGGGACTGTCGATAGTCTTAATTTAATCTTTAACGCCAACAGCGATGGGTTAGGTGCTGGTAGAGTGCAGATTGGGAGTCCCATTGCCACTGGGGGCGGAAATATCACCCTCCTCGGTACTAGCGATAGCAACCAAGCAGGGATTTTTAACAGCGCCCAAATCGAGTCGGGTGGTGGGGATATCCTCTTGAGAGGGACTAACACTTTTCCTGGCGGCAAAGCTCAAGGCATTAACGTTGGTGCAGCAATTCGCTCGGCTGGGGGAAATATTACCCTTGAAGGGACTAGCAGTGGTAATGCCGAGGGACTTTATATCGGACAGCCCGTTGAATCAAGTGGCGGCAATATCACACTGACAGGCATTGCTACAGGTGGTAATAGCGCTAATGCCATAGGCATTGCTAGTACAAACCAACTTAATGCAGATACTGGGGATATTACTATAACGGCTGACACGGCTGATCTGAACGGTCCTCTAACAGGTAGTGGTGCTCTCATTCTTCAGCCAGTTACCCCCACACTCGATTTGCAAATAGGAGGAGGGGGAAAAAATGATTTCCTATCTAATCTAGGCATAAATCAAACCACTGGCTTCGACTCTATAATCATTGGACGTTTAGACGGTAGTGGTACGATTACCCTAGGTGATGATTTAACATTCGGTAGCCCAGTCACGTTGCGATCGCCCCTGGCTGGAGGTATCATCGACACCGCAGGCTTTGATCTGACTGGCACAGGCAGCATTACTTTGGATGCTGGTGACATTATTACCATCAGAAACGGCTCAATCATATCTCCAGCATCAGGTTCTTTAGATGTTACTCTTCGTGCTAACGAGATTAACCTTGATGGCACCAGCCAAATCCGAGGCAATGGCGGTATTCTCACCTTACAACCCCAAACCCCCAGTGCTGGAATTACAATTGGCGGCACAGTTAACGATGGTGACTTAAATCTAAATAGCAACGAACTCAATCGGTTGCAACCCGGGTTTTCTGAAATTTTCATTGGACGTGCTGACGGCACGGGTACAATTACCCTCAAGGATGGGGTGACGTTCAATGATCCAGTAAATATTGCTGGCGGTTCCACTCTCATTGGTGCCAACCAAGATACCACTTGGGACATTACAGGTACGAACCAAGGCGAGCTCACGGGCTTTGCTAATGGCTTAACCTTCAACAATATTGAAAATCTAATCGGCGGCAGCGCTAACGATACTTTCCGTTTCAGCAACAGCGGTAGTGTTACTAGTATTGAGGGTGGCTTGGGTAACAATACCCTCATGGGTGACAATACCAATAATGCTTGGGCAATAACGGCTAATAATAGCGGCAACCTGAATGGTGTTATTTTCTCTGGGATTGGTAATCTTACAGGTGGTGAATTAGAGGATACCTTCCGTTTCAGCAACGGCGGTAGCGTTAGTAATATTGATGGGGGTATCGGTAGCAATACTCTTATTGGCGATAATACCAGTAACACTTGGGAGATAACGGCGAATAATACTGGCACCCTCAATGGTGTTATTTTCTCTGGGATTGGTAATCTCACAGGTGGTGAATTAGAGGATACCTTCACCCTCAATGGTGGTAGTGTTGCCAATATTGATGGGGGTGTTGGTAGCAACACTCTTATTGGCGGCACTATTAATAACACTTGGAACCTGACAGATGATGATGCCGGTAATGTCAATGGTGCGAACAATTTCATCCGTATTGGCAACCTAATGGGTGGCGCTGCCAGTGACACTTTCCGCTTTAACGATGGCGTCAGTATCAGTGGGACAATTGACGGACAAGGCGGCACCGATACCCTAGACTACTCGAACTACACCACAGATCCGATGGTAAATCTGGGGGCGTTAGAGGGAAACAATATTGAAACGATAATAGGTTCGACTACTGTTGAGAGTACCCTGACTGCCACCGACACCAACAACACTTGGGAAATTACTGGCACCAACACAGGTACAGTTAATAGTTTTAGCTTCCAAAACTTCGGCAAATTGGTTGGCGGCAATTTAGAGGATACCTTTACCCTCATCAACGGCGGTAGTGTTACCAACATCAACGGTGGAGCTGGCAACAATACCCTCACGGGTGATAATGGCGTTAACGATTGGAATCTAACGGGTAACGATGCTGGTGATATCAACAGCACGACAACGTTCAGTCAAATTAGTAACCTGATTGGTGGCACTGCAAATGACAGTTTCATCTTTAACGATGGCATCACTATCAGCGGGACAATTAACGGACAAGGCGGCACTGATACCCTAGATTACTCGAACTACACCACAGATCCGATGGTAAATCTGGGGGCGTTAGGGGGAGTCAGTATTGAACAGGTAGTCGGAAGTACTAATGCTCAGAGTACCCTGATTGGCACCAACACGGACAACACTTGGCAGATAACAGGTGCTAACAGCGGTACAGTTAATGGCACCCTCGACTTCATCGACTTTGATAACCTCATCGGTGGTGACTTAGACGATACCTTTGCGTTCAACGATGGTGTTAGCTTCAACGGTTCTATTGCAGGTGGTGCTGGTATAGATACTTTGGACTACTCTAACTACAACAATCCCCTAACCGTAAATCTGGGGATGTTGGGAGGAGAGAATATTGAAAAAGTCATCGGCACAACGGCGGCTCAGAATACCTTAATTGGCACCGACACGGACAACACCTGGCAGATAACAGGTGCCAACAGGGGTACAGTTAATAACACCCTCGAATTCATTGACTTTAACAATATCATCGGTGGCAACTTAAACGATACCTTCACTCTCAGCAACATCGGTAGTATCACCAATGTTAACGGTGGTGCAGGGAACAATACCCTGATTGGTGGCAATGCCAATAACACTTGGAATTTGACAGGTAATGATGCTGGCAATATCAACGGCAATACGACGTTCAGTCAAATTAGCAACCTAATTGGTGGCACTGCAAATGACAATTTCCGCTTTAACGATGGCGTCAATATAAGTGGGACAGTTGACGGACAAGACGGCATTGATACCCTAAATTACTCTAACTACATAAATCCGCTAACGGTAAATCTAGGAGCGTTAGGGGGAGACAATATTGAACAGGTAATAGGGACGACTAATGCTCAGAGTACCCTGATTGGCACCAACACGGACAACACCTGGGAAATAACAGGAGCCAACAGGGGTCAAGTTAATGAGACTCTCAAATTCATTGACTTTAACAATATCATCGGTGGTGACTTAAACGATACCTTTACCCTCAGCAACATCGGTAGTATCACCAATGTTAACGGTGGAGCGGGTAACAATACCCTGATTGGTGGCAATGCCAATAACACTTGGAATTTGACAGGTAATGATGCTGGCAACATCAACGGCAATACGACGTTCAGTCAAATTAGCAACCTAATTGGTGGCACTGAGAATGACAATTTCATCTTTAATGATGGCATCACTATCAGTGGGACAGTTGACGGCAAAGAAGGCACCGATACCCTCAACTACTCTAACTACAACAATCCCCTAACTGTAGACTTAGGAGCCTTGGGGGGAGACAATATTGAACAGGTAATAGGGACAACTAATGCTGAGAGTACCCTGATTGGTACTAACACCAATAATACCTGGGAAATAACAGGTGCTAATAGCGGTAGAGTTAATGACACCCTCAACTTCATTGAGTTTAACAACCTCATTGGTGGTGACTTAGACGATAGGTTTGTATTTAACAATAACTTCAACGGAACTATTGCCGGTGGCGCGGGGATAGATACGTTAGATTACTCTCAACTTAATAGTCCTCTGACTGTAAATTTAGGGGTGATTGGAGCAGGAGATACTGAATTAGTACTCGGCAGAACAGATACTACCACTACGTTGATAGGAGCAGATACACCAAACGATTGGGTCATTAGTGGATCTAACAGTGGTACAGTCAATGGCACCCTAGAATTTAGAAACTTTAATAACCTAACAGGGGGAGATTTAAACGATCGCTTCACTCTCAACGGTGGTAGTGTCACTAATATTGACGGGGGTGGAGGCAGTAACACCTTAAGTGGTGACAACACCAACAACACCTGGACTCTTACGGGAACCGACGAAGGTAATATTAACGGTGCTACTCGTTTTAGCGCGATTGGCAACCTGATTGGTGGTAACTCAGATGATAGTGTTGTCTTCAATAACGGTGCCAGCCTCACCGGTGGGATTGAGGGTGGAGCAGGCAATCTTACCTTATCTGGAGATGAAATTAACTTTGCAGGGCAAGTCTCTGGTACAGGTGATTTAATCATTCAGCCGCTGAGTACAACCCAGCAGATCCGAATAGGGGGTACAGATAGTGGTAGCAATGGCAGTCTTGATTTAACTCAAACCGAGTTGAGTTTACTGCAAGATGGTTTCAACCATATCACGATTGGACGGGCAGATAGCAGTGGTGCAATTACCGTCGCAGGTGATACCCTTTTCAAGGATTCGCTAACATTGCGATCGCCCTTTGGCGATGGTTCAATCACAACGACAGGTTCTACCCTGACTGGCTTGGGCGGTATTAACCTCCTTGCTAACCAAACCATTACGACTGGTAACATTATCGCTGCCGGTCAAGGAATTACCCTCAACAGCACTAGCGGCAATATCGATACCAGTGCTGGAACCCTAGACAGTAGTTCTGCCACCGATAGTGGAGGAGCGATCGCCCTCAAAGCCGCAGGTAGCATTACTACAGGTAATCTCACCTCATTTGGACAAACCGATGGTGGTGATATCCGAGTGGAGGCAATTACCGAAATTACTGCCGGAGAAATTGACACCCATGGGGTAAACGGTGCAGGCGGTAATGTTTTCCTCGATCCTGAAGGCGATATCCGAGTCAGTTGGATTAACGCCCAAGGTGGCACCATTGGCGGCAGTGTCGATATTACCACAGAGCGCTTTTTCCGAGCCACCGACCGTTTCACCGCTGCTAACGGTAATCAAGCTAGCATTTCCACAATTGGCGGTAGCAATGGTGGGGCTATTACAATTCGGCACGGGGGTAACGGAGAAGTTCCGTTTATAGTAGGAGACGCGACAACTAACGGCACCGCTGAACCCATTATTAGTGGTAACGCCACAGTTCCCCTGGGGACAGTTTTACCCTATACCTACACTGACGAAAACATTCAAATTGTGAGTGTTGATCCCCCAGCTCCCCCCAAAGCTGAACCCCCTCCAC
>NZ_JADEWY010000296.1 GCF_015207375.1 Coleofasciculus sp. LEGE 07092 | reverse complement strand
AGGAAGTTAGCGATCGCTCCTTTCTGTTATTGTCAATAAAGCTGTCAATAAGCTTTCATCTTTTTGCAGGTTAATAGCGTAGAACACTTGCTCCATCAAGCCTTCAGCTTGCTTGTCACCCCGTCAGGATTTTTAGTTCTCTCTGCTGCTTCTAATGCCAAGATAGGTGTACCCTCTTCGACTAACACATCAACCCGCATTTGGGAGAAGGGGAGAAACTTGGCAACCAGTTGGCGTTTCTGGAACGTGGATTTTTGACTATTTAATAGCGTCTGGAATACGTGTAAGCCTTGGTTGCGCCATTCCTTGGCTTCTGTGTGTTGGTTTAAGCCCGATAAGACGCGAATTAGGTTTTGTAAAACCTCTAAATGTTGTTCAGGATAGGTGTCTGGGGTGAGGGTAATCAAAGCTTGGTGATATTCGGTTACAGCTTTACGCCAGTAGACAGCTCCAGAAAACCTTATTTTTGAACGATATTACTATGATTTCAGCTTTGTTTTTAGGAATTATTGGAGATGTCTAGTAGTTTCGGTAATTGCGCTGGTATTTTCCTTCCCAATAGTGAGCGTTTCCTATTGCTTGATGCAATCGTCCCCAACCTTCGGGGTGGGTGTCTTGGGGACAATGCTTTAAGCCTTCCTGATACGATAACAACTGACCTTGATAACCCCGTTGAGTTAGAGTGGGATTCGGCAAGATTGGGGAAACATTGGGAAATTGGAACTGTAAAAAAGTCGCCGCTGCGGGGTTATAGTGTCGGGATGATCCGACTGAATCCCCTCGGTTTAGCCAAGCTTTATGATTATTGGGTTTGATTTGAATAGCTTTGTCAAAAGATGCGATCGCTTCTTCATATTCTTCTAATCCAAACAGCGCCGCACCCCGGTTTAGCCAAACTTGGTGTAAATCAGGTTTGATTTGAATCGCTTTGTCATAAGATGCGACAGCACCGACCGAATCCCCATCTAGCCATTGCTTACACCCTCGATGAAGCCACCATTCTGCCTGATCACTATCGCTATTTTCAATAGAAATTAATTTGGGAGGTGATGTCTCAGCCGATACCCTCTTCCTTGGTTCCACCGCCGCCACATCCTCCCCTTTCCCCGCAGGTTTCATT
>NZ_JADEWY010000115.1 GCF_015207375.1 Coleofasciculus sp. LEGE 07092 | reverse complement strand
CTTTAGAGGCATTTCGTACAGCGATGTCGAGTCGTTTTATGGCTTGGCTGAACGAAAATAGGGACGTATTTATCGCTTATAAAGCCAGTTTGGGCTTTATCTGGGGCTGATATTTGTTTAAGTCCCGTTAGGGGAGGTGAGTGTGGATACTAACCGTTTGGAGGCATTTAGTGACGGTGTTTTTGCAATCGCAATTACCCTGCTGGTACTCGAAATCAAAGTGCCGCCACCCGATGCCGCGCTTGGGGCAGCACTCCTCCAACTCTGGCCGTCCTACCTTGCCTATGTGGTGAGCTTTCTGGTGATCGGCGCAATCTGGATTAATCATCACGCCATTCATAAACCCACTCCATCTCGCATCGATGACCCCACAGTGGGCAGCGATACTTCTGCGGAGTCGCCGCGCGATCCCAGCGAAAACGACTGACAGACGAGATCGATCAACATCGAACGCTACCAATTCCACATCAATGGAGAAAACCAATGCAAACGCGCAAACTTGGAAACAGCAATCTGGAAGTTTCAGCAATCGGACTGGGCTGTATGGGAATGAGCTTTTCCTATGGTCCGCCTAAAGACATTCAGGAGATGACCGCTCTTCTCCGGGCTGCGGTCGATCGCGGCATTACCTTCTTTGATACGGCTGAAGTCTACGGTCCTTTCCTAAACCTTCGCAGACAAAAAATACTTGTTAAAAGCTCAAGGCTGATTTATCAAGATTTATAAACTTTACACCTCATGAGGTTCTAAATCTCCAACCTACTTGCAAGCATTGGATGTAAGGCAATTGCCGATTTAAAAAAACTTAAGTTTTAGCAGGGACACGGCATCATCAATATACAAGGGACTGCCCAGATATTGATATCGCCGTACCCCCACAAAATTTTGTTTTTGAGAGTGTCCTTAGTAAGCCAGACCCATGCTGCGGGTAGTTTCCGCACCAAGATAGACTCGGATACTGAGGAAATCAGTCGGACAAGCAGTTTCGCAGCGTTTGCAACCAATGCAGTCTTCTGTGCGAGGAGAAGAGGCAATCTGACTGGCTTTGCAGCCATCCCAGGGTACCATCTCCAACACGTCTAGGGGACAAGCCCGGACGCACTGAGTGCAACCAATGCAGGTGTCGTAAATTTTGACGCTATGAGACATAGAATAACGACTCCAAACGAGAGTTCTCCATTATTGAGTGAGACTCAGGATCAAGGCTTAGTTTACCGCAGCGCTCTCATCTGCTTGAGCAAGCGGTTACAGAACTTTAAATTCTTTAATATATGGGGGGTGTTTCTATGATTTTGTCTATAGCACAATAAAGGAAAAAATGAAAGGGGTACAGGATTGTCTATTTCGATTTTAAATATAGAGACGCGATCTATCGCGTTGGTACAACCTGGTATTAGATAGTAAAGCAAAATTCAGGATTATGGCATCAGAAGTCAAAACCAAAGACCAGCAACATCCCCAAGAAAAACGCGATCGCGAAATTGTAGCGTGCTTGTTACAGGAAACCGATAGCGATCGCAACAAGGCAGAACTCGCCCGACTGCGGGTTCGCTACACAGGTTTTCCAGGTGCTAGAGAGATTCAACGCCATCTTGATGCTGTTCTCCAGCGGTGGCAGCTAACTGAAGAACAGCTATTTGAGATGACTCGTAAGATTCATGCCACAGGTCAAGCTTACAAGCGAGGAAGCAGCGCTGACGGAAAAGATGACTGGACTTAGTCATTCTCTGCCTCTGAATCAGCCGAATCTTTCCGAGGAGCTGGGGGTGATAGCTTGAATAACCGCTTCTGTTGACTCAGCCTACGGTTCGCCTCTGATAGGTGTATGTTCGACTGAGATAGTTGATTCACTGAGGGTTCTGTGCCAGAGGTAGATGCTGCGTGGTTAATTGTGTCACTAACCAATTCAAGTTGTTGCGCTACCTGAATTTGCTCCTCTAATTGATCAGTTGATGACACGAGTTGGCTTAACCCGTTAACTAATTGTCTAACATTCCGGCGGAATTCTGGATCGCCCGTGAGATCGTCCAAGTCGGCAGTAATCTTCTGAGTATTTTCAAAGGTTGCCCGTGCCGAGTCTAAAAGCTGCTGTAATACCAGTGCATTTGTAGGATCGTTGAGGTTAGTAGAGATATCGCGCAAGTTTTCCGACGCGGCGGCAGCATTCGCTGTGAGAGTTTCTAAATTATCCAGCACACCTTCCACTTCCACTTGTTCGGCTGTAGTTGTCAAGCGAGTTAAAAGTACGTCTAGCTGTTGGCTTGTTTGACTGATACTCTGTAAGGTATTTTGCAGAGTTCCTCGATTTGCTGCCACGAGTTGATTCAGAGAGTTAGCAAGTTGGTTGAATTCCTGTAGGGTTTCATTAAGAGTTTTCTGATTGGTGTCTAGGAGTTCATTGCTGGATGCCGCCAATTGGCTAAATTGATCGGCAGTATTTCCGATCCGGTTTGCTGTCTGCGTAGCCACTGTGGTGACGGAATTAGTAGCGCTTGAGAAAGTGGCTACCTGTCCCCGAACAGCCCGAGTTAACTGAGACAGTTCATTCGTCAGTTGTGCCACCCCACCAGCGGCAAGGGAGGCGTTTTTGGTGAGTGATGTGATGTTGTCGAAAAGCACCGGATCAGCGACAATCTGAGTCAGGCGATCGGTATTGCGCAGCAGCTCGATAAAGCTAACCCCAATCTCACCCTGAACGTGATCTTGAGCGCAAATCAGCACATCGGAATTGCATTTGGGACTTAGAGGGTTGATGCTTTGCACCCCCGACGCCAGCGTAGTTTGAGGGGTGATATCAACTGACGTTTCTCCAATCAAACCCGATTGATTGGCTTCAATGGTTGCCGTCTGAGGAATTACCAATTCAGCCGAGTCAATTTCAACCGTAACGTCAACTCCATTCGTCGTGGCTTGAATATCGGATATTGAACCAACATCGACACCGCGATAGCGTACTGGCGCACCCTCTTTCATGCCAGCTACATCAGCAAAGTTTACGATAAATTTGTAGCTTTGGTTTCCCAATCGCAGACCCCGTATCCATAGCACTAACCCCACAAATGCAACTAGTCCAGTCAAAATTAGCAACCCAACAGACCCTTCTCGAATAGTTCGCGATCGCATTGTTTTCCCTCTTTTAGCTTTAGCCGTTAGCTCTATATATCATTCATTTTTTATTTCTTTCCTTTTGTAAAAAACCACAACTAATGACTAATGACTAATAACCGCTAATAGACTTTTTCAATATTACTCTCAGTGCAATCCTAACCAACTGCTTGAATCGGTCCGCTGGTACTGGCACTAAAAAATTGTTGAACTAGAGGATTTTCAGTGGTCTCTATTTCGCTAACGCTGCCTTGCCACTGTACCTTGCCTTTGTAGAGAAAAACAATCCGGTCAGTGGTGCGGCGAATCGTGCTGTCTTGGTGTGTCACCATAACGTAGGAACCGCAACCCCCTTGGGTGTCTTGAAGTTGGCGGACTAAATCTTCAATGACGGTTGAAGCGATTGGGTCAAGTCCAGCGGTTGGTTCGTCGTAGAGTAAAACTTGGGGATTGTCTTGGGGGTTATCAGGATTGTTCATTATCGCACGAGCAAAACTGACACGCCTGCGCATCCCTCCCGATAGTTGAGCAGGATACTGATCAGCAATTCCAGGCAAGCCAACCATGTCTAGTTTTTCGTCTACTAGCTCCCGAATCCGCTCCTGAGAAAGTTTAGAATGCTGGTACAGAAAAAACCCCACATTCTCTCGAACTGTCAGCGAGTCGAATAGTGCTGACTGCTGGAATACCATCCCAATGGTAATCGGGTCTTCAGCATCCTCAATTAAACCCTCGCGCCGTTGCCCCTGCACGTAAATCTCTCCCTCATCTGCGGTCATTAAACCAGCAATGATTCGCAGAATAGTAGATTTGCCCGTGCCAGACGGACCGATAATCCCGAGCGCTTCACCCTGATAAATGGTCAGATCAACCTTATCGAGAATAACACTACTCCCAAATGATTTGGAGATTCCCTTCAGTTCAATCAATGGCTCTGACATAAGGGACTAGGGGACTGGAAAATTGTACATTCCAACATTCCATAGCAGCAATCTCATCGGATACTCAAATCTAGCCTACATCCTATCCCTCTAGATCTGCTTATCCGTTACTGTACAGCTTAGATTTAAAAAACACCCAAATATCTTCGTAGGGCAGGCAAGACACCTACCCCACAAGAGTATAGTTACTGGATTTGATCGTCTTCGTCACCGTCCAAAAGGAGCGATCGCATTAACGAACACGGCTAGCTGTCATCGCTGGATTTTCCTCTGACTCGCTATCTAACCCAAAAACGCGGCTGAAGGCTTTTTGCACCTTGTAACCCGAATCAATTGACTCTAAAGGGTCTTTCCGTAAACGATGGCGCAGGCATAAGGTAATCACCCGACGAATATCATCTACAGTAACTTCAGTTCGTCCTTCAAAAGCCGTCAGTGCTTTGGCAGCGCGATTGCTAACAATGTCGCCCCGTAGCCCATCCACATCCAGTTCCGAGCAAACCTCAGAAATTTTCACCCGCAAATCGTAATCCATCTCGACTTTGGGAAGTTGCTCTTGAGCTTGGACAATTTGCTGTTGCAAGGTGTCTCGATCGGGCTGATGTTTTTTGATATAGTCTGGGGGATTTTGGTCAAAGTCTGCCCGTTCTTCCACAATTTTGACTCGCAAAACAGGCTCTTTGACCGTGCGGATTTCTGCGTGCATACCAAAACGGTCTAGGAGTTGGGGTCGCAATTCTCCTTCTTCCGGGTTGCCGGAACCAACCAACACGAAACGTGCTGGATGGCGAATAGAAATGCCTTCCCGTTCTACGGTATTCCAGCCACTGGCGGCAGAGTCTAGCAGTACGTCCACTAAGTGGTCGTCGAGCAAGTTAACTTCATCTACATAAAGAATGCCGCGATTGGCTTTTGCTAGCAGTCCGGGTTCAAACGCTTTCACCCCTTCAGATAGCGCCTTTTCAATATCAATCGTGCCGCAGACTCGGTCTTCGGTTGCTCCCAAAGGCAGGTCTACCATCGGCACTTTTTTCTTGACAATTGAACGTGACTGTGTGTTATTAGTCGGATTCATCCAGTCGGGTTCGTCGGGGTCGCTGTTGAACGGGTCATCAGCAATCACGTCAATTTCTGGCAACAAATCAGCCAACGCCCGGATGGTAGTAGACTTGCCAGTACCGCGATCGCCCATAATCATTACCCCCCCAATCTTGGGGTCGATTACGTTCAGCAGCAAAGCCAGTTTCATTTCTTCCTGACCCACAATGGCAGTAAAGGGAAAAACCACGCGGCGAGCAGTAGTAGGCGCTTGGGCAGTCGGACTCACTTCAATTACCTAATTAACAATCTTTAGTGACCGCTTTTCATTGTGCCACACTCGCTCCCGTTGAGGAGACTAAAGTTCTCACCGCCAGAACCTGCGGGGGAACTTTTGGAACTCCTGGAGCAGGGAAAAGAGCGCTAAGGGTGCGTTTCGCTACGCTAACAGACCCTAGGACATAGAGGGCGCTCGCTACCGTCAAACGCTACTACCCGATTCTCTGAATTGTTCCCTGAGGACTAAGCCTGACCAAAGTGTAAATCCCAAAATTGCTAAACCTGTCAACCCGTCCGTGATGATGAACAAATGCATCTTCATTGAAAACTCAGACATCGCTCCGTACAAGTAATGCCCTAAGCTATCTAGACCACAAAATGAGTAGATAACTAGACACAGGTAAGCCAGCCAAAATCTTCCACTTTTATACAACCAATAACCCGCAACACCAATTCCTGTCCAAATTATCCATGAGATGTAGATTGAGGGAGCGGTAATCAAATCTGGCTGAGGATATTTCTCAATATAGAGATAGTTATCTGTAAAGTGAATAGCTGTAGAGATGATACAGGCGATGAGAAGAATTTTCAGCACAAGTTGGCGCTTTACTTCAGGATTCATTGGGTATTGACCTCCTTTAACACGATTAGCTGCTTCAACAATTCTCTGGTTAATTAATCATACCTGTAATAAAAAAATTAGGCTATAACCAAAACATGGCAATCATGCCAATGCTTGCTACTTAAATTTAGACGAGAGGCTAACTCCCCGCGAGAGTGATCGCATTTTCATCGATACTGAAGCTGCGATCGCATCCAACAGTCATTTATAAATTATCAAGAAATTTTTGTAACAAATCTCTTACATTACGAATGTACTCATCACCTGGAACAATCTCTAAGGAGAGAGAAAACTCGGCTACTGCTGCTTGCCAACTTTCTCGTGCTTCTCTGTTTTGTAAGAGCTTCATCTGTAATGACAGCCTTGCCTGTAAGAAACCGAGGCTGTGGAGTACTAACCCCTTATTATTGCGAACTTGAACCAAACTAGGCGCTTGGCTTATAGCTTGATTATAAGCACGAATCGCTTGTCCATAGCTCTGCAAGGCTTCTTGGTACTTGGAGAAATTTTCCTGCAACTTACCTAATCTGGAAAGCGCATTTCCCCTGTTGATATGGGATGGAACAAAATTAGGAGCAAGGCTAAGAACTTGGTCGCAAGTAGTGATTGCTTTCTCGTAACTTTGCAGCGCCTCTTGATGCCGCAATAGATTTGCCTGCAATTCGCCCAAACTCGAAAGCGCATTTCCCTTGTTATTGAGGATGTATGTATCGTCAGGGGCAAATTTGAGAGCTTGGTTATAAGCCGTAATTCCTTGCTCATAGCTACGCAAAGCCTCTTGATAGCTTGAATACTTGGGGCACTTTGCCTGTAACTCACCTAGACTTGAGAGCGCATTTCCTTTATTAGTATGGGCTGGCACAAAATCAGCAGTAAGGAGAAGGGCTTGGTCACAGGTAGTGATTGCCTGCTTGTAGCTTCGTAGTGCCTTTTCGTATTGTAGTAATCCTGCCAGTAGCTCACCTAAACCTTGCACCACTATTCCCTTGTTGTTGTAGACAAAAACATCTCCAGGGTCGAGATTAAGAGTTTGGTCGTAGGTAGCAATTGCTTGCTCATAGCTTTGTAGAGCTTCTTGGTGCTTTGAACGTCCTGCTTGCAATCGACCTAGACTTTGTAGAACCAGTCCTTTGTTGTTATGAGCAGAGACACTTTCAGGGCTGAGGTCAAGAGCTTGGTCATAAATAGCAATCGCTTGCTCATAACTTTGCCAAGCTTTTTGATATCTTGAAAGTTCTGCGTGTAATTGACCTAACTTGAATAGTACACTTCCTTTGTTGTTATAGACTTGGAAGGTGTTATCGACATTATTGAGAGCTTGGTCATAAGCAGCAATTGCTTCTAAGTACTCTTGTTGAGCTTCATCATGGCGAGCTACTCTCTCGAAGTAGTCACCTTCAAATTGAGAAATAATACCTAACCGAAAGTTGCTTTGAATTAACATTTCACTTCGTACTTCCAACAGAGTTCGGCATTGTTGATAGCGGCTCTGCTGCAACACTTGATCAAACTGCCTTACCCATTCCTTTACACCCCGCTCCCAGTCCAAGCGGTTGGCATGATAAATCGCTTCTGCCACTTCCCCTCGCTCCCGGTAGTGCTGCTCCAACACCTCATGAGCGCAACGGGTAATCTCATTGCGGCTCTCATCGTCCAAGCGGCGTAGCAAGTCGTGGATGCGATACCAATTCTCACCCTGCCGTTGTGCCTGCCACACAAAGGAAAAGCGCGTGAGGATGTCAAAAAAAGCTGGATGAGTGGCGTGAAAGTGTAACGCCTGACCGAGTTTGAGATAAAGCTCAAAATCGAAAGCCCGACAAGCACTCAGCGCGTGAACTGCCACCTCGACTTCTTTATCCACATATCTCAAGAGCCGATTAATCAACGCCTTGGACTTGTCAGGCGTTTCCGGTGCAGTTGGGAAGTCATCCGGTGTCAAAAATTTCCCCTGCGCTCTCGCTGCCAGGACTACATCGGCACACAAACCCAGATAAAGCGGATGCACCTCCTCGGCTGCGACACTAGCATAGTCAATCAAACTCTGCTGTAAGGCAGCATCTTTAATATCCGCTTTTTGCAGGTAATCCCTGGCATCCGTTGGCGAAAAATGCCCCACCAACTGAGTATCGAGGTATTGCTGGGGAATGGCAGACCGAGTTGCTTCAGCCCAACGCGGCTTTTCTCGACCCGCAACCACCGCCACAATCCCTGCTGACAAATCGAGCGCTCTCAACAAACACCGCAACCACTCATCCCGTTGGAAAAACACTTCCTCCGGCAAGTCGCGCTGATGACCCCAAAACGCTTCGTGGGCGTCAAAAAATAGGACAATTCTTTTAAGCTCCTCTTGCTGTGCCATTGCCGCATTAAGGTCTTTGGCAAACAAACGCGGCAACGCATCAATTAATTCTGTATGAGGTTCCATCCCCTGAATCGCTTTGACATCTTCCTCCTTTAAACCCCGTTTCTAGAGGTAGAGTTTGAATTTCTCGCCCAAATGCTTGCCAAAGACACCGAGTACTGCTTTGCCGATGCTGGCATAAGACGTATCGCTGACAGCATCCACAATTCCAGTAATTACATCCATCTCATCGGATGGCAGCAGTTCTTTTGCCTGTTCCAGGTTGCCAGTTTTGTAGAAATACCAAACACAGGCGAAGTCATAAAGGGGGAAGCGCAATCGATAGGGCAATCCAGCAAAAGCCTCGGCTAAATTCCGCCGCAACATCAACAAGCCATCAAAAGGAGATTTGAGTCGATCTCCGATTAGGTTCTGACTAAAATCCAGGACTACCCCTGGCACCGCGATATAGTTCCCTGGTTTAGCGTTCTCAATATAAGCTGCAACCTTCGCTACCTCAGCTTTGGGTATTGCTTGGAGTTGCTGCCAGGTTTCCGGCAAGAAGCGCTTGCAACATCTTTGCTGTAGGAACTTCAACAGTAACGATTTGCCATTGCCGCCATCCCCATGAAAGAACAGAATTGTTTTACGGGGTAGCTCCTCATTCAGGTACTCTGCAAATAAGCGAGTCAACTCATAGCGGTCTGTAAATAATAGCAGCGCCCGATCGCCTTCTGTAACGGTTTGCGGTTCGCAAAGTTCATCATCAATACTCATGCCAGCGCCACTCGGTTTTAAGCGGGATAATAACCACCGTAGCAAATGCTCTTAGCGTCTACTCTCCAACCCCCACAACGCTACAGTCTGTTCGGTTGGGTTGAGCGTTAGCGAAACCCAACCTACTGTTAATTCATAATTCAGCACGGGTGGGTGCTGGAACGATAATGTATCCAGTTGTCGCGTCTCCTAACACCCAGTTGCGTTCGACGCCCCAGTACCACCAGTAAGCAGCAACGTAAGCACAGATGAGGCTATCAAGTTGGTCTTCCAAGGCTTTGAGGACAACCCCTGTAATTTGGGAGGGGATAGGGTTTAGAGTTTGGGAACATTCCAGTTTGGGTTCTAGGGTGGGCAAGACTGTCAAGATTAAATGATGAAGTTTGAGTAATTCGGCTTGGCGTTCTGCTAATCTGCCTTTTTTATATTTGAGGATGCGATTTAGACCAAATAAATGCACGATCGCTGGATGGGGAAAAACTTCAATTTGATAGCGCCCAAGGGTTTGAGGTGTAATAACTGGGGCGTGGATAAATCCTCGTGCTTCTAGGCTTAGACCAAATTCTATCGTGTGTTGGGCAAAGGGGCGGTTGAGATTGGCAGGATAGCAACCCGCATGGTAGCGGTGAAAGTACTGGTGAGTGAGTTTATCAGGCAGACGCATTCCAGTGGCGTTGGGAATAAGGGTTGGGGCGTCTACGGCGATGAGTGCGGGTTCTGGAGGTGATGCCCAATAGTCTACCCAATTCAGAATATCGGCTGTTGGTTGTTTGCGGTCTAGTTCTAATAGATGTAACGTTCCATCTAACCAATTGAGGCAGCATAACCCACTAGCACCAGAAGTCCAACCGAGGTCAATTCCTAAAAATTTCATTATTTTTAGCAGCGGATGCGGTAACGAGTGAAGGGCATACTAAATTCAAGCCCACGTAGGTGGACTTCGTTTGTGTAGCCGCGACTTTAGTCGTTAGACGTTTTTACTCACAATTCAGTTGTTGCCTGGAAAAAAGGCTTCTTCTCAAATCCAATCACCTTTGCCAATACTGAGTTGGGGAATTGCTGAATTTGTTGGTTATAACCTTGCACTGCCTGATTGTACCGCATCCGTTCTACAGCAATGCGATTTTCTGTGCCTGTAATTTCGTACTGAAGATTGACAAACAGTTGACTCGATTGCAATTGGGGATTATTTGTCGCATAGTTCTGGAAACGGCTAATGGCTTCATTCACTTGCACAACCGCCGTTGCTTTTTCAGTAGGCGTCTGTGCCTGTAAATAAGCCTCACGAGATTTGACTAAAAGGGAGACAATCTCTTTTTCGTGGTCAGCATAGGCTTGTGTTACCTTAACTAGATTAGGAATTAAGTCAGCACGTCGCTGGAGTTGATTTTCCACTTGCGCCCATTGTGCTTCAACGGTTGAGGCGCTACTAGAGAGGGAGTTGTAAGTCCAGATACTCCAGATAGTACTAACAGCGAGGATACTTGCGCCAACTGTTGCGAGGATTTTACGTTGCTTTTGCTGTCGTTTTTGCCGTGTTTGAATGTCTTGAATTGCCTGTTGAATAAACTCAGCGGGAATTTGGGCTTCTGAACCTGCCTGCATGAGTTCGGAGGCTGAGTAGCTTTGGGTTTGATTGGCATAGTATCGGGAGGCTAACGCGAAAACCTCCGGGGCAATGTTTTCGGGAATTCTACTATTTTTATTATTCATAATTCGATAGCACTCCTACTGACAACTTGAGATGATTACCAACTACCACCAGCACCACCTCCACCACTATCACCGCCGCCAAAACCGCCACTACTACTAGAACCCCCACCACTACTACTAGAACCCCCACCACTACTACTAGAACCCCCACCGCTATAGCTGCCATAGCCGCCACTGTATGTGCCACCACCAGAACTGCCACTAGAAGGAGGAGGCAGACGAGGAATTGTTTTTTCCTTCTCTTTGCGATAATCACAACAGTGACACTGGTCGATAATTAAGCGTTTTCCAGTGCTATAGGTAGTCGGCGTTTTGACCGTTCTTTTTGTTTGTGTTACGGTCAATTCCTGACAAGTAGGACATTTCCTATAAGTTTTAGAGTTAACCACATAAGCACGAATGTGGATTAACCGTAACAGCCTCTCCTGACTACACTTAGGACATTGCCAGCCTTTAAATCTAACACTACCTAACTCTTGAGCTACTTTCTCAGGTTTGGTGAGATGAGATACAACTAAGCTTGAATTCACTTGTTGCATGGGTTGATGGCAATGAGCGCAGCACAATGATGGGGAAAAGTCATACCGTTTCATCAATAGGGTAGAGACAGGAACACCGATAATTGAGCCAGCTAATAAGGCTGAACTGACAGCAAGTCCTGCTTTTTCGGCTAATTCATAACCCAAGGTAATTAACATACCGGGGATTAAAACTAATAGCACGGAGATTACGGCAATAGCCTGCCAGCCTACTACTATCGCAAAGAAAAGTAATATAATAAATACCAATTGACTTTGCTGAGAAAATGAGCGCAGTTGTTTTAGTACCCGTAATAGTAGCTGAAATATAATAACTGCAAGGGCAAGAATTACTCCGATGACTACACCAATATATGCCTTAGAGGTAATAGCTACAGCAAATAGTGTTAGAGAAAATGTGGCAGCAAAGGCTCCGAGATAGGCTATTAGAGAGGCTCTCCGCTCAGGATTATACGAGCTTTTAATTCGCGATCGCTCTCCTGGTGTGAGCAAAATTGGACTGCTGATTTTCTTAAACTGGCGATATCCAATAAGAGACAATATTGCGCTACCAAAACCGATGAACACAATAGAACCACGCTGAGTAGCGCTCATCAGCTCATTAGACGGAGTCGGTGAGAGTGAATTATCACTTTCACCCTGTAAAACACTCACTAATGCTTTCGTTCCCGCTAACACACCGCCATCAAAGTCACCTTGCTTGAATTTAGGCGTGATTTGGGTATCAATAATGTTACCAACCTTGGCATCTGGTAAAATTGGTTCAACACCATAACCCGTTTCAATTTCGACTCGGCGATCGCTTACTGAAATCAGAAATAATACACCGTTGTCTTCACCTGCCTTACCAATTCCCCAATGATTAAATAGTTCGGTAGTAAATGCTTTAGGAGAAGCGGCTGGTGCAGTGTCTGGTACTGTTACCACCGCTATTTCTGTACCATTGGTTGCCTCCAAGCCAGAAATCATCTGATTAAGTTGGGTTTCTGTAGAGTCACTGAGGATATTTGCCATATCCGTCACCCAACCGTTATTAATCTGTCGGGGATTGGGGACATCCTGTACGTTTAAGGCGTGACTAGCTAGGGGAAACAGAATCAGTCCTAGACACAGTAGACTGATCCAAATTAGGCGTTTGAGTGTAAATTTTATTGATTTCATGGGTTTGCTTTTTATCAAAATAAACTTTTTTTGAAGAGGTTTTTACATTAGTTACCCTTTATTACTGCTTCTGTATTTTCAATAGCTTTGGTAGCGTAAACATCACCAAAAATCAAATTAACGGACTACCGTAATTGATAAAGAAATTTCTCCCGCTTCTGAAGAAAGTGATGACAATTGAATATCAGGCACATTCCGGTCAATCGAAAAATTACTTCTAAATGGTACAGTTTGACCTGGTTTAATTTCATCAACTGGAAAACTTAGAAAATCACCACCAAATCCAAACCCTGCAGAACCTGCGTATTCATAGGAAGCCCCAACATTATATTGGTAACAGCAATAGAAAAATCGATAAAAAAAGAGTCCATAATCTAAGCGGCAAATTATTCAGCATTGGCTGAGTTTTTATAGTTATTGCTTTCATGGCTTTAGCTTCCTGGTAAAACTTCTAATATAGAACTTACATAGATCGGAACTACTTTCACTATCCCAACTACTACTTCCACTGGAACTATCGCTATTCCAACTCTGACGGCGGCGACGACTGCGATCTCGTTTACTGCCGGAACTGCTAATGTACTGGAGAATTATGACAATTGGCAGTCCCACTAGGATGAGCAAGATTATCCAACCCACCCAAGCGGAAATATCAGCTCTCGATACCTGAATAGAAGACTGGGGACTCGTAGCAATTGTGCTATAAGTTTGAAAAGTTGGCGTAGACTGATCGCTCCTGATTTCACTCGAAATTTTGCTCACAATAACCTCTTGCATATCTTTATTTACCTTTCAGAGATTTGGACTATTTGTAATCATTAACACCTGAGTGGGTTGTGCTTGAAAGCGACAAAATTTGTAATCGTTGAACTCCTGTCTATTACTCAGGTCAAGTCCTGCTTTTTATGCAAGAAGTCAGATTTTGTAAAACTTCTTTACAGATGGACTTGACCGAAAAATCCTAGAAACCACCGCCAGCACCGCCGCCACCACTACTACCGCCACCGCAGCTACCACCGCCGCCACTGCTGCCACCACCGCCGCCACTGTAACCGCCACCACTGTAACCACCACCGCTATAGCTACCGCCAGAATAGCTACCGCCAGAATAGCTACCGCCAGAATAGCGACTACCGGAATAGCGACTGCGGCTAGAACTACTACCGCTACCACTGCGTATTAACAGGTAAACGATGCCAATGGGTACTCCAATTATCAATAGCAACGCTAGCCAAGCCCCCCCAGAGGATGTATCTGCACTGGATTCCTGATAAGAAGGTTGGGAACTGGCAACTACTGAGGTGTTGGCTTCAGAGTTGGATGTAGCATTGCTAGTATTGACTTCACCACCTAATTCCACAACTAGCGCTTTTGTGCCTGCCAGAGTGCCACCGTCAAAGTTACCTTGTTTGAATGGGGGTGTAATTTGGGTTTCGATAATCTGCCCAACCTTGGCATCCGGTAAAATGGGTTCGATGGCATACCCCGTTTCAATTTCGACACGGCGATCGCCTTTTGAGATTAAAAACAGAACACCGTTATCTTTCTCGGCTTTACCAATTCCCCAATGATTGAACAGTTCAGTCGTAAAAGCTTTGGGAGATGCAGAAGGTGCTGTTTCCGGTACTGTCACCACGGCAATTTCCGTGCCGTTTTCACTCTCCAATTCCGCAATCATCTGATTGAGTTGAGTCTCAGTCTCGTTATTGAGAATCTCTGCCATATCAGTCACCCAACCGCCATTGGCTTGTTGAGGATTAGGGACTTCTTCAACCGTTAATGCCTGACTGGGAAGAGGAGAGAAAACTGCCAAACAAACTGGAGTTGCCCAAATAAGCTGTTTAAGTTGAATTGCTAGAGTTTTCATGACTTTGAATTTCTTGTAAAAGGTCTGAGATTTGCAGCTACCCTAGAACTGAGATAGGGTTTTAAGTGAATGCCCTTTATCTAGAAGCACTGGCGACAAGGCGATCGCTTTTCATCGTGTCCGGCAAACTGTTCAAGTCTGGAGTTGAGGTGAGTTCTTCCTCAAACAGAAATGCGATCGCGGGTTTGTTGATACACAGGAACGACATTTCCGTTGATTCCTGCCCCTCTTGGTGGACTTCGACATCCGACAGAGAAATGAAACTTCGAGAATTGTTGAGTAAATCTGAGAGTCTAGAACGATAACCTTGGGAGGTAAAGGAAATAGTCAGATCGCCGGATATTTGAAGATTATTGGTTGTCACAATTCTGACTCTCATGCGTCTCATATGCGTAAATCCTCGAACTCTTCTACATCACACGTCTGCACCCTAACTATCAGACTGGTGAAGCTTTCCTGAATCTCATTAAGAGTAAATGATTTAATCATTCTTGTGAGTTGTTTCTCTTTTAACTTAACCTCATTCAATAAGCTTGTCAAGGGTAACACCGAACAAATTTCTCACATGAAAGGAAGCAACAATCGCTGAATGCCTGAAAGCTCGTTGCAGATTAGTCAAAGTAGAGGGAAGAGGAATTCGAGTTCACTCCCCTGTTAACTCATAACGGGTTTAACCGTAACCAGTCGGCGATCTTCATCAATCTCAACCTCAGCCAATCCAAACTGCTCAATAGTCCAAGCATTGGTTGTCAGGTGGGTGCTAATTTCTGCCACTTGGTACTGACTCACCTGGGAACCCAATGCCGTTGGTAACAGCAACTGATCCGCTAAAAACGGATCGACTGCTTTCTCACTTGTATGAAAATCCATCAGTTCCTCAAAAGCCATCTCAGCCACACGCTCTGCTGGCAACCCCACACGTCCCAAAGCACTAAATCCTGCCCGACTATGTTCATACTCAGCAATCAGAAAGATTCCCGCTCCCGGTGCTATGCCTCGTTCTCGCAGGGGCTGCACCCGACCCTTCAGATTAGCTTGCTGTAATAGGTTTTCAGCTCGACTAGCCATCCGTTGCGGGATATGAGAAGGTAGGTTAGTCACGACAGCTAAACCCCATACTTGTTGCAAAGCGCCCCGTTCCAGTAAGTGAAGACTACCCAGACGGGAGGAAACTCCGCCCCCATTACCCGTTACCTGCAATTCCACCTCCCCTCCACCCTGGGGATACCACCCCCAAGCACGTAGCTGTACCTGTGCTTGTACGTCTAGCTGTCTGAGGAACGGCAAGTAGACATGCTCGATATAAGTCGTTGGCGGACTCCAAGAGACGTGGGTTCCTCCTTTGAGTGTTACCACTGAGTCACCCGTCGCCAGTGCTAGGGGCAGGAGAATGGTTTGCAAAATCAGCATGACGGCACCTGCTGAACCGCCTTCTTTGGTTTGGGTGACATCAAAGGTGTAGTCTCCAGCTTGAGGCGGACAACCTGGAATGAATTCCAGTGTCGTAGAACCCAATTCGTCTCCCTGCACTTGAGCTTGACAAATAGCTGCCACTGCCCGTACCGCAGTGAGGTGCTGGGCGGCTAGTCCGGGCTTTTTGCGTCCGGCTCGAATGCGATTAATGCGAATGGGCTGACCCGTAATGGCAGCTAGACTGAGGGAGGTACGCAGAACTTGACCACCACCTTCGCCATAGGAGCCGTTGATGTCAATCATGTGTGTGATGAATTTGGGTTAAGTTAACGATTTCCGTGGCGATCGCTTGAGTGCTTAAATATAATGTTTCAAATTTTCTCGTTGTCCAAAATACGAAGGTTATGGGTCAACTACAAATTTCTCTACCCTTAGACTGACACGAGTGGGGACAGGTAAGAATTTAACATTCAGGATTCGGCAAACAAAGCGGGACGCTGAGTACTCCAAAGTTCTGCCGCTTCCAGTTGGGCAGCGAGAGCAATCAGAGTGGCTTCGGCGGCAGGGCGTCCGACTAGCTGCACCCCAACGGGTAAACCACGGGTATCGAAACCTGTAGGAATAGCGATCGCAGGTAACCCACTGGCATTAAACGGCGGACAAGGTGCAATCCAGTGGATAATTTTCTGCAACGTCTCTTCAGGACTTAAATTCGCCCATTCCCCAACTCGAATCGTGGGGTACATATAGACCGGAAACACCAAAACATCAAAATTAGTGAAGAATTCTACAATCTGCCGTGCAATAATTTGTATTTGAGCCACCGCCTGCAAGTATTCTCCCGCAGAACCCGATTGTGCCGCAATCCATTGGTTCATCGGACTCAATGCCGCGACGGGAATACCAGTCGCTGTAACTCCTGCCTGCCATACTTTCTTAAACGGTTCAATCAAATTCGTAAAATCTGGAGAGCCAGGTTCTACAATATGACCCATACTTTCTAACTGCTGCACTGTCTTCCTCACACTTTGCTGACAAATGTCTGCCGCTTCACCAATCGTCGGCACAGCAGTAGAAAAGGCAATCCGCAACTGACTGGGTACTTGCTGGCAGGCACTCAGAAACGATGTTTCCGGATCAGGCAACCAATAAGGATCGCCGATAATATAGCCTGACATCACATCCAGTAACGCCGCCGCATCAGCAACAGTACGAGCTAAGGAACCACTGGTTGCAATACCACTTTGATAGTCGCCCACTGGTGCATGAGATACCCGACCCCGTGAGGGTTTAATTCCCACCAAACCACAGCAAAACGCCGGTCCCCGCACTGAACCTCCCCCATCCGATCCCTGAGCAATAGGACACAACCCTGCTGCCACGGCTGCTGCGGCACCGCCACTCGACCCCCCTGCTGTATAATCCAGGTTCCAGGGATTGCGTGCAGGTGGAAACCCCATCGGTTCCGTATAAGGCAATGAACCCACCTCCGAGGTGGCAGTTTTGCCAAGAATAATGAACCCAGCCTGCTTGATGCGCATCACAAGCCCATCATCGTAGGGAGCAATTTTATCTTTCAAAAGAGGTGAGCCGTAGGTGCAGGGCAGTCCCTGAACAGCATTAAGGTCTTTGATCGAAATCGGGACACCAAAAAAGGGTGGCAGTTCTGCAATATCCCCCGCTTGTGCCAGTTGCTCGGTTTTCGCCTTGGCATCTGCCAGTGCCATATCAACCGCTACGGTGAAGTAACTCCCTAACTGAGGATTAAACCGCTCGATCCGTTCTAAATAAAGTTCAACCAACTCCAGAGGCGATACTTGACGACTGCGGATAAGTTGAGCTTGTTCTAGGGCTGGGGCGAATGCTAAATTAACTTGATTCATTGGTTCCTTGTCTCTTGTCTATTATTCATGATTCTTGCTGATTCGCCATTTATCTCAGGTGGAAGAAACGGAAGATTACTTAAAAAACTAGGAATTTTGCCATTAAACAAACCGATGAATAAACTCACAAGTTAAATCTACCCGACCTTTCCGCAGCATCGCCGGATCAAATCGCTCCGTAGTATTGCAGGTCATTAATACCACCAATTTCTGTTCAGCTTTAATTCCTGTTTCCTCAACAACACTTTGATACAGCGTTCCATCTAGCAAACTCAAAATATGCTCAGTTTTATTAGTGCGCTGGGCTATTTCACTAGCTCGGTTTTGTGCTAAGTTATCTGCCTCATTGATAATGATAGCAATCCGCTCTAAATAACTCGGCGGCACGAAATTTTCAACGGCATCGTGGTCGAGAATAAAAATCACATAACCGAGCGGCACTAACACTTCTTTTGCTACCGCTTGCGTCCATGCCGTTTTACCTGTTCCCGGTTCTCCATGTACGAGTACAGCTAATTGATTTTGATCGAGAATTGCCTGCTGTACCGCATCTGTAAAACTTTGAATATCGGCGGGAAACTGCCGAATCGGAAACTGACTTTGAACTTGTCCAACACGGCTTTGATAGCCACTGAGCATGACTGCCACATTATAGGTAGCTTTATGGACTAGGGGTTTGATATCGTTAGCAATTAAACCATACTGCCGCTGTCCCTTGCCAAGACTATCAATTTGCAACCAAACATCTTGCTTCGACCAATACCCATAGACAGTGCCAAGGACTTCTAAGCGTTCCCAGCTCACAAACCGTTCGCTAGGATAATACAAGCGGCGATTTGCATAATATTGGATAACAAGTTCCGGCTTTCCCAGTAAATCTAAGATTCTGAACAATGTAACTTCTTGAAGTCGGTTCAGAACATAGTCAATGGGAATGCAGTCGCGTGTTACGACTCGATTGACAGGAGTTTTAACTATTATTAACTCTCCATCACGATGATCGGGAGCTGGAAGTTCGGGTGTGATATACTCCCAAAACTCATCCAGTTCGTACCGCATAGTTTCCGAAAATAGTCCTAAAATATTTGCCCAAAATGTATAGTGATTGCGACCTAGTGTATCGGCGATATCACTAGTAAAATCCAAGGTTTTCTGAGCTAGTTCAGCAGAATCATTTTTAACTAAGTGCAAAAAGAATTCCCAGTCAAACTGTCGAGATAGGGGTCGCCAACCTGCTCCCAATAATCCGCTAGATTGGAGATTGTTGCGGATAGAATTGTTCTGATTTCCAAAATAGTCTGAACCCATAAATTGTTATTTCCTTTTGACTCCTGATCTCCTCGATAGACCCAATCAATAACGTCTTCATAACACCTAATTTATTAAGTTTTTTTCTAAATATTTAGGTAGAACTTCTTCTACTAACCACACCCCATTTTCAGAACAGTAGAACGTATAACCTTCCTCGTGCATAGCTCCAGCATTGACTGCAAATACGACTGGACGGCCGTGCCGCGCCCCCACTTTTTGCGCTGTAGCGATATCACTCGATAGATGGACGTGATGCCGCGACATTTTTCTTAAACCCTGGCGCAGAATTGCTTCAACGGATTGATGATCCGTTCCGTGATAAAGCACCTCTGGTGGAATCGTAGGTTCCAACTGCAAATCTACATCTACACTATGACCTTGATTGGCGCGAATTTTGGTGCTTGTGGCATCGAAGGAAAAGCGTTGTTTGTCATTACAAGTGACAACTTCTTCTAACTCACGGCGGTTAAGGGGAAAGGCGTGTTTTTTACAAGCGACTAAGAGTTCATCCACACAAACCCAACCGCCGGCAGCCAACGTCAAACCAATTCGTTCGGGTTGGTGCCGGAGATGCTTACTAAGATACTTGCTAATTTTAACAAGGCGAGAATTGTTCATTAGCTGCAAGAGCTCAGTTTAGACGGGTTTGAGTTTGGGTTTTAGAAGTTGAACTCATAGCTTGTATTATAGAGTACTACAAATAGTGGGGTTTGTCCAGACTGAGTTGGGGAGAATTTCGCCCAATGCCTCTGTAAAGTTCTTTACTCCAAATATGCCGGGACTGATATCAAACTCGGCGGTGGAAGAATGGATTGTTCCTGGTGGCGGCACCACTCTGGTTCACCTAGTACCGCAACGGGAATCTTGGGCAGCAGATAATCTACACGGTGAAGAACTCATTGGGGCGATGATTGTCACTTATACTTGAGTACCATAACGAGTAGTCACTCGGATTGATGCCGAATCAGGCTTGAGGAGTTAAAATGAAGAATTTTCAGTTTCAGGTAGGACTAGTTTTCGCTACCTTGATGACGGCTGGCATAACCAGTGCTAATGCTCAAAACCCGGTTAACCAACCAGAGGTTAATCGTCGGCTTCCTTCAACAGAAAAACTCACCGCACAAGCAGAAATTATTGAGCAGTTGTGGCAAAAGGTGAGCGAGTTACGAGGAGTTGGCAAACATCAAGAAGCAATCGCCATTTTGGATCGGATTGTTCAACTCAAACCAAACTCCTTCCTCGCGTGGTACTGGCGGGGCGCTATTTTGAGTCAGATAGGACAGCATGAAGCAGCAATCAGCTCCTATGATGAAGCCATTAAAATTAAGCCCAATTATCTTTTAGCGTGGTTTGATAAAGGCAATGCCCTCTATGAATTACAGCGCTACCAAGCCGTGGTTGATTGCTGGCAGCAGGCACTGACGTTTAATACAGAATCAGAGTATGAACAAACACTGGTAAGGACAGTCATTCCTACGAAAATCGCTAAAGTACTGGTGTACGATTTACAAGAGTATGACGATGCGATCGCATTCTACAATCAAGTGCTGGAAGTTGATACCGAGATGACAGGGGTTTGGATTGATCGTGCTACCGCATTTTACCAACTCGGTCGATACCAAGATGCGATCGCAAATTGTGACAAAGCGATTGAACTAGAACCCCGAAACGCCTTAGCCTGGAAACGGCGCGGATTGGCACTCTATCGGTTAGAACAGTATGAACAAGCGATCGCGTCTTTAGAAAGATCTGCCAGCTTTGAGTCTGATGATCTCGACGTTTCCGCATTACTGGCTGTCCTGAAGACTACCGGAAATTCTACAGCAGAGATACGAACCTCACAACAACGACTCGTCGCCCTTCAAGGTGAAATCCGCACTTCCGAAGAGAGACTGGTTGCCCTTCGGAGTGAAAACCAGACAATCACAACACAATTAGAAGCCTCCCAAACTCAACTGCGCCAATCCCAGCAGCAGTTAGTGGCGCTGCGAGGGGAAATTAAAGACGTGCAAGCCGAACTGCAATCCTCCCAGGTTTCAGTGCGTCAATCTCAAGAACGCTTAGTTGCTATCCGCGAAGAAATTAAAACCGCACAGTCTCAATTAGAATCATCCCAGGTTTCAGTGCGTCAATCTCAGGAACGCTTAGTTGCCATCCGAGCAGAAGTAAAAAAGGCACAAACTGAAATTGAATCCCTCAAATCCGAACGCCAAAGCCTAGAAGCCCGACTGGTATCTGTGCGCGGCGAAATTGAAACGGCTCAAGAACGCCTCGAAGCCTCCCAATCTACAGTGCGTCAATCTCAGCAACAGTTAGTTGCTGTACGAGCAGAAGTTAAAGAAGCACAAACCGAAATTGAATCCCTCAAATCCGAACGCCAAAGCTTAGAAGCCCAACTGGTGACTGTGCGCGGCGAAATTGAAACGTCCCAAGAACGCCTGAAAGCTTCCCGCAGTGAATTCCAAACATTACAACAGCGCTTGAGTACCCTGCAAACCGAAGTCCGTACCTCTGAACAGACAATATCCGCTTCTCAAACTGAACTCCGTCAATTAGAGGAAACAAAGCAGGTTCATGCCGAAGAATTGCGAGTCATCCAGGTGCAGTACTGCGGTTTGCAAGAAAACTTGAGTGAATTGGAAGTAGCCATCCGCCGCTTAAGGGGAGTACAACAGGCATCTGACTCAGTACAGCGCTGCCAGTTGTCCAATGCTGAATAAGCTTGTTTATTTTAAATGAGTGGGGAGTGGGGAGATCAAAAACAAGTCAATTTATCCCCAGCTCCCCAGCTC
>NZ_JADEWY010000114.1 GCF_015207375.1 Coleofasciculus sp. LEGE 07092 | reverse complement strand
CAGCTCCCCAGCTCCCCAGCTCTCACTTCGTTGTCATCGTATGAACCCCATCCCAATACTCCGGCGGTGGATTCTCCAGATAATTTTTAGAACGTTCTAAGTGAATGAATACAGCTTGATCCGTTGGCTTGAACTGACGTGCATCCTCAAAGTAGGTGATAGCTTTAGAAAAATCGCGGTTGATATAAGCCTGACGCCCTGCCGCATAAAGGTCTAAAAACTTTCTAGTCTTGTCGTTGAGGGGCGTGTTAATATCTTCAATCAACTCGTAGATGCTAACGGCTTGGTATTTACCCTTCACCCGGATTTTATCTAACTCTCGCACCCAAATGCGATCGCGGCACAAGTTATAAGTAAACTCACTCAAGATAATATCGCAGCCATACTCTTTAGTTACACTTTCTAAACGAGCGCTGAGGTTAACTCCATCCCCAATTACGGTATAGTCCATCCGTTTATGGGAACCAATATTACCAGAAACCACCTCTCCCGAACTAATACCGATGCCGATATGAATTAAGGGCATCCTATTCAACAAACGGGGCTGGTTGAACTCTGCCAAGCGCCAGCGCATATCTAATGCCGCCTTCACTGCCATCCAAGCATGATTTTCTTTTAACGGCAGCGGTGCTCCAAACACTGCCATCAAAGCATCTCCGATAAACTTATCCAACGTGCCTTCGTGGTTGAAAACTGCCTCCACCATCGTTTCAAAATACTTGTTCAGCAGCGAGACTACCTCAGAGGCTCCCAAATTCTCCGTTAGGGTCGTGTAGCCCCGGATATCGGAAAATAAAATAGTGACATCTTTCTTGCTGCCCACCATCAGGGCATCTTCCCCCAACGCCATCACTTGCTCGGCAACGCCTGGGGTCATGTAGCGATACATGGTAGTCTTGAGTCGTTTCTCCCGGCTAATATCTTCTAACACCACCAAACCACCCCGCACCGTTCCTTCTGGGTTAGTTAGGGGGTTAACCGTCATGTTGAGACTGCGTTCCATTTCCTGGATTTGGTTCTTGGAAAGGTACGTTGAGGAACGGGAATCCCAAGGTGCTTCATTCCAGGGAATATAAACATCGGGTTCATCACTCTTGGGAACTGCTAGGATATAGAACTTATTTTCATCAGCGGATTGGGGATGGCGAGTTATCCCTTGCTCCCCTAGAGTACTTTCAAATAGACCAACGACTAAGCTTTGCTCGGGCAGGTAATGCTTTGTACCAGTCGTCAGGCTATCTTGTAATCGGCTTTGCAGGTTTTCAATCGGCACCACCTCCCAGACGTAGCGACCGGTGAGTTTGTACTCCCACAACAGTCGATTTTGACTGTTGGGTTGCTTTAGGGGAAAACCCAGCAATGCCATGGCGGCATCATTAATGGTGACAATCCGCCCCTGCATATCGGTAGAGATGACAGCATCAGAGAGACTTTGCAGAATATCCTTCTGATATTGCTTTTCAATTAGGACGCTTTCAAAGAGTTTGGCATTTTCCAGGGCAATCCCTGCTTGAATATTAAACGCCCGCATGAACTCTTCATCGGAACTGGTAAAACTGCCTTGGTGCTTGTTAATAAGCTGAGTAACACCAATCAAATCACCGGCTGAATTAAACACCGGCATACAAAGAATGTTTCGGGTTACATAACCGGTTTTCTGATCTGTACTGGGATCGAAGCGGGGGTCTTTATAAGCATCGGGGATATTCAGAAGTTGACCGGTGGACGCGACGTAACCGGCAATACCGCGATTAGCTGGAATGCGGATTTCCATGAAGGTTTTGCCGTCGGCTGTGGCAACTTTGCTCCAAAGCTCGCCCGTGTCTTTACTGAGCATAAATAAGGTCGAGCGGTCAGCCTGCATCAATTCGCGGGCTTGCTCCATCACTAAACGGAGCGTGGCTTCTAAATCTAAACTCTGACCGAGAGACTGAGTTGCCTTCAGCAAAGCTGCCGCGCCTCGCTGGTTGCGAGCTGCCATATAGAACGATTGGCAGGTTTCTAAGATAATCCCAATTGAAGCGGCAAAATCCCGGAATCGCTGCTCGTCGTCGCTATCAAACGGTACTCCTCCAGCTTTATTCAACAGTTGCACCACCGCAACCACCTGCTTGCTGCTGCTCAAAATCGGCATACACAGGAGGGTATGGGTATGATAACCGGGGCGTTCGTCAACTTCTTGGTTAAAGAGGGGGTGGTTGTAGGCATCTGGGATATTGAGGCATTCCCCCGTGGTGGCAACATGACCCGCTAGACCCATGGAGAGGGGAATCCGCAGTTCTCTGGCGCTGTAGTTATCTGTTTGGGGAATTTTTGCCCAGAGCTGACCTTTGTCAGCGTCCACTAGGAAAATGGTGGTACAGTCAGCTTGCAGAATTTGACCGATTTTTAGGGTAAAGGCTTCCATCACCTGCTCTAGCATGGTTTCTAGAGCTTCGTGATTAATCATTTCCAGCGCCCGCAAAAATTGCTGAAATTCAGCGGTGATGAAGTCCAGCAGGCAGATAAATTCGGGAACGGATAGGTCTTTAACTCGATGAGTTAGGACGCTGGTGCGATTGAATTGGGTTAACTGAGTCAGTGTAGCGAGAACGCTACCCGTATTGGAGAGTGTCATATCAATGGCGGTTCAAAAGCTACTTGACAATCTGGTTGGCAGACGCGCTCTCATGCACGTCTCTTTTACAGATGGGTAGGTAGATATAAATTACAGGCTGTTAAAGAAAAAAAGCTATTCCCTCCTGGGGCAGTTTGACTCAAGTTCATTTTACAAAAATTTACATATAATGAGTGAAATTGAAGGAACTTAGCGTTTAAGCAACTCCTGCACCCTACTGCTCAAAAATGCGATCGCATACCGAAAGAGAATCAGACTAGCGATAAAGGGTTAATTTCGAGTAAGTGAGAAAAAATCGACCTATCTACGAATGTATCCGCTCCTTCAGGGGGACACAACCATCAAAATACCTAAAAAATAGTTAAGAAGGTGGACTCTCCTCAAGATTGGTTGTTTTAAACATTAAAGTTCAGGAGTCAGACGGGGAGAACTAGAAGTCTAGAAGGCTTATAGGAGTTGGGTTGGTGCTTCTTCTGGCTCTGACTATTCTTCTTCCAACTCAGTGTCTGTTCGTGTCTACGGGCTGATCTGGATTTATATAAATTTTGTTATAAAAATTTATATAAATATTTTCTTTTTATTTTGATATCGCGGTAGGAACACGGCATAAATAACGTGTCTGGAAGTTCCAAAAACTATCAGATGCCATGCCCCTACATAGGCTCCCTCTTTTCAAGCGGCTGGTGACAGAGACTCAAACATCACAACTGCCCTATAGTAGTTCTGCAACTGACGAGTTGCAGCCGCCCAACCCCAGCGTTCAGCTTCCGCCCTGGCATTTTGCCGCAGGGTTTCCCGTTCCCTTTGCTCCTGAAGGAGGCGCTGGGTTGCCGAGATCGCTCCTTCCTCATCCGTGGGCTCAAATAGGTAGCCATTGACGCCATCGGTGACAATATCAGGGATACCCCCTGAACGGGCAGCTACCACCGGACATCCTGCTGCCATGGCTTCTAGCAGTACTAATCCTAGTGTCTCCGTGCGGGAGGGAAAGATAAAAGCATCCGACGAGGCAAAGGCAGAACCCAAATCTGTACCCGTGAGATAGCCTACGAAATGAGTAGGTGTTCCGGCAAAGTGTTTTTCTAAGGCAAGGCGGTGGGGCCCATCCCCGACTAACGCCAGACGCGCATCAGGGATAGATTCAAGTACGGGTTTGATACGCTCGATTTCCTTTTCCGCAGAAAGACGCCCGACGTAGAGAAGTAGGGGACTTTCGGGGTGTCCTTGGGAAAGGTGCGATCGCATTTCTACAGATGCCAAACTGGGATGGAAGGTTTCCGTGTCTACTCCCCGTTGCCACAAGTCTAACCGTTCGATACCCTTTGCCCTCAATTCCTCTACCATGGCGGTTGAGGTACAAAGGTTGAGCTGGGCTTGATTATGGCTAACTTTAATTAATTCCCACATTACAGGTTCGAGCATTCCCAACCCGTAGTGTTGGAGGTACTGGGGTAGATGGGTGTGGTATGATGCAACCAACGGAACTTGCATTATTTTGGCATAATACAAGCCACCCAGTCCCAAAACCGCAGGGTTGACGACATGAATTAAGTCTGGCTTAAATTTTTCTAACGCCACACCAATTGAGGGTCGCGGCAGTGCTAATTTGAGTTCTGGGTACAACGGCAGGGGGAAACCAGTAACGCCGTAAATTTTGGCTCCCTTATAGTCTTTCAGTCCGCCATCGGGACATACGACCATTACCTGGTCGCCGTTGCGCTGCAAATGTTCGACGGTGTGGCGCAGTCGCGTCACAATGCCATCAACTTTGGGTAGAAAGGTTTCGGTAAATAAGGCAATTCGCATAGTTTGTGGTGGTGTGCTGAGTAGGATCTGCTAATTGCGATCAATTCGGGAGGTTTTTTGGGGTAAGGTACAGATTCCGTGAATCCCAATCGCTGCAATTCCCCCACCTAACAAGACTCCTACGCCTTCGGCGAAGCAATTGATTCTGTGTCTATTTTCCGCTGCTTGGGCGATAGATAAATCCCGCAGGGTTGAGGATGGTGATTGGGACAGCTTCTGGTAATAGGTATGGTGACGCTCAAGTGCTACCCACTCTGGGAGCAGATAATAAGCACTTAGAGCAGAAGCTGCACAACCTGGCAGCACGATAAAAAGTAAGAGAATCGCCTGTCGTAGGTTCATGACCGGATGTTCAAAGAGTAAGACAAGAGGGAATA
Organism: Coleofasciculus sp. LEGE 07092; assembly: GCF_015207375.1. GTDB lineage: Bacteria > Cyanobacteriota > Cyanobacteriia > Cyanobacteriales > Coleofasciculaceae > LEGE-07092. The sequence continues at coordinate 17,010 of NZ_JADEWY010000114.1, read as the reverse complement.
GGAATTGCTATTACCTATTGCCTCTTGCTTAAAGACTTATCGACGCCAAGACACCTTGGGTAGAATTTGCTTTTCATCGACTCGCTTCTTATACTTACTCGCAAAGTTCAACAAGGAATCGAGTAGGGAGTCAGATAGGTAGTGAGGTTCTAAACCAAGACTCAACAGATTGGTGTTTTTGGCGTAGAAGTAATGTTGTTCGAGTTCAACTCTGGGGTTATCGATATGATTGATAGTCACATCAAATCCCATCTTCGTACTGGCATTCTGTACCATCACGGCTAAGTCGCCTACGCTGAAGAGTTCGGTGAACTGGTTGAACACGCGGAATTGACCGGAATCAGCGGGGTTTGCGATCGCTAATTCCACACACCTTACCGTATCCCGAATATCCAAAAAGCCGCGAGTCTGTCCACCTTTACCATAAACGGTTAGGGGATGACCGATTGCCGCTTGGATGCAGAAACGGTTGAGGGCTGTCCCAAAGACACCATCGTAGTCTAAGCGGTTAATCAGCATTTCATCCATGCCGGTTTCTTCGGTTAAGACACCGTAGACTACCCCCTGATTCAAGTCGGTTGCCCGTAAACCCCAAACCCGACAAGCAAAGTGGATATTGTGACTGTCGTGAACTTTGCTGAGGTGGTAGAAGCTACCCGGTTGTTTGGGATAGGGTAGGGTGTCTTTGCGTCCGTTATGCTCAATCGTGATGTAGCCTTCTTCGATATCGATATTGGGCGTTCCATACTCGCCCATCGTCCCCAACTTGACTAAATGGCAATCGGGGAAGTCTTGCCGCATGGCATATAAGAGATTCAGCGTGCCTACAACATTGTTAACCTGAGTGAGAACGGCGTGTTCTCGATCAATCATCGAGAAGGGTGCAGAACGCTGTTCGCCAAAGTGAACGATGGCTTCGGGTTCAAACTGATGGAGGGACTTAATGAGGAAATCGTAATCGGTAATATCCCCCACGAACAAGTCAATGGATTTGCCAGTCAGATCACGCCAGCGCTGGAGGCGTTGCTGAATCGGTGTAATCGGAGTGAGGGTTTCAACGCCTAGTTGCAGATCCCAGTGACGACGCACCAAGCTGTCGATAATGCCGACTTCGTACCCTTTTTTGGAAAGATGGAGGGCGGTTGCCCAACCGCAATAGCCATCGCCACCAATAACCAAGACTTTCATACTCAACCGTAAAAATTTCGCTTGCCGATACTCGGTAAATTTACCAGGTTTCGGGTACTCTCAAACCATTAAACTGAATTCTGTTTTCCAGATAAGGGAGCAGGGAGTAGGGAACGGGAAATGGGGATTACTGCGGTTAAATTACTCGGAAAACTATGACTAAGCTATCTCTATCGCTGCCATCCGAATGTATTCTTCGCCGCGCCTCTGCTCAGGATAGCCGGTCGATTTGGAAATTGGTGCTGGGGGCAAAACTCGATCCCACCCAGTTGCGATGGCAGCAATTTTGGGTAATCGACTGTGACGGGCATCTGGTTGCCTGCGGGCAGTTGCGGAACTTTGATGGCGCACAGGAACTGGGGAGTTTGGTGGTTGCACCCAAGTGGCGCGATCGCGGTTTGGGCAGTTTTCTGGTGCAGCATCTGATTACACAGGCGACTGAACCTCTGTATTTGGAATGTTTGGGCAAGGGGCGGGCGCAGTTTTTCAGTCGGTTTGGGTTTGTGCCAGTTTCTTGGCAGGAGTTGCCGCGATCGCTCAAATTTAAGTTTGGGGTGTCTTTCTTGGGGAGAAAGGTATTGAGAATTCCGGTAGAAATTTTGGGGTTCAGGGAGTGGGGAGTAGGGAGTAGGGAGTAGGTAAGAAAACTTAATGTATAGCAACTGCCAAGACGGTTAGGACATATATGTCCTAAGATATGTGTCCACTGCTATACCTCTATATTTGGGACAAATATGGACAGAATTGGCATGAATTCATCATTCATTCACAAGATATCCCCGTGGTGTAATCATCCAATCTCCATGAAGGCTAGTACTCTGATTACCAATCAGCACTGTTGTCAGCATATCAATGGGTATACTGAGTAATTTGTCAAGGTTAGTCAGAGTAATTTGTTCATCCTCTCGATAAGCAGAACGCACGATCGCAACAGGGGTATGAGGAGGGCGATAATTGAGGAAAATTTGATGAGCGATCGCAAGTTGTTCGGTGCGGGTGCGCGATCGCGGGTTGTATAATGCAATAACAAAGTCTGCCGCTGCTGCTGCTTCCAGCCGCTTTTTAATCACCTCCCAAGGGGTTAACAAATCACTCAAACTAATCGCACAAAAGTCATGCATTAACGGCGCACCCACACGAGACGCCGCCGATTGCAGTGCTGTAATACCAGGGAATACCTGCACTCCTGGTGTTTTGCCATCCCAACCCTGTGCCTTAAGTTCCTCTAGCACTAACCCCGCCATACCATAAATGCCACAGTCACCAGAGGAAACCACTGCTACGGTTAAACCCCATTGCGCCAATTCAATCGCCCGTTGCGCCCGTTGGCGTTCCTGGGTAATAGGTAGGCGCTCGATAATTTGCCCTGAATGCAGGATAGGACTAATAAGATCAATATATAGCGAGTAACCAATAATCGCATCCGCACCAGATACCGCCGTTTGTGCTGCTGGCGTCATCTGATTTAGCTGTCCAGGTCCTGTACCCACCAGTAATAATTGCCCAGTTCGTCCAGTATAGTCTTGTTCAGCTAGGGCGATCGCAACTGTCACCGCTCCTGGTTCATTGTCTGACTTGAAAATTTGTTTGGGAACGAGTAGGGGAGAACCAGTCAGGGAATCAATTCCCTGGCTGGTTTCGGGAAACTGAATCACCCCTACTTGATAAGAGGGAGTTGAGGGCAGTAAACTCGCACAAAGGGCAGCAGCTTCGGCAACACTAGGAGTACCCACTTCTTGATCGACAACAGCCGAAGGGGTGGGGACTGTCACAGAACGCAAAACCTCAGAGGCAAAGGTTCGTAAGGGTAAATTGTGATCGCGACATAATTCCAATAACCCCACTTCATCGGCTTTAATATCAATAGTGGCAATTCCGGCGATCGCACCTTGGGCTAAATGATACCTCCTACAAACCTGCTCGATTGCAGTTTCAATTAATTGTCTAGATGTACCGCGTTCGCATCCGATTCCTACCCACAATACTCGTGGATGCCACTGGACTTTGGGGATATCAGAATCTGGGGAAAAGCGACGATGAGTGAAACTAATCCAAACTCTGGCTTTGGGTGTGGCAACAGATTTTGTAGGGGATGGGTTATTGGTGTGTCCGCAAGATTTACCTTCCGCTATTAAATTATCTGTATCTGCTACATCCGTTACCCCCAATTCAAATATAAAGGGATGTCTTTGGGGAAGATGCTGTTGCCATAGGGTAGAACCCACTTCTTGAATAAGTTGAACGGGCTCGCTTCGCGCTACTACTGCACTAACCCCTGTCCAATCTCCTTCACCACGCTGCCATCCGAAGGGAATACCGAAGGTATCGATTGCGGGTAATCCTAATCCGTTGGATGCGCCTGTTAAAACGGGGGTTGCCCCGAGTTGGATAGCAATTAACCTTGTGAGTTGATCTGCTTTGCCTTGATGTCCGCTGCATAAACTAATAACAAACTGACCTTTTTCATCGATAACAATAACCGCTGGATCGTGGGATTTATCTTGTAGGAGAGGGGCAATAAGGCGCACAACTGCACCGGTTGCTAGGCAAAAGATGAAGGCACGGTGATTGTGCCAGAGGGAGGCGATGTGGGATTTAAGAGAACCTGGATAAACTTGGACGTTTTCTAAGGGATTGAGAGACTCTGGCACCCAAAGAATAGCCCCTGTTGTTTGACAAAGGGGTTGCAGCTTTTGGACAGCGGTGGGGGTGGTTGCGATCGCAGCTATTGGCTGAAATTCTTGCCAGAGTACTATCATTGACGCTTCTAATCTTAGTTAATGTATTTTTCGTCTACTCGCATCTTGCACCATTGTCAGTAAACCCGAAAACCCACTCAAGTCCATTAAGATGGACTAAAACTCTTATCCAGTCGTATGCAAGACGAATGCCAGCTATAAGACAGGGGTTTTAACCACTGACGGGTTGTTGCCACTATTGCTATGTCCTACCCATTTCCTCCTTTAACTGCGCGTCACTGCTGTAGTTTCTTGAAGAACCTCAGAGAAGGCAAAATCTGGTTCAGCCAAGACAATCACTGTAGTCGGCAATCCCGCCGTCAGTTTCTGTAAGCCTTCGTAGTAACTCGTGAACTTTTCTCCAGGCTGCGCCATGCCCAGGAAAACTAAATCTGCGCTTTGGGAAGAACGGCGGAGGATTTCTGGAAAGGGTTGTCCCTTCGATACAATCACTTGCGATCGCGCCCCAATACGCAGTTGCCCAGTTAAATCTTCTAAATTGGCGCGTGTCGCTTTAGCTGCCATCTCATTCGGCACCACCAGCTTTAGGTTAATCTCAGCACTCCGCCATTCGATACTGGTGCGCAGCAGGTAAGCCAAAATTAACATTAACCCACCATTTGCCTGCAAACCCCCCCACCAGACATCGATCCGCATACGACGACCAAAATCCCGTTCCTCAGCATTGCGCAAGATAACAACATTGCGCCGCGCTTGATGGAGACTGGTAATCATCTGGCAATAGCTCTCCCGGTGAGTGGGTTCCTCACTATCCCCCAGCAAAATTGTATTAGGTACTAGGGGGCCGATACCGTAAGCCTCTACCAACCGCTTTGCCCCCGTAAAGGGGTCGGGAGCTGTCACCAATCGTACCAACCCTTGAATACCCCGCTTCTCTAAATAATCGCGGATCGTCGCTTCCATTTCCAATTGCTGTGCTGGATCGCGGGAACCACTGGGCAGTACGCTAGCGACTGTAAACAAGCTGCGGTTGTGGGTGAGATTTGCTGCAAATTCGATCAAATGCCAGCGGCGGGTTGGTGCGCCAGAAAATACTAAAATGTGGGGTCGCCAGTTCTTCGTATCGGGAGTATAGTCTAGTCTCAGAATTCCCGTTCGCACCAGTGCCATCCAAATACCCTGCCGCACATCTCCCCAAGCACTTTGCAACTCCCGACGCTCTAGCCAAATATAGATGCTCAAAACAATAACGGCTGCCATAACCGTGGCGACAGCATTAATTAAGAACATCACCCCCAAGCAGCCAAGAGCACCTAGCAGCGATAGGAGCCAGTGAACGCGAAAAGAGGGACGGAAGGACGGACTTCGTAAAAAGCTCTCAATCCCTGCGGCTATATTCAACACCAGATAGGTGGTGAGAAAAAACATACTCAAAACAGGTGCAATTAGGTCAAGATCCCCAACCCCCACAGCTATTAATACCAGCCCCAGAGTTACCACCGTCGCAATACGCGGTTCATCCTCTGAACCCGAACCCGTACCCAAAAACCGTAACCATCGGGGTAAAATGCCATCGCGGGCAAGGGCTTGCATGACCCGAGGAGCGCCTAGAATGCTACCGATGGCACTAGAGAGGGTAGCTCCCCATACCCCTAGCAAGATAGAAAATCCCCATGTTGAAATCCGCTTCATCACCAAGGGGTCTTCAATTAAAGTTAGAGCATCTGCCCGCATCGCCAGGATTACCGGGAGTAGCATATAAACGATATAACTGGTGCCAACGGCTGCCAGCGTCCCAATGGGAATCGAGCGGCTAGGATTGCGCAAGTCTCCCGACATATTCACCCCTGCCATAATGCCCGTGACAGCCGGAAAGAATACAGCAAAGACTTGCCAAAAGGGTTCGGAATTTTCGGGTTTGGCTCCCCACATCTCAATTTGAGTGTTTTCGATGGGGGAACCGAAGACTAAGCAGATCAGCGATATGGCGATCGCTGCCATGATGAAGTATTGGGCTTTAATTGCAATTTGAGCAGATGTGATTGCCAGAATAGCAACTAGTACAGTCGTAATTAGTGCCACCAGGCGCTGATCTAACCCTTGAAAGTTCAAGGCAAGACTTTCAGCAAAACCAATGGTGTATAGGGCAACGGAGAGGGCTTGGGCAAAGTATAAGGGAATACCCACTGCCCCCCCAGTCTCGATACCAAGGGAGCGGCTAATCATGTAATAGGCACCTCCAGCACGAACCACCCGATCGGTCGAGATCGCGCAGATTGAGAGGGAGGTGAGAAGGGTAATAGCGGTTGAGAGTGTGACAATAATTAAGGTGCCAATCAAACCGACATTGCCAACCACCCACCCAAACCGCAGGTACATGATTACACCCAGGATGGTGAGAAGTGATGGTGTGTAAACACCCCCAAAGGTTCCCAAACCCGTCCCAGATGAGGGCGGACTGGGGGTAGAAGACTGCAAACGGGGGCGGAATAGAAATTTCATGGTGAGCACCTAAGCTTTCAGTTTCAGTACAAAGAATCCTGTTCTGAGAGGACGATAGACCTTTCTCTTCTTAACAGGAATCAAAAAGACCGTTAAATGTCTAGATCCGGCACCCCTAAAAAACGTTCCACTCTACCCTTTCGGGTTAGTGGTGGGAATTGATCGAACTTGAATACCCGTGTCCGTTAATTTAGCTAGCAATTCCGTGAATGACCAGAGACGATTTTACAAGCAAGTCTCTAGAATCGGAGTCCACAACTGAGTGCTTCTTTGGTAAATCTGTCTTTCAATTGAATAAAAAATGTATTGTGTGCTACAAATATTTGTTTATTCAGAATTAGTGCTTTTTGTCAATACTTAAAATTTAACCCTTGCTAACAGAGGATATTCCCTTAATAATTTTTAACTCAATTCATGAACGATCAACGAAGACGGAACTTAGAGCCAATTACCAATCAACACAAAGGGTGCCCAGTAATAGGGATGCTCGTATTGTTCTTGTTTAAGCAGGAATAACTGAGCTTGACGGAGTGCTTCAGCGCGGTTGCCATCGGATTGGATCAGGTGGCGGTAAAACTCTACCATTGCCTTGGCAGTAGATTCATCATTGACAGACCATAGAGTAGCGACAGTACTGCGAGCACCAGAACGCACGGCTAATCCGGCTAATCCTAGAGCGGCTCGCTTGTCTCCAGTGGCACTTTGGCAAGCACTCAGAACAAGAAGTTCAATGGGTTCGGCATTCCGTTGTTCTTTAACTTGAAGTAATTCAGATAAGGTATCTGCACTCAGGCGTTCATCCCAGGTGAGGAGAAAAGTATCTTCGGGATTAGAACTAAACTGTCCATGGGTGGCAAGGTGAACAATGGCAACCGGCAGGGTTTTAATCTGATGTTCTAAGGCTGCAAGGGTAAAGGTTTCATTGAACAAAACTTGGGATTGGATAGTTTTACTAATGTCGTTGACTTCTTGCTCGACACCTGGTAAGGCTGAAAAACCCTGACGCGCTTCGCTTAAGCCTCCAGTTAAGGCTTGGAGTTGGATGTTTTTGAGCGATCGCGGTTCTAGCAATTGCAACCCTGGCGTTAAGACGATACTATACTTTTCAACTAGATACTGTTGACCGTCGTAGAGGGCAGCAATGGGTACATTCCGTAACACACCATCAAGTACAAAGACTAATGTTTTGATATTGCCTTCAGCCAACTGAGCTTCTACAGGTTGAATCAGCCAATTATAAATGGTTTGGGAAACCCTGAGCCGCTCTTTGCTGGGTATAACTCGGTGGAGTGTCTTTTGCATCTGGTTAACGGCTTCTTCAACTGCCGTTTGAGATAAGGGAGTGGTGTATTGGCTTAAGGGTTCTCCCGGCAGAGAGAGAATAACGGCTAAACGGTCTGGTAATATAATTGGATAAATAACAGCCGCCGTTGGGTCGTCTTTCTCAATTACGGTGTCGATTTGCTCTGATTTGACCTCTAGGCAGGATGTGCGGAAAAAGTTTTCGAGTTCGGCTAACTGTAGGGATTCAATCACATTTCGCGCTTGCTTGAGGTTGTCTTGAGAAGGAGATTTCAACAAAAGGTTGACAAGGTGACGATAAATGGGTTCGATTTCCTCTTGGAAGGAGAACCGGATATCGGAGTTCATCGCTACTAAATCGCCACGTAGCGATCGCACAATATCAACAGCTTTTTGATTCGCGGCAATAGCCTCTTGCATATCGCCTTGTTGAGTCAGCACTCGTGCCAGTTGCCATTGCCATTGGTAAGAAATATCTGTGGCATTAATCCGCTGTGAAAGGATTAGGGCTTGCTGAATTAAGGTTTTAGCGTCGTCTAATTGCTGAGTTTGCTCGTACAATTTCCCCAAAGTGCCGAGGGCGAAGGATTCTGCTCTTATGTCCTTTACTGTTTTTGAGTCTTGGATGGCTTTGGCTAAGAGTTGGGCAATATCTCGATTATTGGCAAGTTTGGCTGTGTTGGCTTTCTGAACTTGCACAAGCTGCATGAGACTTGCTGCCAAATTAACTTGGGTATAGATGGCATCTCGACTAGGAGGAAGAGGGGAAAGATTTGCCTGAATAGATGGTAGTAGTAATTGGGCGTCTGAAAACTGTTGCAGATGAATCAGAAGATTGAATTGATTCAGTTGCGCTTCCAGTTGGCTGAGGGGACTGGTTGCTGTTTCTGTCGCCTGTTGATAGTACTGTAATGCTAGGGTCATCTCTCCTAAGCCTCGTGCAGTATTGCCGAGACTAAACAGGGCAGCACTAATGTCTGGGGCAGAATTAAGGGTTCGGGCAACAGCTAAACTTTCTTCGAGGGCGTTTTGAGATTCTTCGAGATCACCAACAGTCTGCCAGACAAGTCCTAGACTGCGTAATCCTGTAGCTTTTACTAAGGAGTTGGGTTGGGTATTGAGCGTCTGCTGTACCTGTTCTAGGAGGCTTTGCGATCGCCTAAACATTCCCAAGCTTTGTAATGCCTGAGCCTGATTGATTTTGCTTCCCAATACCCCCATTTCATCATCGGCTCGTTTATAAGCTGTTTCGGCTACTTGCCAAGTTTTAAAAGCCGCTTCCGGTTGTCCAGTTGCTAATTGCAGATTTCCTTGGGTATTGAGCGCTTGTGCCAGGATACCTGCATTGGATTGAGTTTCTAGTAAGGTGAGGCTTTGATTGATAGAGGCTTCCGCGTCTTTCCATTGTCCCAAGTCTTGATAGGCTAAGGACAGATAATTTAAACTCACTGCCTGCTTGAAGCGATCGCCTTTTTGTTCGTAATCCTGTGCAGCTTTAGCCCAAGCGATCGCTGCATCAGCAAAACGTCCAGCGTCATAGTAGGTTTGTCCTTGCAATAGAAGAGAAGGACTAGTCTGAGCAGTAACAGGAACAACCGTTGTCACTAATAAAAACATTAATAAGACTAAGCCTAAGAAAGAGCGCCAACTCTTATTACGTCTCTTGAAACGATTTTTTATATATTTATACATCTAAATGAGCCTTGCACATCTTACAGAGCAGTACCGCCAATAAACTGGCTATATCTTTTGATAGAGATAAGGCGATTTGGCTTTGGATATGATGTCACGATAATCGTTAAGGAATTCGAGCGGTGACGAGTATCTCAGTTGAACCACACGTTCGCCAAATTGCCATAGATGCGATCGCACTCTATCAGACTTATATTTCACCCCGGAAAGGCTTTGCTTGTCCTCATCGAATGGCACAGGGTGGTGAGTCTTGCTCAATGTACATCAAGCATCTACTCGGTGAGGAACAGTTAATGTCAGTGATTCAGCTATCTCGGCATCGGTTCAAAGCTTGCGCTGCTGCTAGCCAAATGCTTCAATCCAAAAATTCCAGTTCTGGATGTATCGTTATCCCCTGTTGCCTGCCCCTTTAAAATAGCAGTTGTGATGCAACATGATGCAACATTAAGAGGGCTGAAGCGTGAACATTCGCCGTATTGAACCCGAACCCAGTCAAGAATCTGTTTGGGATTATCCCCGTCCACCTCGTTTAGAGGACTCGCCCAAGCACATCCAAGTCATCTTTAATGGTATCACCATTGCCGATACTCACCATGCCAAGCGAGTGTTAGAAACCAGTCATCCACCTGTCTATTACATTCCGCCTGAGGATATTAAAATGGACTATTTGTCAAGAACTACTCAAGGGTCATTTTGTGAGTGGAAGGGGAAGGCGCTTTACTATACCGTCGTGGCAAGTGACAAACAAGTGACTAATGCAGCTTGGGCTTATCCCAACCCCACATCAAACTTTGCCGCGCTCAAAGACTATATCGCCTTCTATCCCCATCTGATGGATGCTTGCTATGTTGATGGGGAAAAAGTGCAGCCGCAACCAGGAAATTTTTACGGGGGTTGGATTACGAAGGATATTGTCGGTCCCTTTAAGGGCGGAGTGGGAACTTGGGGTTGGTGAAGGGGACAAGGAGACAAGGGGACAAGGGGACAAAGGAATTCTTGAAGTGTTACTCCTCGTCCCTGCTCCCCAATAGGAGAAAGGTATGGGGCACGAATGGGCGCAACTTAGGTGAAAAATACTCCAACTCATGCTCAAAGTAATACGTGGAGTATTTAGAACACTGAGTAGACAACTATGCAAATCAATTGGCAAACCGCCAAAACCTACGAAGATATCCTGTATCACAAAACCGACGGTATTGCCAAAATTACCATCAACCGCCCCCAGAAACGCAATGCCTTTCGTCCTAAAACGGTATTTGAGCTTTATGACGCCTTCTGTGATGCCCGTGAAGACCAAAGTATTGGCGTTATTCTGCTTACAGGCGCTGGACCTCATACCGATGGCAAATACGCCTTCTGTTCAGGAGGCGACCAAAGCGTGCGCGGTAACGCTGGATATGTCGGTGATGATGGGGTTCCCCGCTTAAATGTCCTCGATTTGCAACGCCTTATTCGCTCAATGCCCAAGGTGATAATCGCCTTGGTTGCAGGTTATGCAATTGGTGGTGGACACGTCCTGCACATCATTTGTGACTTGACTATTGCGGCTGATAACGCCATTTTCGGTCAAACGGGACCCAAAGTCGGCAGTTTCGATGGCGGGTTTGGTGCTAGCTATCTAGCTCGGATTGTCGGTCAAAAAAAAGCGCGAGAAATTTGGTTTCTCTGCCGCAAATATACAGCACAAGAGGCACTGGAGATGGGTTTAGTCAACTGCGTCGTACCTGTAGAGCAGTTGGAAACGGAGGGAATTGAGTGGGCGAAGGAAATTTTAGAAAAAAGCCCCATTGCTATCCGTTGCCTGAAAGCCGCTTTTAATGCTGACTGCGATGGTCAAGCTGGTTTGCAGGAATTGGCGGGGAATGCCACCTTACTCTACTACATGACTGAGGAAGGGGCGGAAGGAAAACAAGCGTTCTTAGAAAAACGCTCACCGGATTTTCGGCAGTATCCTTGGTTGCCCTAGAGTAGGACGGGAAGGGGAGACAAGGGGACAAGGGGACAAGGGGACAAGGGAGTAATTCTTCTCTCCCATCTCCTCCGCTCCCCTACACCCCTTCTTTGTAAAGAATTTTGATTTTAATACAATCGGTTGATTTAAATTTCTTCTCTCGAAAACTAAGGTTTTATTAACTAAGTCGCAATCTCAAAAATCTAAAGTTCACTATTCACTATTAAGTGTTGTTCATCATCTATTCATTCAATTATATCGATGACAGAGGCAGTAAGCAACACACTATAGACTGCCCATCTAGCCGAGGGTTAAAGGGAAACTTATACGACAGCCACTTCATCTGTCAAAATTTCAGGGAGCGATGAGCTTTTTTCAACAGCATGGGTGGGCTGAGAAGGCTCTTGTAAGCAATTTACAGCTAGTTTATTTGGTTTAAATGTCAGTTTACGATCCTGCCATATCTGTTCAAGACTTTCCCAAGACGGTGCAAAAGGAGGAAGAGCTAAAGAGCACGCTTTCCAACCCGCTTTTACTGGTACGCCAAGTTGCTGGCACATACCCCCGCGCCGTCCTTCTAGCTGGTAATATACGCAAAACTGGCAAGCAGAAGTTGGGCAATTCACTGTCTTCATTGGAGTTATTTCCAGGAGTAAGTAGTGGTGTATGTCACTTTCAAATTTTCCTGACTTTTTAGGAAAAACTAGGGTTATTTTATATTTTCTTTATAATTAGTTTATATACAGATACATTATTTATTAAGAAAAAAAACAAATGAGCGGTTGAGCCGATAAATGGATGGTTTTTTTGTTAAACGAGATGGGGATCAAGTGAAACACGAACGGGAAATATAGTTCTATAGACGGAGGTTGAACCCAGAATTCTACTGTCAAATGACTCATTCACGCAGTCCAATTAGTTCTCTGAGGGGTAAGTTGGCTTGGCTAGGGTTGCCGCCACTGCTTGGCAGCACACAAACCACAGACACGCCAGCGCTGGAGTTCTCCGGGAGGTGTTGGACAGTGACATTGCGGACAAAGAGGGAACTGTTTCGATCGCGCCTGTATGCCCTCAGCCCATTGCTGAAATGCCAAGTGAGGGGTTTGGGGATTAGGGGGTTGACTGACTGAAGACATAGAGGTGGAGGTGGGCTCAGTCCAATGACTGGGATGCTCTTGCGAGGATGTAGACGTAGAGGAGGGCGCTGGATCGTCTCGATGCCAGTAAGCTGTAGAAAAGCGAATGCCCGTTAACGGGCTGGACAACCTGGCATTGATCTGTTTCAAAATAAAATGACGCTTCAATTGCAAGTCTTGAACCCAAACGGAGCTAGACGTGGCAACATAAAGGGTATCTCTAACGATGGAATGCGGTCGTGTCTGTTGCCCGTCTGTAACTCCCACAACTTGAAGCCAACACTCAAGTATTTGTTGTAACTGCTGTTGAGCTTTCCACTGCGGCTGATTCTCAAAGGCACCAAGCAAGATATGATTGAGCGATTTAAGCATCTATCCGGTACATCCCCATATAGCCATCCTAATTCAAGGGTATCGAAGGATCAGAATCTGTTCTCGCTCAATCTATTAAAACTAGAAAGCCTGTATTACACTGACAGCCAGAGTCTCTAGAGCAACCCCTGATGAGGCTGGGGAAGTTGTTGGACTTTTGCCGCTCATTGAATAGAATAGCCAAAACAGGTGCTTCCATTTGCTTTCCCCCTTTTAACGTTTGAATTCCCACATAAGCCCTCCTCATGAGCCAGAATACCTCCGTTGAATCCCCAAATCGCTCCTCTGCCAAGCCCCCAATTAATCCAGCTTTGCAGGCAGCCTTGGGCAGCTTAGACGTGCAAATTGAAGAAGAATTAGCCCGCTACCGACGCCAACGAGCTGGACGTCCGGTAATGCCTCCCCGAGGTTTCAGTCGTCACAAAACCCAGAAACCCGTTGAGTTAATATCCGTTGAGCGGTTAGGAGAGACAGCTCAATCAGGTGTTACTAAGATAGCTACTGCAACCTCAAAGACTCCAGTTAATGGAGTATCGTTCAGTACCAAACCCAATGCTGATGCTTCCAAAAAAGTAGACAGCGAAATCACGACTCAAACAGATTCCTCTGACGCTCTCCGAGCCGCTGTCTCTGAAGTGGATCGCGCACTTGTTGCGCTTTCCACCCCTGATGAGGCAACCGAGTATTCTCCTAGTGAGAAAACAGTAGGCGAACCACCAATCCCGTCTGAGCAACCCCATGAAGCGGGAGGCGATTTGGTTACCCCTAGTGCCGCTCAAGCCCAGCCCGAAGATTATCTAGAATCATCAGAAAAATTGCTGCGGAGTCTAGAAGAACAAGAGCCAGAAACAAAATCTCACAAGCGTTTTGCTGATAGAATCTTCACTCCACTGGGAATCGGCTCAATGTTGCTGTTGCTGCTCTCAAGCGCTACATTGAGCTACATTCTCATGAATCCATCCACTCGCAGCAGCCTCGGTTTTGATCGTTGGCTTGGTTCTCAACCCAACTCAGAGGAACAAGTAGAAACAGCAAACGCCAATTCAGAAAATGAGCAATCTATCGTCAACGGGCCAAACCTGGCTGCTGATGAATTTCCAGAAGTGAATTTAGATACCCTAAGTCGCCTACAAGCCAGTTCAACACCCAGCCCCGTTCCCTCATTGATAGCCCCTATCCCCAACCTGCCTAACCCCGAAGCCGCCCAACCCGCACCTCAATCGGCTTTCCCACCTCCAGTACTTCCCGGAGGTGCTTCAAGTTTACCGTCGGCACTTTTGGCACCATCCCTACCGCCAGCAGCCGTATCGCCTGCGGCACCAAACTCTACACCAGCACAACCCAAACCAAATACGAGCAATTCTAGTCCAGATTCAACTCAACAGAAGCAGTCTCAAACCCCTAAACCTAGCCCGAACCCGTCACCAACAAAAGCAGCCGTTACTCCCCTCGGTAATTTCTATTACGTGCTGGTTAACTATGACAGCGATCGCACTTTAGAACAAACACAGGCGATCGCGCCAGATGCCTACGTGGAGAACTTCCCGCAAGGTAGGCGGATTCAAGTAGGAGCCTTCAAACTTGAGTCTGAAGCGAAAACTCTAGTCGAGCAACTCCAGAAGCAGGGAATTTCTGCATCAGTTTATCGTCCCTAGTCATTAGTTTTTCACAAAGGACGAAGGACAAAAGACTAAGGACTCTGATATACCATGATGTTAGAGTTTCCCGTGACCCGCAATGTGAATGGAGAGCTGCTATGGGATTGATCGATCGCATCTGGCGAGTAATTCGTGCTAACCTTAACAGCCTGATTGGACAAGCCGAAGATCCAGAAAAAATTCTTGAACAAGCTGTAGATGAGATGCAGCAGAATCTGATTCAGATGCGTCAGGCTGTAGCTCAAGCGATCGCTTCCCAAAAACGCACCGAGCGACAAGCGTCTCAATCTGAAACCACGGCGAATGAGTGGTATAACCGCGCCCAGCTAGCCCTCTCCAAAGGAGATGACACCTTGGCGCGGGAAGCCCTGACGCGGCGAAAATCTTATCAAGAGACGGCAAAAGCCCTTACCAGCCAGCTAACCCAGCAAAATGAGATTGTTACTAAGCTCAAAAAAGATATGCGGACGCTGGAGAGTAAAATATCGGAAGCGAAAACTAAAAAAGACTTGTACATTGCTAGAGCTCGCTCTGCTCAGGCATCCCAAAAAATTAACGAGATGCTAGGCAATATGAATACTGGCAGCGCTTTGAGTACCTTTGAGAAGATGGAAGACAAGGTGCTACAGCTTGAAGCTCAATCCCAGGCAATGGCAGAACTCTCAGGCAATGAATTGGATCAGCGATTTGCCACTCTTGAAAGTGGCGGTGAAATTGATGCTGAGTTGGCAGCAATGAAAGCTAGCTTGAGTGCAGGCACCGAATCACCCAAATTACCGTCTAATCAGGCAACATCTGCCGAAACTATGGAAACTGACGGAGAACTCGAAAAACTCCGCTCCGAACTTGAGAACTCTTAAAGGTTTCTTGAACGGGGTGATTATATAGCAATTTTGGCTTGGAAGTTTCTACACTGGATTAAAAGTATCCTGTTTTATTGGCTTGAGGATGAGTGTTTTGAGTGAGTCGAAGAAGCGCTTTAGACTTTTAGACATAAGACAGGAGAGCCTAACTATCAGCCTCGACACCCCTCTTTTGCTGGCTCTACTACTTTGAGCCTGCTTAATGCCCACTTTATACATTCCGAGAGGATAAACAGCGTCATGGGATTATTTGATCGCCTTAGCAGAGTCGTCAGAGCCAATCTGAACGATATGGTTAGCAAGGCTGAAGATCCAGAAAAGATTCTGGAACAAGCCATTATTGATATGCAGGAAGACCTGGTACAGTTGCGTCAAGCTGTTGCCAGGGCAATCGCAACTCAAAAGCGCACGGAGCAGCAGTATAACAAAAACCAGTCAGAAGCCAATAACTGGCAGCAACGCGCTCAACTTGCGCTGCAAAAAGGGGATGAAACCTTAGCACGCGAGGCACTGACTCGCAAGAAGACAACCGCTGAAACAGCGGCTACCCTAAAAACTCAACTGGATCAGCAAAGCACTCAGGTAGACACCCTCAAGCGCAACCTGATTGCCTTAGAAAGCAAAATTTCTGAAGCCAAGACGAAGAAAGATATGCTCAAGGCACGGGTAAGTGCTGCCAAGGCAAACGAGCAGTTGCAAAGCACAATTGGGCGGCTGGGTACTAGCTCGGCAATGGGGGCTTTCGAGCGGATGGAGGATAAAGTGCTGGAGCTAGAAGCTCGCTCTCAAGCTGCCCATGAGCTTAGTGGTGCCGACTTAGACAGTCAATTTGCTGCCCTAGAGTCTGGCAGTGATGTTGATGATGAGTTAGCTGCAATGAAAGCGCAGTTGACAGGTGGTTCTGTTTCACAGCCAGCTTTGGAAGCAGCATCAGAGCAGCAAACATCTCCCTCAGCCAAGGCAGAGGTTGACGACGAATTGGAAGCGCTACGCAAGCAAATTGACAATTTGTAAATGTCAACACTTGTTGACAGCGCTTTTTGCAATCAAAGACCTTGGTAGGCAACTCAACATACAATCCAACTGATACGTTTGTTTGGAGAAAAGGGGAGAGAGTCTATCCGGGTCTTGATTGGTTTTATCAGACGGGTAAAGCGTTAGACTGATCTACTGTACCAATTGTGAAGGAAATACTTGTCCCTTTGCCAGTCGAGTCCCCAGCAACTGGAGGGCAGACAGAGGATGAGCGTTAAATCAGGAGCTATTGCCTTGAAGGAGGGTGTTGTGAAAAAGGTAATTGAAATTACAGATAACGAGTTTGAAACCGAAGTATTGAAAGCCGAACAGTCCGTGCTGGTATATCTGTGGGCAAGTTGGTGTGGACCTTGCCGCTTGGTATCTCCATCAATAGATTGGGCTGCTGAAAATTATAGCGATCGCCTGAAAGTAGTCAAGATGGAAATCGATCCCAATCCAGTCACTGTGAAGCAATATCACGTTGAAGGCGTCCCCTCACTCATTCTGTTTAAGGAGGGTGAGGTGATTCAATCCCACGAGGGAGCTATCGGTAAGCAGACGCTACTGTCGATGTTAGATAGTCACCTCTAGTTAAAGAAGATGAGGGAGATGGGGGGGATGAGGGGGATG
>NZ_JADEWY010000295.1 GCF_015207375.1 Coleofasciculus sp. LEGE 07092 | reverse complement strand
GAGGAGGAGGGGAGCGGGGGAGATAAAGAGAAAATTGTCAGACTGAATGCTAATTAAAATATCCCCCATCTTCCCCTACTCCCTACTCCCTATTCCCCATTCCCCATTCCCTCACGAACGGTGTCCGGTCACAATATAAGTCACTCGTTGACCGATATTTGTAGCATGATCAGCCATGCGCTCAATGTGGCGAATTGCTAATACTAGTAGGAGAATGGGTTCAATTACACCTTTGATATCCCGCTGATACGCTAGGGTTTGATAAAGTTGGTCGTAGGCATTATCAACTTTATCATCTAGTATCTTAATGGCTTGTCCTGCGTTAGCGTCTAAGTCTGCTAGTGCTTCTAAACTAGCGGCTAACATGGCTTGGGCATGATGGGACATGACCTCCATTTGGGGCAAGCAAGGATGGAGAGGGTAAGCGAATAATTTAAGTGCTATCTCCGTTAGATCTTCAGCATAATCCCCAATGCGCTCCAAGTCCCGCACCAACTGCATAAAGGCACTGAGTAGACGTAAGTCTTGAGCAACTGGTGATTGCAGTGTGAGTAAGGAAGCACATTGCAATTCGATTTGCCGATAGTAGCGATCAATTTGTTTTTCGACTGAAACAATTGCCTTAGCTGCCTCTAAATTTCTGGAAAACAGAGCTTGATGACTCAGGCGACATGAGTTTTCTACCAAAGCGCCCATACGCAATACATCCTGTTCTAAGCGGCTGAGCGATCGCTTAAAATGGGTACGTTCAGAATGACTATTTGCAGAAGATAAGCTCACCTCGAATGCAGTACCACTAGAGTGGACAAAAAGTTCTACTTTAGGGATAGCAGATAAAAGTTAAATTATAGTGAAATTTTTCAGCAAGAGGGGGGAATCGGTGGTTGGGAAAGTGTGAAAGTAGACAGGTAACAGGACAAAGGAATTTTCTTATTCCTAGTACTGTTTCCCAAACGGTGACAGCATCTCCCGCTAGACGTAGATACAGCAATGCCTCCTCCTCTTATTACTTTCTACTACTGTAGCCAATCTGTAGGGAGTAGGGAGTAGGGAGTAGGGGAAGATGGGGGATATTTTAATTAACATTCAGTCTGAAAATTTCTCTTTATCTCCTCTGCTCCCTAGCTCCCC
>NZ_JADEWY010000113.1 GCF_015207375.1 Coleofasciculus sp. LEGE 07092 | reverse complement strand
GTAATCAAGGCAGTATGTAACCAGTTATGTCTGTTAATTTAAATTAACAGACATAACTGGTTACATACTGCCTTGATTACTGGTTATTAGTTTTGCCTAACTGGTTCTAGCTTTCTGGTATCCTCTAACTAGTTATTTTGTGCAACTGGTTCTATCCTCACCCTCTTTATAACTAGTTTCTTCGCTAACTTTCTACTTGACCCCAGTCTTAAATTCCTCCAACCTTGACTCTTGTTACCCTACGTTCTCTTCGCCCTAGAAGCCCTTTAATCTTGCCTCCGGTATATATCACCTCACGCTGATTCCAAGCCCCTTACAGCTCATTCTAGCTTGAGGCATTGCCTTTGGCACGGAGAGCGAGCGCAAGGCTAGCTCACACCGCTCTCCTAACCAGTTGAGGCAGATTTGACTCAGTTTCCCACAACCTTGCATACAGGTCAGTTCCGTCAACTTTTTGAAAATTGTGGCTTGAAATCCTTATAAATAAAGAGTAAAATCAGAGTTTAATAGAATGGTTAGTCTGTGTGTCTGTTCATGGAATGAACAGACGTAACTAGTTACTCTCTTTGTTCCTAACCTGTTCATTGTTTTCTCTAACTGGTTTTATCTTTTGGGTGTCCCCTAACTGGTTGCTCTCTCTAACGGGTTCTACTTTTCAGTATTCTAACTAGTTCCTTTTTTCTAACTAGTTTTTCCCTTGCTCTCTACGACTATTGACCCCAGCCTCTCTCATCCCTCCAGCATTGACTCTTGTTAGCTTACGATCTCTTCGCCCTAGAAGCCCTTCAATCTTGTCGAAGCTATTCTACCATTATCAAGTGATTTCCAGCCACTTCTAGGGCATTTTGGTGGGGGTATTTTGCGATCGCCTTTTCGGTCGGATAACTGGTTACTACCTGGCTCGGAATTTCCTAACCCGTTGTGGGAGAAAAACGCGATCGCTGATTCCACTAATCCCTTCACTCCTAACAAGTTGAGAGAGGCTTGACCGGATTTTCCTAGGAAGTCCTTACAGTATAATGGTTCTGGAAAATCGATTGAGTGACGGTGAGAGGGGGTTCATCCCTTTTGTTTAACTGGTTACTTATGACGCGACATTAATTAACTAGTTAAATATTCTACTAACCAGTACCGGATACGCGATAGCGAAGCTCTCTTCGAGCGTCAGCGCCGATCGCTTCCCCTAATCGCCTCATAGAGAAATACTTATCGTTAATTGAGGCAGTTTCAAACAATTTGCGATCGAATTTCTCCCCAGTTACCGAACCTGACCCCAGCGTTCGTTCTCGACAACCTAACCGCCCTGTGCCCTCTATAGGCGATCGCATTTCCACCGACCGACCTGACCCACCGGGAAAACCGAAACATCGGAAACATCTCCAAAACATCCGACCAATACCACGGGGGATGTTGCCGCGACTCCCAAATACGCGATCGCCTCGATTCGCTTCCGCGCTAGCTCCAAGCAACTTCTCTGCCACATGGACAACCCCATACCTCAGTGACCGCTCAGGACAGTCCTGTTTGTTCTGGACAACTGACTCAACAGACGCGCTCACTTCTTAGTGCCTCCTGTTAGTCTTATCTCAGAGCTGAATGAGCCAAAAAGGTGAGCGGTGTATGAAGGTCAAAAAGCATACTTCCGATGCAGAAATACGTCTTGAGAGTTTTGCGCTCGTCCATAGCGCTCTTGTAAAATCATTTCAATTGTTGAGAATTCGCCCAGGAAAAAGTTTATGGCAGATATGTCCGGTCAAGACCCCTCGGAAATCATAATGGCAACGGTTGATGAAGAACGAAAAGGCGCAACTTTCAGCGGTACGGTCATCCTTGGTATAGATCCTGAGGGTGGAGAAGCCGTTTCCTTTAGAGACTTTTTAATTGAAGATTATAAAGGCGAACTTACCGCTTATCTGGCAACAGATGGCGATATAACGAAAAGCATTGATTTAGGCGAACTCGATCATAAAAACCCCACTTTTAGGCTGCCAATTCCGCTCTTGACGGATACATCACCCTACAATACAGTCGTGTTGAGCGACAAAAAAAGCCAGAAAAAAATCCTGACTATCGATCTATAAAATTTGTAACTTAGCGATCGCCTTTTCCACTCCCAGTCCCCAGTCCCCAGCTCCTGACCATGTGATCGCGATCGGCTTTACTCTAGGAAGTGCAAGTGATCGCATTTCCGGTCGGATAACTGCTTACTAACTTCTTCCCCGCTATCCGTGTCGTTTCAAGTGAAGCTCCCATCTTAGGGTAATGCCATCCCCCCAACTCGGCTATTTAAAATTGTCAAACTTGTTGTACTTTTCAGCTAAAAGATAATAGAAAGTCACCCGACTCTTATTTCTGGCGTCTTTCATTTTCGTGCAGATTTCCCCAACAGCTTTATCTAACTCCTCCTCCGATAGCGTCAAAGCCAGCTTCTTTTTCAAAAAGCTCTCTCGTACTAACTCCAGTTCATCTGGAGAGGTACAGGAAACTAGGGAAGCATCTTTACTCCGCAGAGCAATACCTAAATGTTTAACAATTCCTTTAACTACATCTACATCGGCATTCTGAGTATACCTTTCAATATCTTGTCTATAACCGGATTCATTTGAAGTTGACGTGAGTTGACTTTTTTCAACACAAGATAGCCTAGCATGAAAAGCCGACAACAAGCTCCTCTCAAGAAGTAGGTTCGCACTCGTGTCCAGGGAAGTCTGCGATCACTTTTAGCGACCCACCGACACCCCGGCGATTAGTGCCGTGCCACCGCTGCTGACGGGCGATCACTTTTGGCGACCCACCGTAAACGGGTTAGTCTAGAGGAAATCATCCTGAAACCTGATAGAGGCGATGAATGCCTTCCTAGAGGTTAGGGACTAGAGACTCGAAGCACAATCGCTTCAAAATCCGCTCTAGGAGTCGCTTTCAAATATGTACCCAGTAAGAGGGATTTAAAAATGGATAGAATTCACTCCCTGTAAAGATTGCGTTATTTCGTTTTTGGGGAACTTCCGTTTGATGTGACCCAAATTTTGTCCCCTACAGAACAACTGGATAGCTGATGAGTAACTTTAACGATTTAATCGAAATCTCTGGGTGTGATAATCCTTCTCGGCGGGGAGATGTGATTTTCGTTCATGGATTAGGCGGTACGGCGCGAGGAACTTGGCATCCCCAGGAAAAGCAGGATGATGATAACTTTTGGTGCGCCTGGTTGGGGGAAGATATGCCGGATGTGGGAATTTGGTCACTGGGGTATCAGGTGGAACCCTTTCGATGGAAAGGGAATTCTATGCCATTGGCAGATCGCGCCACGAATAGTTTAGATCTGCTGGATAGTTATGAGATAGGCGATCGCCCGATTATTTTCATCACTCATAGCATGGGAGGATTGCTGGTCAAGCAGATGCTGCGAAGTGCTAGAGATTTTGGCAAGTGGAGTGCGATCGCACATAAGACAAGGGGGATTGTATTCCTGTCTACGCCCCATTCCGGTTCAGATATGGCGAGTTGGATTAAGCATATTGGTGGGATTTTGCAAACCACTGTCTCCGTTGAGGAGTTGGAAGCACATCATTCGCGGTTGCGGGAATTGAATCTTTTATATCGCAATAACGAGCAGCTTAGTCAAATCCCGATGTTAGCGTACTACGAAACGCGACCTACTAAAGGGATTTTAGTCGTGAATCAAACCAGTGCTGATCCGGGGATTAAAGGTGTGATTCCTGTATCGATGGATTGTGACCATATTTCTATCTGTAAGGTGACGGATAGGAAAAGTCAGATTTACCGCCAGGTGAAGCGATTTATCGATAATAACTTAGCTACCCATTCAGCACCCACTCCAGATTTAACCATGCAACCACCCCCAATTAAAGCTAATCAGTCGATGAAACGCGAACAAGTTTTTATCAGTTATAGCCATAAGGATAAAATCTGGTTAGAAAAGCTTCAGACTATGCTGAAACCGCTGATGAGGAATAAGACAATCTCTGTGTGGGATGACACAAAAATTAAAGCTGGGGTTAAGTGGAAAGAAGAAATTGAAAATGCTCTCGCCGCAGCCAATGTAGCGGTTTTAATGGTCAGTTCTGATTTCCTTGCGTCTGACTTTATTGCTGAACATGAATTGCCACCTTTACTGGCAGCAGCGGAACAAGAAGGTGTTAAAATTATTTGGATACCTGTAACGTCCTGTCTATACGATGAAACAGAAATTGTTGATTATCAAGCTGCACACAACCCGAATCAACCTTTAGATAATCTGAGTCCTGCTGAATTAAATAAAGCCTTAGTTAAAATTTGTAAGGCTATAAAAACAGCCGCAACTGAAAATTCCCGAAACCCTTAATAGACCCACTGTCATCCGACACCAAGTCAGTGGGTCTAGATAAGGTGTCTACATCTGTAGTGTATGAAACCGCACCGATTTCTCTTTCTCCTCAGCCAGAGGAGAGTGAAGTCGGTGTAGAGCAACTCAATGAGAGGGATAATAACTTAGAGCCAAGAAACACTAGGGAAGGAAGGCAAGGATTAGATAAGGCTGATTCGGAGGATAAACCATCAATCTCTGAGGATTATCAAAAAAATAAAGGGACTAGGACTGAAAATAATAAAAAAATCAAGAATAAAAAGCCTATTTGGAGTAACCTAGGCAGAGTAATTTGGATAAGTCTTTTGTCCACTATAATAGTAACGTTTGCGATACGATCTCCGGGAATGCTACGTTCCCTAGAGTTAGTAGCTTATGATCTATTGATGCGATGGCGACCATACGAGTTATGGGATGACCGTATCATCGTTGTAGGAATCACCGATGCTGAACTTCGAGAATGGGATAAGAGTGAAATACCAGATCTAAAATTAAAGCAGCTATTGCAGACATTGCGGGAGAAGTACAAACCAAGAATTATTGGTCTGGATATTTACCGAGATAAACCTCACGGTGTAGAATTTCAATATAAAGAATTAATTAATGAAATTAATAAAAATAGTTCTATTATTCTAGCTTGTAAAGCTGACGATGATGTCGTAAAACCAGGCATTAAACCTCCTCCTGGAGTTCCAACCGGACGGTTAGGCTTCAGTGACATCTTGTATGACGACTACGAAGGTGATAAAGTCGTTCGTCGCCATTTATTGGAAATGCGATCAGATAATAAACTACTCTGTGATACTAATTTTCCTCTCAGTTACCAACTAGCTGTTAATTACCTAAAACAAGAAGGAATTGAACCTAACCACCCAAAGGGATACTTGTACTTAAATGATATTTTTTTTAAACCCTTATATGAAGATGGACCGTCAGGAGGTTACCACAAAGAAGATCCAGATTGGGGTTATGAACCTAGTAGTGATTATGAAATACTTCTCAATTACCGTAATATAGATAAACCAAATCATTATTCCTATACAGAAGTAAAAAACGGTGATATTGAAAAAGAGGCTTTAGAAGATAGAGTTGTTATTATTGGCTACCTAAATAACACTGAAGATAATGAAATTGATATGCATTCTACACCCTATGGTCAAATGCCAGGAGTGTTTCTTCATGCACACATGGTAAGTCAAATTATTAGTGCTGCTAAGAGAGAGCGGCAACTAATATGGTTCTGGGAACCAGAGTTTGAGTTATTGTGGACTTGGCTTTGGTCTTTTATATTTGGTATATTATTTTTATATTTCCAAAAATATTTACACCGAGTATTGATAGTGATATTTATACTAACATTATTATTAATAATTTGTTGGTACGTTTTTTCTTGGTTTAGTGGCTGGATACCACTTGTACCCCCTTTATTGGCTTTTGCTTTAACGGGAATTTGCGTTGTACGCCTTAATTTTTTGACAAGTAAATAAAAAAAGCAAACTATAAAACAATTAAATTATGACCAATAAAATAAGATTATTTTTTCAAACAATATTAGGCAGACTAACAGCTATATTATTACTAAGTCATTTAGTGTTTTATTCAATACCTGTTAATGCACAAAATACAACTGAAGTTCTCAATTTAGGAAAAGTATCAAATAATCTATTTCTTCAACAAATTCAAGTTAGTTCCAAATTCTTAGAAACTCCAGCTAGCCAACAAAAGTGGTTCCGTTGGCTGAGAGGAGGAAGAAAGGAAAAACAACTCGGTGAATCCTCTCGGCGGGGAGATGCAGGAAGACGAGGGCAGTGCAGTTTGCTTAATCCACCGCTTTTTGCTTTAGTACCTGAGGAACCTTTTGATAAGACATTGGGGAATGTTTTACCTGAAGGTCTAGTGAGTTCGATCAGTTTAACAGTGAGTGAGTATCCAATCTTTTGGTTTTACATTCCCAATTTGCCGCCAAACTTAGATTATTCAAAGTTAGAGTTTATGTTACAAGATAACAAAAATAATGATATTTTCGACGAACCTTTTCGGCTTGACTTAGATGGCATATCAGGGATTGTTGGCTTACGCATCCCCTCTACTCATGGACTCAAGATAGAAAAACTTTACCATTGGTATCTTTCAATTATTTGTGATCCACGAAGACCCTCCAGAAATCCTAATGTTGATGGATGGGTTCAACGTGTGGCACTAACCGACGAACGTGAACGTCAATTACAAGTAGCTAAACCACGAAAACGTGTTGAAATCTACGCCAAAGAAAGCATTTGGCATGAAACATTAACTCTTCTTGCTACCAGCCGCTGTTTTGACCTGAAGGAGTCTGAATTTGCTGCTAACTGGAATCAATTGTGGCAAAATCCCGAATTAGCGGCTGACTGGAATGACCTGCTAGAAGCAGTTGGTTTAAGCGAAATTGCTCAAGAACCAAGCTGTTCAATATTAAATCTTAAACAATGATAATCTTATTACAGGAGTCTGCACTGATCAACGCCAGTCTCCAACTAAAACAAAAGCTGCCCAATGAGAAGGTCTATAGGCGGAAGGATTTTGCAGGAGGTGGAGTTGGGCTTGGCGAAGGGCTTCGGCTTTAGTTGTTTTTTTGCCTAAGGCGGCGTAGAATTGTTTCATCAATGCAGCCGTTGATGGATCATCAATACTCCACAACGTCGCAATGGTACTACGCGCCCCTGTTTGTACCGCCATTCCCGCAATTCCTAAAACGGCGCGATTGTCTCCAGTTGCGGTTTCACAAGCACTGAGAACAAGTAATTCAATGGGATCTTGGTTTCTCGCTCTAAGTAAATCATCCAGGGTATTGAGATCAATCTTTAGGGCATTAATATTACTGTTTATTTCCTGGTCAGCTTCAGTGGCGGCGGTAATAATAAAAGTGTCTTCACGACTGAAACCAAACTGACCATGGGTGGCTAAGTGAACTAAGTTGTAAGCAGAAGAATTAATTTTATCTTGTAGAGCTTTATCGGTAAATTGTTCATTGAATAAGAGCGACGAATCTTGAAGAACTGCTCGAATATTAGCAATTTCTATCTCAACATAATCCAATTGCCCAAACTGATTGTCTAAGGAGTCGGCTAACTCCGGTTGTTTTGAGAGTCCTGCAATTAATGCGTTGAATTCTCCGCTTGACTCAGATTGTGGTAATTTTAAACCCGTAGATAAAGCGATCGCGTATTTCTCCACTAGGTACTGTTCATTCTCGTCTAAAAGCGCCGCCATAGGGATATTGCGTAACGCTCCGTCCAGGACAAAGATTAACGTGTTGACCTGGCTGTTGGCTAAGTCGGCTTCAGCGGGTTGAATTAACCAATTGTAGAGTGTTTGAGAGTCTTGTCTACCTCTTTGGGAGAAAAAAGGTTGTTCTAGGGAGTACCATAGTCGTTTGATCAGGGTTTCCACCTCTTGACGCGGGGTGTTGGCGGGTGAGTAATGTCGCAGTTTTTCCCCCGGTACAGCTAGAATGACTTCGAGTCTGTCTTCCAAAAGGATCGGGTAAAGAACGGCGGTGGTTGAATCTTCGGCAATTATGGCTTCCAGGGATACAGTTTCCTCACCCTCTAGTTGGGCTACACTACATTGCAGTAGATTTTGCAGTTCAGCTAACTGGAGTTCGGAAATCACATTACGGGCTTCTTCTAGGTTTTCTTGTTGATTATCCCCCCTAGATTGTAGCAGTAAATTAACATATCCTCGATAGATTGGCTCTACTTGATCGCGCAAATTAAATTGAATATCTAATTCAGCCGATAGTAAGTTATCCCGGATATTTTGAATATTATGAAATGCTGCTTCGTAGGCGGTTAAGGCGCGTTGAAAATAACCTTGCATTGCTGACGTTTTGTGCTGCTTTTCTGCTTGCTCTGCCTCAGCTTTGTATATTCGCCCTAATTGCCATTGCCACGGATAAGCAACATCCCATGATCGTTGAGATTGGGCTAATCTTAGGGCTTTTTCAGTTTGTTTTTCTGCTTTCTGCCATTCCTGCTGTTGTTCGTACCATTGCCCGTAGTAACCTAGGGCATACATTTCTGCCAGGGGATTGTTCAGTTGTTTTGCCCAGGTAACTGCTGTGTCAAAGCGTTGGTTGATTTCTGCGGTTGAAGGTTCTCTTAAAGAGGGGAAATAATTGGCATACTCTTGGAGCTGAGTTAAGCTGACAGCATAATTCACTTGGGCGTAGATTAGAGATAACTGTTCTGGGAAGGTTAAATTTTTCCAGGTTTTTGTATCAAATGTTGGTTGAATGGTCTGATGAGTCTGGGAAGCCTGCTTTTCTAGGATAGAAAACCATTTTTTTGCTGCCGATTCAACCTGGGTAATCTCAGATTTAATCGTAGGTATCCATGTCTCTACCGTTAACTCCTGCTTGACCGTTTTCAGCCATGCCACAGTATCTAAGGTCAAACTCAATTGATTGAGTCGTGCCTGAGTTGGGATAATTTGAGAATTAGACCCATCCGTTTCTGCGGCTGTTCGATAGCTGTCTAAGGCTATTTCTACCTGATTAAGAGCTTGCTGCAAATCATCTAAGTTTCGGGTTCTGTTATATAAATTACGTTGGCGCTGACTTAAAGCACGTTGGGTATTGCCCAAACTCAAATAGTCAGCCGGGGTAGGTTGGGAAATAAACGATAAAACCGTCTGGGCGTCCTCTAAGCGACCGACTCGGCGCAGCACTTCACCTAATCCCCGCCAGCCCTCAACGTTAGCTGGAGAGTTAGAGAACTGTTGGAGGGTTTGCAGTTCCTGGTCTGAGAGTTGACAGTCTGGAGACTCTAACCCAAACCCTTGTAGGAAGGTCTGACAAGCTTGGGTGTAGCGTCCTGACGCCAAGTAGTCTTGACCTTGGTCAAGTTGCTGATAATTAATCTCAATAGGGGTTTGAACGAGGAGAATTTCCGATTGTACTTTTGGCTGAACACTCACATCTGGTTCTCTTACCGTCGTGTCAGACGTTAGGAGTATGGGTTGAATTAGGGGGCTTGCGCCAATGACCCGTTCAGTAAATAGAGTCTGGACGCCCAAAACTGAACCCAATCCGAGAAATGTCACAAGGGCAAAACTGAGTACACGGCGACGTGTTTTCCAGAAGCGAGGACAAATTTGGGTAAACAACCGAATCAGGCGGTGTTTCTGACTGGCATCATGGATGCGGTAGTGTCTGGGGGAAACGCTCAAGGCATCTTTTTTCATAACTAGTTTCATCTGATATCGTGCATCATTTCCTTCAATGAAGCGATTCCAACAGACTGTCGATTTGCTGAGTGTGGTACAAACCCGTAGACAGCGGGGACGGTTGGTGATGGAGTTTTTCCAACAAGTCTTGAGCGAAAACTTCGCTGACAATAAATCTCGCCCACCTTTGTCGCCTGAACCCATACCCTGAATCACAACGGCAGAGGATGAAAGCCGAAAGCTGGACAGTCCGGGTATTCAAGCACCATTTTGGGCGAAGCCTTTCATCCCCTAATAATAAATTGATCAAACCTGACCTGAATCTTTACATTGGAATCCTTGCTCGATCAACTAGAGAAAAGTTATCTTCTAAGAAAGAATAGTTAATACTCTGATTTGACCACGCCCAGTAAAAAGCGCTTGTATCCTTTAGCCGGAAGTTCCCTTATTTTTGCTTGGAGATAAGTTTCAGGTTAGCCTATGGCTTAATGCCACTTAATGCCAATAGTCCATCCGGAATCGGAAACTGTTCGCTTGATTAACTGACTTGTGGAAATCTGTCTGAGAATAACGCCTAGGGCAATAGCTTTTGTAAGCTGTCGCACCTTTCATTTGTACTGTTTTACGGCAGGATAAGGATAACTAATTTCTCCTCCCTGCTTTCAATTAGTGTTTCCATAAAAAATTGACAATTTTTTTATTCAGAGTTGCCCTATTAGGGGTTCCTAATTTAGGGAGTGAGCCAGATAGCCCCTAATCGTTTGAGTTGAAAAAAGTCATGGATAATTCAGATACGGTACAAGCGAGTTTGAGTAATCCCCTCGCCTCAGTTCCAGGTCAGGATGGACTCAACAATATTCTGGCAACTGAATCTCAAGTTCCCTCTACATCTAAATTAACCGCCCTGGGAAGTTACCGTGACCCACTGCTGGACTCTAAAATTGTACCTGTTGCGGTGACAGGCGTAAATCTGGAGAATACTCTGACGGGAAATGCTCTAGGGTTGAATCCTACGGCAGATTTGAATTCCCAGACGGAGGAAACCTCCCCGGTGTTAGATGGGGTTGACCCCTTACTGGGTACTTCGGCAATGGTTAACTCGGATTTGAACCTTGAATCTGGAGTATTCACCGTGGGGAACACGGGAGAGGTGAAGATTGATTTCCTATTTGATGGTGGGGGGTATCAGGGAGAACTGGCACTCTTTAATCTAGCGGGGATGGAGAACTTGGAGCCAGGTTCTCCAGAGTTTATCCAGGAAGCGGCTCTTCGGGCTTTGAGTGATTCGCCCTTGGGTTATATTGCCATTTCTGACCGGATAGAGGGGGGACGCTTTCGGGGAGAATTAGGAGAGCGCGATCGCAATCAGGGAGATTACCAGGGAGTCAAACGCTTCAACTTGACTCCAGGCGATGAGTTTGCCTTGATGCTAGTTCCTAATGGGACAGTACAGCAAGTCTTTGAGCAACCTACCATTGGCGGCTCGGTGCGTCCCTTGTTCTCTTTGGCGACGGCTAATCCCAATGATGGGTTACATTTGGGGCAAATTGCCGATGTTACCGGAGACGGTCACACCTTTGTCATGGAAGATTTGCGGGTGGACGGTCGCTCAGATCAAGATTACAACGATTTCATCTTTTCTGTACGGGGGGCGACAGGTCAAACCGTTCTGTTGGATGCGGTGATTGAACCAACTCAGGATTGGCGGACAACGGAGTTGGGAGAAGCTTTGGTTGATTATGTAACCATTGATCAGGATTCGCAGCCGCAAGGGGCTATTACCGATGAGCTTTCCGATGTCGTGCGCTCTGCTGTTGAATCGTCTACGGATTTAGATAATTATGACCCTGCAACATTAGCGGAGACTCAAGAATGGGTAGTGGGAATTACACCCGGTTATCCCCATCCCCAGTTAGCCACCCTGTTTGGGGTTGAGAATTTAGGAGAGACGACATACATTCCCCATACCTACATTTGGCAGTTTCCAGGGACTATGACTCCGGAGCAGGTGGGTCAGCAATTGCAGGAGTTAGGGGGGATTGAGTTTGCCTATCCTTTGGTTCCCGTTGAACTTGTCCCCCAAGGGAATGATCCCTTATTTGGTCACCAATGGCATCTCCAAAATACAGGTCAGACGGGTAGCCTTCCCGGTTTTGATGGCAATGTTATTCCCGTTTGGGAGTCAGACATCCACGGAAACGGGGTTGTCATTGGCATTGTTGATGATGGGTTACAACATACTCATCCCGATTTGGTCGAAAATTACCGAGCCGACTTAAGTTGGGATTTCCAAGACGGAGATAGTGACCCCGCCGCAACTGCCGCTAATGCCCACGGGACGGCTATTGCGGGGATAGCAGCAGCGAGAGGGGATAACAATATTGGCGTGAGTGGGGCGGCTCCGGAGGCGTCTCTAGCCGGATTGCGACTGCTGGGTGAAAATATTGCGGATTTAAGGATAGCTGATGCCTTATCTTACCAGAACCAGGAGATTGACCTTTATAACAATAGTTGGAAACCCAGAGATTGGTTTTGGAGGGGAAATGCGCTCTCGTTAGCAGCGCTGGAAACAGCCGCGACTGAGGGCAGGAATGGTTTGGGCAATATTTACGTGTTTGCCGCTGGCAATGACCAAGCTTACGACAGTAATGTCAATTATAATAGCTTCGCTAATTCTCGCTATACTGTTGCCGTAGCCGCTATTGATGACTCTGGGGATCAAACTCGGTACAGTGAACCGGGAGCGTCGTTGTTAGTGTCGGCTTATTCTAAGGGAAGTTACAAACATTCTCCCAGTGATAACAGGCAGCAACTGATTTCGGATAACGGGACACAAAGCTTTGACCTGAATGTTAATAACATTTCAGGAGCAATCACTGACCTAGCAGTCAGGTTGGACATTCGCCATCAACGTAGCAGTGATTTGGAGGCATTTCTAATTAGTCCATCGGGAACCCGCGTTGAACTATTTACGGATGTAACCGATGAAAATGCCCATTTTCAAGGGATTTGGCTCTCTGATGAGGAAGAGACTCTGATTACTGATTGGTCGAATCCAGAGATTGTCAAGTTTAAGCGCTTCCGACCCGAAGGGCGTCTGGCTGATTTGGATGGCGAAACTGCCAATGGCATCTGGCAGTTGGAAATTACCGATAATACTCCCTCCCAAGCGGGTCAACTCCGAAATTGGCAACTCGATATCGGAACGAATGGGATTACGACGACGGATTTAATCGGCGCTGATGGCACAAATCCAGGGGATTATACCTATGACTCTGGGGGAACCTCTTCCGCCGCACCGTTAGTTTCTGGAGTCGTGGCGCTAATGTTGGAGGCTAATCCCAATCTAACCTGGCGAGATGTGCAGCATATTCTCGTGGAAACGGCTGACCCGGACAAAACTGACCGATTTGACGAGGACTGGACGACAAATGGGGCAGGATACCAGGTTAATCATAAGTATGGCTTTGGTGGGATTGATGCTGCCGCTGCTGTGGAAAAGGCAACAACCTGGACATCCGTCGCTGAAGAGGTTTCGATTAGTTCTGAGCCACAAGTCGTTGAGGTAGATATTCCCAATGCAGATGGCACAGAGATTGAAAGAACCATTAATATTACTGATGATATCACCGTTGAATGGGCAGAGGTCGTTTTTGAGGCTGACCATCCCATACGGGGTGACCTGAATGTGGTACTTGTTTCCCCAGATGGCACGGAGTCCATTTTGGCTCAACCTCATCCTCCTGTTTATGACACCAATCCCAACGACAACTACAACCCAAATGCTAACTATCAAAATTGGGTATTTACCTCAGTGCGTCACTGGGGTGAGTCGTCTCTGGGAGAGTGGACGCTGCGAGTATCCGATCAAATATTCGATTTCGAGCAACCCGATACTGGTACTTGGAAATCCTGGAAACTGAATCTCTACGGCACTCAAACGAATCACCCGCCAACGTTAACGACGGTTCTAACACTGACGGGTGCGACAGAAACAAAACCCTTTGCGATTACTTACGCGGATTTAGCCAATGTTGCTGATGAAGCGGATGTGGATGGGGATACGATTTGGTTCCGGATTGAAACAGTCACTTCTGGTACGTTAATTCACAATGGCAACCCGGTGATACCAGGGGAAACTGTGTTACGGGATACGGATGAACTGGTTTGGATACCGGACACGTCGGGTTCAGCAGTACCCGCGTTTACGGTAAAAGCCTTTGATGGGACGGATAATTCAGAAACGCCGATTCAGGTTGACGTTGAGGTGACTGAATTACCGACGATAACTCTGAATGCGACTGACCAGACTGCCTCGGAGGATGGGGATACTGGAGAATTTACCTTTACCCGCAGTGGCAATACTAATGACCCACTGACGATACACTACAGCACAACGGGTACAGCGACTCAAGGCACAGATTATACGACATTAAGTGACAGCATTACTATTCCCGCAGGTGAGACAACGTTCACCCTGCCAATTACGCCGATCAATGATACGGAGTATGAAGGGGATGAAACTGTGGTGGTGAATCTGATTGGAGATACTGATTATCAGGTAGGAACAGCTAATAATGCTCAGGTATTGATTGCTGATAATGATCTGCCACCCAATACACCACCCGTGGCAACCAACCTGACGTTCACTCAAGCCTACACCGAGGATATCCCACTTGACCTGACAAATATTGGCATCACTGACCCTGATTCTGGGGATACTATCACCGTCAGCTTACAACTCTCTCATCCAGAGGCAGGACAGTTAACAACGGATACGGTTGGGACAACATCATCAACCTTTGACCCCGCCAGTGGGGTGTGGCAAGCCAGTGGTGCCGTCGCTGATATTAATACGTTACTGACTGATGTGCAGTTTGTCCCGACAGAGAATTTCAACGGCAACTTGACCCTTGACACCAATGTCTCTGATGGCATTGCCTCACCCCTCACAGGTACGATTAGCCTCCAGGGGATTAGTGTAAATGATGCGCCAACGGTGGATGCGATCGCGTCTTTGACGGGAGCAACGGTTAATCAGCCATTTACAATCGCCTATTCGGATTTACTGAATGCCTCAAATGCCAGTGATGTGGAAGGGGATGGAATTTCCTTCCAGATTGAGGCAGTCACATCTGGCACGTTAACCAAGAATGGACAAGCGATCGTGCCGGGAGTGACCACGTTAACCCCAACCGAGGAATTAGTTTGGGTGGCAGATCAAGCGGGTGAGTCTATTCCAGGGTTTACCGTCAAAGCCTTTGATGGCAGTGATACATCAGTAACAACGACTCAGGTGGTATTGGATGTAGCCGAATTACCCACAGTAACTCTTAGTGCCACAGATGCCAATGCTTCTGAAGATGGGGATACAGGAGAGTTTACCATTACCCGCACAGGCAGTACCACCGAACCCCTGACAGTGAATTTTTCCCTAGCCGGTGATGCCGTGACTGGGGATTACGGATTATTCAACCCAGACAATAGCGCGATCGCAGACAACAGTGTCACTATACCAGCCAATGCATCCACAACCACGATTAATCTCGAAGCAATCAATGATACAGAGTTTGAGGAGAATGAAACGGTTGTCTTGAATTTGGCAGCAGCTACAGGCTATCAAGTCGGAACGGCTAATAGTGGCACTGTCACGATTGCGGATAATGAAACACCAATTGTAATTAATACCAACGATAGTAGCATCGGTAGTTTGCGCTATGCCATTGATTGGGCAAATCGTAATCCGGGTCTGGATACTATTGCCTTCAATATTCCCACTGCTGATGCGGGTTATGACCCAGTTACCGGGGCATTTACAATTCAACCTTTATCCGCATTACCTATAATTACTGACCCAGTAGTGATTGATGGAAAAACTCAGGTTGGGTTCTCTGCAACTCCGATTATTGAGTTGGATGGTAGTAATGTAGGTGAAAGGGCTAATGGTTTAACGATTACGGCGGGAAATAGCACTGTACGCGGATTGGTAATCAATCGCTTTGATGATAGCGGAATTGCCTTCAGAATCAATGGAAATAATCGGATTGAGGGGAACTTTATTGGCACTGATGTCACGGGGACTCAAGCTCTGGGTAATAACTTGGCAGGAGTGTATATTGACCACACGTCCAATAATACTATTGGTGGGACAACACCTGAGTCGAGAAACCTTATTTCCGGTAATAGTGATATATTTGCAACAGGAATTGCATTAAATAGTTCAGCAACAGGCAATGTCATCCAAGGTAACTACATTGGCACCGATATTACTGGTACAAAAGATTTAGGGAATTTTTACGGTATTAAGATGCGGGGGACGTCTAATACCTTAATTGGTGGCACAACTACAGGAGCAGGCAACCTAATATCAGGTAATGATGCGGAGGGTATTAACATTCAACGTAGTTCAGCAACAAATAATGTTATCCAAGGCAACTACATTGGTACTGATGTCACTGGCACAAAAGATTTAGGTAACTCTGATCAGGGCATCTATATTGCGACCGGATCTAACAATCTCATTGGCGGCTCAACAGTAGAGGCACGTAACCTCATCTCTGGCAATGATTCTCGTGGTATCACCCTTAGTGTTTCTACAATGAATAATGTAATTATTGGCAACTATATCGGTACAGATATCACTGGCACCAAAGCTTTGGGCAATCGAGGTGGTGTAGGTATTGGGGGATTTCGCAATATTCTGGGTGGGACAATACCTGAAGAGCGTAATCTGATTTCTGGTAACGACTGGGATGGCGTAAGCATTCGTAGAGACATTAGAATTTCCGAGCAATCAGGTACACAAAATGTTGTTCAAGGCAATTATATTGGCACCGATGTGACTGGTATCCAGCCCTTAGGTAATCAAGGAGAAGGTGTAACTATTGAAGGGGCTGATAACACTATCGGTGGCACAGACTTAGGTGCTGGAAACATTATCGCATTCAATAATTCTGAGGGTATATGGCTGCTAGATCCCAATACAGTACAGTCAGAACGCACCAATGGTAATGCCATTCTGGGTAATTCCATCTTTTCTAATACCCAATTGGGAATTGATATTATTGGTAGTCGTGGGGTCACAGCGAATGACCTAGGAGATGGAGATGTCGGTGCTAATAACTTACAAAACTTCCCAGTATTAACCTCCGCCACTTCCAGTGGCAACAGTACAACAATTCAAGGAACGCTTAACAGTACACCTAATGACACCTTCCGGTTAGAATTCTTCTCCAACAGCAGTTTAGATCCTTCAGGTTATGGCGAGGGTGAAACCTTCCTCGGTTTTCAAGATGTCACAACTGATAGCAGTGGCAATGCTAATTTCACATTGAATTTGCCAGAAGGTTCGGTTGGGCAGTTTATTACCGCCACGGCGACTGACCCAGACAATAATACCTCAGAGTTCTCTCAAGGAATTGGAGTAGAACAAGTCATCCCAGAACTCTTTACAGACATTGATGCTGGATTAACAAATTTTTGGAATCCCCAAACTTCTAGGGCAACAGCTTGGGGAGATTACGACAACGATGGCGACTTGGATATCCTGCTCTCTAATGGTAATCATTCAAAAGTCTATGAAAATACAGGCAGTGGTTTCACCGAAATCAATGCTGGACTGGCTGGTGTTCTCCACGGTTCAGTCGCCTGGGGAGATTACGACAATGATAATGACCTCGATATCCTTCTGACTGGTTATGATGATGATTCAGATACCAAGACTATCGTTAAAATCTACGAAAATACAGGTAGTGGTTTTACCGACATCAATACTGGATTGAATGGTGTCCGCATTGGTTCTGCCACCTGGGGAGATTACGACAATGATGGTGACCTCGATATCCTCATGACTGGTTTTACTTATGGTTCTCCTGACAGTAATGATTCAGACCGTATCACCAAAGTCTACGAAAATACAGGTAATGGTTTTATGGATATCGGAGCTTCTCTCCTCGGTCTTTCTTCAAGTTCTGTGGATTGGGGCGATTACGATAGTGATGGAGACCTGGATATTCTGCTAACAGGTTGGGAAATACTTTCATTTGACTCGGCAATAGCACACGCTAAAGTTTACGAAAACACAGGCAATGGCTTCACCGATATCAATGCTGGATTGACAGGTGTTCACAGAGGGTCAGGGACTTGGGGAGATTATGACGGTGATGGTGACTTAGATATCTTACTGACAGGGTGGAAGGATGAATCGTGGAGTAATGGCGTTGCTAAAGTTTACGAAAACACAGGTAGTGGTTTTACTGACATCAATGCCGGATTAACTAATGTGGGTCACAGTTCGGCTGTCTGGGGAGATTATGACAATGATGGTGACCTGGATATCTTGCTTACAGGCGCAGGCGCTAGCAATGATGGTCAATTTGAAAACCTAACTAAGGTCTATGAAAACACAGGTAGTGGCTTTACTGACATCAATGCCCCATTAACGAATGTGATGTTAAATTCGGCTGTCTGGGGAGATTATGACAATGATGGTGACCTGGATATCTTGCTTGCGGGTCATGATGGTTCAGACTATATTGGCAAAGTTTACCGCAACAATACCCTCATCGCGAACACTACTCCCACACTTCCCACTGGTCTTAACGATTCAGTTAACGGCAATTCCGTTACCTTAAATTGGAACCCATCAACAGATACTGAAACACCCCAAAGCAACTTGACCTATAACCTGCGGGTGGGAACTACACCAGGGGGGTCAGACATTATGTCTCCCATGTCCAATAGTGATGGCACTCGCCAACTCGCCCAAATGGGTAATGTCAATCACAACACAAGTTGGACACTCAATGACCTAGAACCTGGCACCTATTACTGGAGTGTACAAGCAGTTGACAGTGCTTTTAAGGGTTCAGC
Source organism: Coleofasciculus sp. LEGE 07092 (assembly GCF_015207375.1). Taxonomy (GTDB): domain Bacteria; phylum Cyanobacteriota; class Cyanobacteriia; order Cyanobacteriales; family Coleofasciculaceae; genus LEGE-07092. The sequence continues at coordinate 3,897 of NZ_JADEWY010000113.1, read as the reverse complement.
ATTTGCCGACGAAGGTAGTTTTACAATTGATTCTTCGGGAACCACCATCGGTTTCCTCAGTACATCCATTAACAATAATATTGAAGGAACGCTCAATGGTACACCCAATACCAATTTCCTACTGGAATTCTTCTTTCAGAAAATTGTATTTTTTACATCGGGTCCCAATAAAATATCTGTTGGTTCAACGGAAGTAACAACCGACAGTAATGGAGAAGCATCTTTCGTTTTCGTGCCAACTTCCCAAATTTCAGTACCATCGGGTTATTTCCTTTCTGTGAAATCTACTCAATTGTAATTTCCCCATAGAATCAATTCCACTTTCAATAGTCAATCAACCAGACAAACACAACATATTAGGAGACTAAACCATGCCCACTGCATCCACAAACCAACCCTCTTGGCTACTTAAACAATCTGAATACGGAGACTTGTTTAACCAGGAATTTGACTTTATCAGGGGAGGCTCCCTGAGTGTACAAAACAATTCAGATTCCGCATCCCTGGACTATATATGGGTGCGGCGGCGTTCCTATACTGACTATGACTTACCAGGAGTAGATGACCCACCCGAACTCAACTACTACGAGAATATCTTTAGTCAAGAACCCACAGCCCTATCCTGGTGGGAAGTTAACTCCCAATCCTCTGGAAACGGTGGCGGTTCAATTTTGATTCCCGTAGATGGCAACCCTCTAGCTGAGGAGGAATTATACTATCTCGGTATTGATGGTACTGCCGCTGCTAATCCCTTCATCGGCGCTTCCTCAATTCGGTTTCAAAGCAGCAACCCCAGCCTTGATAATCGCGTATTTGATATATTAATTGCCGATACCTATGAAGTGACCGAAGTGATTGTTGAGTATCCGGAAACGGCTAACAACTCAACAGTAACCTCTGTTCCAGAATCCTCATCCGCATTAGGCATCTTACTGTTTGGCACAATGGGTGTAGGGTTATTACTAAAACGGCGATTGTCTCGTGCTTCCTGATCATATTCGCTTCCGATTTTTTATGAAATCAATGCTTCAGAGACTAGGGCTAGCAACCAGTCTGACCCTCTGTTACTTAGGCATTCATAGCTCAGTACAGGCACAAATCAGCAGCGATGGTAGCTTGGGAACATTAATCAATGGTTCCCCTAACCTATCCTGTACCGCCGCCACCTGCACGATTGGAGGTGGCACTACCGTAGGAGAAAATCTATTCCATAGTTTTGCTGAATTTTCTATCCTCAACGGTAACAGTGCCATCTTTGACAACAGTGCCGCCATTCAACGGATTATCAGCCGCGTCACCGGAGGGTCAATCTCAACCATTGATGGAATCATCGAAGCCCTGAATGGTAATCCCAGCCTATTTCTGCTCAATCCGAATGGAATTGTCTTTGGTCCACAAGCCGAATTAATTAACCTTAACTCCTTCGTCGCCAGTACAGCCAATCAACTTAACTTTGCCGATGGTACATCCTTTGCTGTCGCAGCACCCACCCCATTACTAACTATCAGTATTCCCACAGCGCTAGAATTTGGAGGAGCACCCGCAGATATCCAGGTACAAGGATCTATTCTACAAGTACCAACGGGTCAAACCCTTGCCCTTGTGGGTGGAAATCTCACCCTGAACCAAGGCGCATTGCTCATCGCTGAACAGGGACGAATTGAACTCGGAAGCCTTGCAGAACCAGGGGAAGTTAGCCTAACGCCCACTAACCAAGGCTTGGTATTAGGATATGCCGAAAATCAAAATTTCGGAGATATCCAACTCTCTCAGGATGCTCTAGTCGATACCAGTGGTGAAGGTGGGGGAGATATTCAAGTGCAGGGACGCCACGTCACCTTGAGTGAGGGAGCTGCCTTAATTGCCAATACCTTTGGTGCAGACGATGGGGGAACGTTAACTGTCAACGCCTCCGAGTCGGTAGAACTGATGGGTACATCCAGTACCACCGGATTTCCCAGTGGTTTGCTCACAGAAACAGCCGGAGCCGGAGCCGGAGGCAACATTATTATTAACACCCAGCGCTTAGTTATCCGAGATGGAGCGCAAGCCTCAGCCGCAGCATTCCTACCTGGAAATGGTCAAGGGGGCAACCTATTCGTTAACGCTTCCCAGTCCATTGATTTAATTGGGGAGTCTCCTGACCTGAGCTTTGCCAGTGGCTTGTTTACGGTAACTGAAGGAGATAGCGCTGGCGGCAACTTGCAGGTTAACACAGGTCAATTAACCATCCAGGATGGGGCAGCTATCGATGCCTCTACCTTTGGCAATCAACAAGGGGGAAATCTATCGGTCACTGCCTCAACCATCAACTTAATCGGTACTTCAGCAGACCCTCGTTTTCCCAGTGGCTTGTTTGCGTTTACAGGGGGGAGAGGCGCAAGCGGTAAGTTGACGGTTGATACTGATGTATTGATTATTCAGGATGGCGCTAACATCTCTACCTCTACGTTTGCTGCTGGCAATGCTGGAGAAATCAGCATTCGTTCCTCCGAGTCCCTTCTAGTGACTGGAACTAGACAGAATGGGTTTCCCAGTGGCATCTTCGCTCAAGCAAACCCAGGAGCAACGGGAAAAGGTGGCAATTTAACCATTGAAACACCGCAGCTCACTATTCAGGATCAAGGTCGAGTCTCAGCCAGTACAGCAGGGTCAGGGCGAGGCGGTAATTTAACCCTTGACACTGAACGGTTAATCCTGGAACGGGGCGGACAGATAAGCACCCTAACAACAAGTTCTGGTCAAGCTGGAGAACTTACCGTTCGTGCTTCTGATTCAGTTATATTAACTGGCATCTCAGCCACAAGTGGTGTCCCCAGTGGCTTGTTTGCCCAAACTCAAGGCAGTGGTGACGCCGGAGACTTACAAATTACCACAGACCGCCTAATTATCCAAGATGGAGCCAAAGCTACCGTCACCAGTGAAGACCCCACCAGTCAAGCAGCCGCAGGTAACCTGCTTATCCAAGCTGACACCATTGAACTCAATAACCAGGGATTAATTACTGGAGAAACCCAATCCGGTCAGGGTGGTAATATTAACCTAAACGCTGAACATATCCAATTACTCAACACCAGTCGCATCTCCACAACCGCAGGCACAGCGAATAGCCCTGGAGACGGTGGCTTCATCACGATTCAGACAGATACCTTAGTCGGTCTGGGAAACAGTGACATTACCGCCAACTCCTTTCAAGGTCGAGGTGGTCAAATTAACATTACTGCCCAAGGCATCTTTGGTCTAGAAGTGCGCCCTCAACTCACCGAGAATAATGACATCACCGCCTTTTCTCTGTTCAATCCCCAGTTAAATGGTGAAATCGCGATTCTAACTCCCGACATTGACCCCATCCGAGGGTTAACTGAACCACCGGAAATCTCAGACATTGAAGAAATTGCCCAGGGATGCGACGCCCAAAGAGGGTCAAACACAGGTTCATTTATCAGAAAAGGTGGCGCTGGCTTACCCGTCAATCCCAGCCAAGTTCTGGGAAATACGATTGTCAGAAACCAAACCGATGCCACTACCCAACCCATCATCGAAGCTCAAGGATGGGTGTGGAAAGACGATGCCAGGGATACAGTCATTCTCACCTCCCAATCTCCCACAATTATCCCCACCAGTCCTGGTTTAACACCAAACAATTGTTTGTAGTCGGCACTTTAGTGCCTTAGAATGACTTATTTCCCAGCCCTAAAGGGCTGACTACAAGCTCATACAAGTCCGATACTACCGGACATGATAGAGTTTCTACCCCCCATGCACCCTCGCTACCGTCTGACTCCCTTCTGCCTTCTGCCCTCTGCCTTCCTAATTACCTGTCTCACCCTACCCGTAACCGCCCAAACCCTTGACCTCCCAGAAATTCCCAATCCCATCGAACCCAATCCCCCCACC